>DASRFY010000199.1:0-7685 GCA_035651315.1 Burkholderiales bacterium
CTGGAGGCAAAGACCTTCCTCCACGGCCTGCTGGTCATGGAAGACAAGCTCAGCATGGCTCATGGGCTCGAGACGCGCGTCCCTTTCCTCGACAACGACCTCGTCGACTTCGCATCGCGCCTTCCCGTGCGACTCAAGCTCGGCAAGCTCGCCGAGGTCGTGCGGCAGGACGAGAACGAGCCGGGCCCGAAGACCGCGAGATATCTGGCGCGCACCAATGACGGCAAGCTGCTGCTGCGCCGGCTGATGGAGCGGTACGTTCCCGCCGAGGTCTCCCGGCGCGACAAGCAGGGGTTCTCGGCGCCCGACGCGAGCTGGTTCAAGGGCGAGAGCATCGAATACGTGCGGCGCCGGATCCTTTCGTCGTCGGCAAGGATATTCGACGTTCTCGATCGCCCCACGGTCACTTCGCTCGTGAACGAGCATCTCGAGGGTAGGCAGAGCAGAAGACTGCTGATTTGGTCCCTGCTCAGCCTGGAGTCCTGGTTCGAGACGTTCCAGCCCGCCTGACCGGCGACCGCGGAGGCCACGATGAAAAGCGCAAAGAACGCTAGCTCCACCGACACAGTGCGCCTCGACGCCGTGCGGACCGAGGACCTGGAGCTGCTGTATGAGTGGATCAACGATCGCGAGACGGTCGTCTTTAATAGTCCGTACTCGCCGGTTCACTTCCGCAATCATCTCGACTGGTTCGAGCAGGTACGCCGCCGGGACGACCTGGTACTGTTCGCGATACGCGCGGACGGCCGGTTGGTGGGCACGTGCCAGCTGCATGACATCCATGTCCTGCACCGGTCGGCCGAGTTGCAGATAAGAATCGGATCGCGCATCGATCGGGGCAAGCGGTACGGCACCGCGGCCGTGTCGCAACTGGTGCGCTTCGGATTCCGCGACCGCAACCTTAATCGGATCGGGCTGCATGTACTCGCTGACAATGCGGCGGCCATACGCCTGTACGTCAGAGCCGGCTTTCGCGAAGAAGGACGGCTGCGCGAGGCGGCATTCATTGACGGCGCGTTCAAGGACCTCATCCTCTTCTCCGTACTGCGCTCGGAGTTTGAGGGACGATGATCGTCGCGATCCACCAGCCGAACTTCTTCCCGTGGCTCGGCTATTTCGACAAGCTCAGGCGAGCCGACGTCTTCGTGTTTCTCGATAACGTCCAGATGCAAAAAAAGGGCGGCACCTGGACGAACCGCGTGAAGATACTCATGGCCGGAGAGGCGCGCTGGGTGACCGCTCCGATCGATCGGGCGTTCAGGGGGGTGCGCAGAATCTCGGATATCCGCTTCGACGAGTCCTCCGATTGGCGAGACAAGCTTATGCGGACGCTTTCGGCGAGCTACGGCCGGGCACCGGCGTACCGGGAGACTATCGCGCTGGTGGAGCCGCTGCTTGCGTCGACGGAGTGCAGCATCGCTCGCTACAACGTGCAGGCCGTCACCGCAATCGCGCAGGCGCTCGGCCTCCGGACGGATAGGTTGATCCTCGGTTCGAATCTGGGGTCCGGCGGCGAAGGCACGGACCGGCTGATCGCGATCACGCGCGAAGTGGGAGGTGACGCTTATCTGTGCGGCGGCGGCGCGCAGGGTTACCAGGACGACGCTGCATTCGGGCGCGCAGGCCTGCAGCTGATCTACCAGGACCTGAAGCACCCCGTGTACGCTCAGGCGGGTGCGGCGCAGTTCGTTCCCGGCCTTTCGATCGTCGATGCCATGATGAACTGCGGCATCGCCGGCACCGCGGCGCTGCTGTGCGGCTGATGCGAAAGGTCCTGCTCGGGGGCGCGTACCGGGCGCGACGGGTCGGCGCCGAATCCCGGACGCGGATGCAGCGCTTCGCGGCCCGGCTGCGAGAAGGCTTCGCCGCCCTGCTGTGGAGCGCGGTCCGCGGGCTCGTGCCCCTGATCGCGTTTGCTCTGCGCCTGAGGGTCAAGTACTTTCCGAGGCGCAGCGTGCTGTACGCCGGACAGGCGTACTACAACGCCTGGTATCTCTCCCGCGCCCTGCGCCGCCGCGGCTGGCGCGCCGACGTGCTGAACTGGGATACGAACCTCGAATCGCAGATGTACTACCACGGTGAGGACTTCACGTTCGCGCCGGAGACCGGCTCAGCCCCGAAGGCCAAGATCCGATTCTATCTGCGAGCGCTGTGGAACTACGACATCTTCCACTTCAGCAACGCGCACGGCATGCTGTTCGGTACCGAGCTCAATCTGTGGTTTCGCGAATCGTTCGGCGGCGACATACCCGAAGTGCGGTTCCTGAAGTGCGCAGGCAAGAAGATCGCGTACAGCAACAACGGCTGCCTGGATGGCGTCTCGCAGACCTCTTTCGGCAAGTGGGGCAGCGAGCCGGTGTGCAACATCTGCCCGTGGAAGAACGTCCCGCAAGTCTGCAGCGACGAACGCAACCTCGCATGGGGGGAGTTCCGCAACAGCATGGCGGACTACCAGTGCCTGACTGGCGGCAATCGGGTGGATTACAACGACGATCCGCGCGTGCACGAGGTACCGGAGTTTTACTGCCTCGACACCGAAATGTGGCGGCCCGAGCTCGACATCCCGGAAAAGTATCGGCTGGGTTTCCCGCCCGGCACGGTTACCCTTTATCACGCCGTTGGCAATTTCGACAGCCGTACGGGCGAGCACGGCGTCAATATCAAGTCGACACACGTCTACCGGCCACTCGTCGAGCGACTCAAGGCCGAGGGGTTCCCGGTGGAGTTCATCTTCTTCAGCAAGGTGCCCAACAAGGAGGTGCGTTTCTACCAGGCTCAGGCGGACATCTTCCTCGACATGCTGAGCTTCGGCTGGTTCGGCGCCACGGCGCGCGAGGCCATGATGCTCGGCAAGCCGGTGATCTGCTATCTGCGCCCGGAGTGGCTCGAAAGCGCGCGCCGCGAGATTCCGGAATACGTCGACGAGCTTCCGATCGTGTCCGCGACGCCGGACACGATCCGCGACGTGCTCGTGGAGCTCGTCGCGAATGCCTCGAAGCGCGGCGAAATCGGAGCCCGCAGCCGAGCGTTCGCGTTGAAGTGGCACAGCGCGGATGCCGGCGCGCGCCGCATGGAGCGCATTTACATGGAACTCCTGGGGCGGGCGTGATGCGCGCGAACGAGGTGCTTCGGCGCGGGATCGAGCAAGGCACGGGCGTCGCGCTGTCCTGCCGCGGCGTCGCCAAGGTCTTTCCGGTGTCGAAGGAAGGGCAGTTCCTGCGCATTCTCCTGGACCGCCCGTACCGCGGCGACTCGGTCTGGGCGCTTCACGACGTGTCGCTCGAAGTGCCTAAGGGAAGCATCCTCGGTGTGCTCGGCCGCAACGGCGCGGGGAAAAGCACGCTGCTGCGCGTGCTGGGCGGCGTGTACAGCCCCACGCGGGGAACGGTGTCCGTCGACGGCGACCTGAGCGGGCTGTTCGAGCTGGGGGGAAGCGGGCATGGCTATCTAACGGGACGCCAGTACGCCCGACGCAACCTCGAGCTGCAGAATGCTCCACGAGGTGACCTGGAACGCCTGATCGAGGACGTGCACGAATTCTCCGAGCTCGACGACGCATTCGACGCGCGTATCCACACGTACTCCACGGGAATGGCCATGCGCCTGTACTTCGCGTCGGCGACCGCCCTGAAATACGATGTCTACCTGATCGACGAGCTTCTCGTGGTCGGCGACGAGCACTTCCAGGCGAAATGCTGGTCGCGGATGCGCGAGCGTCTCGCGACCGGGGCCTCAGGTGTTCTCGTCACCCACGACTGGGCCGCGGTGATCAAGCTATGCGAGCGCTCGTGCATCCTGGAACAGGGCCGGGTGAACTGCGTCGGACCGTCGGACAAGATCGTCGCGTCGTATCTCGACATCGAGGCTCCAACGCCTACGGTAGCGCGCCTGGACGTCGCCGAGGACGCCGTCTTCCTTGCGCGCGCCGGGGAGGATGCTCGCATCGTCTTCGACGTGGAATTGCTCGAATCCCGACCCGTCTCGCTGGGTTACTCGATCGAGATTCTGCGCATCGGCGTCGGCTGGGAAATCGTGCTGCTCGGTAATGATTTGCCCTTGGGCGCCACGGCCGGGCGCTATACCGTCCGGCTCGACATCCCGCGCCTGCCGCTCGCTCCGGGCTCGTACTCCCTCAATCTGTTTCTCGGAGGTCCGGCGTCCGGGGGCGAATCGCAGCAGCACTACGACATCAGGAGCTGGACGGTCGGGCGCGGCCTGACGCTGCAAGTGGATGGCGCCGGACGCCCCGCATCGTTCATCGTTCCTGTCGAATGGGAATGGCGCTAACGTGACCCGAGATCGCTTCGCCATCGAGGTGTACGAGCTGTCGAAAGTCTACGGAACGGCCGGGGCCACGCCCGCGGTCGACAAGGTATCGCTGAAGATCGGTGAAGGCGAGCGCATCGGCATCGTTGGACGCAACGGCGCAGGAAAGTCCACCTTGCTTCACATGATCGCGGGCCTGAGCGAGCCGACGTCGGGCACCTTGCGCGTGACAGGCAAGGTGACTTCGGTCATGACGCTCGGCGTCGGCTTGCGGGAGCAGCTCACCGGACGCGAGAATATTTACGTGGACGGGGAGATCCAGGGCAAATCGAGGAGGGAAGTCGACTGCTTCCTCGATCGCGTAATCGATTTCGCCGAGTTGGGCGACTTCATCGACATGCCGGTCAGGACGTACTCCACCGGGATGAAGGCGAGACTCGGCTTCGCGATGATCACGACCATAGAACCCGAGATACTTGTCATCGATGAAGCGCTTTCCGCGGGCGACGCGCACTTCGCGAAGAAGGCCGATGGGGCGATTCGGCGGCTCTGCGAGCTCGGCCGGATCGTCATCATGGTCTCGCACTCCATGCGCGCGATACGCGACATGTCTACCCGCTGCCTCTGGATGGACGCCGGAAAGCTGGTCATGGACGGTGATTCCGATACCGTGACAAGCGCCTACGTAGACGCAGTGCGGCGCGACGACGAAGTGAAGTTGCTCGAGCGCTTCCGGAAGCGTATGCAGAGCACGCACGTGCGAGGAAACGGTTTCGACCGCCTCGACATCGCATATGCGGATTCGGAGGAGCCGAGCACGGCCGTAAAGGCTGGCGCCGACGTCGCCGTGCGGATCGGCGCCGCGCCGGGTCCGGGCGTTTCCCGCGCGGTCGTGGAGCTACGCATCACCCGCCTCGACGGCCTCGTCGCGTTCCAGGAACTCGCCGAGGGGCCGGTCAAGGAAGACGGGCGCGTGGACCTGAGAGTCCTGTTGCGCCCGATGGTGTTCGCGCCGGGAAGCTATATCGTCGCCGCGAAGCTGATTTCGGGAAAAACGCTGGCGGCCCGTTCGACCATCATGGAGGTGTTCGCGGACGAGTTGCCGCGCGGTGGCCGGCCGGCGTTGCTCTACCCGGTGCAAATGACCGTGCACGGAGTCGATGGGATCGAGCATGCTCGGATTTGACGCCCGGGACGCCCGCTCCGCCCTTAATCTGCTTTCCATCACGGTGCGCGACCGCTATATGGGGTCCCGGCTCGGCAGTCTCTGGGCGATATTGAATCCGCTCCTGATGATGATCGTATTCATCTTCCTTTTCGGCTTTCTCTTCAAGACGCGCGTACCCGGCGCGGACACGACGGGCGCGTACGCGAGCTGGATGATCGCCGGCTATGGACCCTGGATCGCCACCACGGAGGCGCTGGGAGCGGCTGCGGTATCGGTCCTCGGGGCGGCCAGCCTGGTGAAGAACATCGCGTTCAAGACCGAACTCTTACCGATCGCCGCGGTTTTCTCGAGTGCCGTGACCCTATCGGTTGCATTGTCCGTGCTGCTGGTCCTGGTTCTGGCCGGCGGCGGTCTCACGTGGCACGCGCTCCTCGTCGTGCCCGTGGTGCTGGTCCACTATCTGCTGCTCACCGGTCTCGGGCTGGCCTTGGCGACCATCGCCGTTTTCTTCCGCGACATCGTGCAAGTCCTTCCGAACGTTCTCATGATGATCCTCCTAACCAGCCCCATCCTGTACCCGATGCAGAGCATGCCCCGGCCGCTGCAGGTCGTCGGGCTGCTTAATCCGTTCTTCATCGTTTCCAGCGCATACCGGGCGGCGCTACTTGAGCATCGGATTCCCGACCTCGGAGCGCTTTCGATCGTCGCTGGTGCCTCGCTCGTCCTGGTCCTTTTCGCCTTGCGGCTTTTCCGCCGCGCGAAAGGCCACTTCGAGGCCTACTTGTAAGACCCCGGCGCAGATGCCTCTATCCGATTGCTTCGATGCCGTGGTGATGCTGACCTTGTCGGACTGGAAGACCGAGCCGCGCAGCAACCGCTTTCACTACGCAACGCGGTTCGCTCGCGACCTGCCGGTCCTGTTCGTGCAGCCGATCGCCGCTCGCGGAAGCTCGCTCCGCCTGGAAGCGACCGAATACCCCGGGCTCGAGCTCGTGTACGTGCCGCGCTGGCCCGAGGAGCTGGAAGCGGAGGACCTACCGGCGCTGCTCCGCAGCCGGCGGATCCGGCGCCCGCTGTTGTGGATCTACAGCGCGCTACGGTACCAGCGAGTGGTGGACTCGCTTCCCAGGGGATTCCGCGTCTACCATGCCACGGAGGATTATTTCAAGAGAAGTACGCGCGGCTACGGCGGCGATGATGAGCTCGAGCGATCGCTTGTCCGCATGCTGCGCGATACGAACCTCCTCGTGGCGGTCACTGACGGCGTGCTGCTGTCTTATCGGGAGCAGGGAGGCTACAGGGGGCCGAGCATGGTGCTCGAGAACGGCTGTGACGCGCAGTTCCTGCTGTACCTTGCCGACCGGCACGCCGCCGAGCAGCCGCTGAGCTCCGGCCTGGCGCGACCGGCCGCGATTTATCAGGGAGGCATCAACGCCCGCGTCGATTTCGCCTTGCTCAGCGCGCTTACGGTCGCGCTTCCGGACTGGGATTTCTGGTTTTGCGGCCGCGCGGACGATCGGCTTCCCGATTGGACCGCTCTGAAGTCTCGTCCGAACGTCCGCTACTTCGGCGAGCTCGGGGCGGAAGCTCTGGGCAGGCTCATGTGTCAGGCGACGGTCGGCCTCGTGCCGTTTCACCAGGACGACGTCATACGCGTGTCTCTTCCGCTCAAGGCGTACGAGTACGTCTCGTGCGGATTGCCCGTCGTAAGCGTGCCCATCGACGCGTTACGCCGAGACGTCGATCTTTTCACGTTGGCGGCGGATGCGGAAGGGTTCGCCGACGCGATCCTCGCCGCGGCACGGACCCGCCACTCGCCCGCACACCTGTCGCGGCGCCGCGAAGCGGCACGACGCAATTCCTATGACGAGCGGTATCGCGAGCTGCGAGAGCGGCTGATCACCGAACAACGCTCTGCGGCCGGCAAGGGCAGCACGCTGAATGTCGCTCTGCTCTACGACGACCGTTCGATGCACGTGAACACGATACGCGAGCACGCCGAGGCGTTCAAAAAATACTCGCGCCATGCGATTCACTTCGTCCCCGTCACCGGGCCCTGCGACATCGCCGCGACCGAGCTCCAACGCGACATCGATCTGTCGCTGTTCGACGTGCTCATCCTGCATCATTCGGTCCGCATTTCCCTAGCCGACCACCTGTGCGAGGCGTTCGCGCGGCAGATCGAGCGCCACATGGGATTGAAGATCCTGTTCATTCAGGATGAGTACGACAGCACCGAAACGGCGCGGCG
>DASRFY010000200.1:0-15021 GCA_035651315.1 Burkholderiales bacterium
GCCGAGGCCTTCGAGCGTCGTCACCCTGGCTTTGCCCACGTTGCCGACGGGCACGAGACAGGAACGCACCGCCTTGCCGTCGAGCAGCACGGTGCAGGCGCCGCATTGCCCGAGGCCGCAGCCGAAGCGCGGGCCGTGCAGCCCGAGGTCGTTGCGCAATGCATAGAGCAGCGGCATCTGCGGGTCGTCGACTTCGACGGCGGACGTCTCGCCATTGACGTTAAGGGAGATTTTCATGGGGACTCCTCCGTGAAGCCGTGAAATCTATTCCTTCCCGCCGGACTGTTCAACATGTCAGGTAGCGACTTCCTCCCGCAGGCGGTTGCGCCGACCGGCACGTCGCCATAATGGTCATCCGCGGCGACACCTTCCACAACTGCGATGCGGACCACCATGTTTCGATCTCCTGCCGATGCGAACGACGATCTCAGGTCGTCCCAAACCGCATCAGTGTCTGCGCGTATGCCGGCGCCGTCAGCTCGTGCATGAAATACACGCAGATCTCGCGCCACGCCGTGGCAGCCAGCCTGTCCGCCCACTGCTGCAGGTTCTTGGAAGAGCCACCGAATCGGCCGCCTCATCCGCCTTGAGCCGCATATCGTGAGTGATGCGCCGTGGAGCCTTGATCGCGAACCGGAAGTTCTCCGGCGTCGCCTTTGCCCAGTTCTCGACCACCTCCGTCTTGGGCATCCGATAGAAGGTGTTGTTGATCTCGACTGTCGGAAGGCGCCCGGCGTACCAGGCCAGCATGGCGTCCGGCTTGATGTCCTCAGGATAGAAGTGTCCCTTCCATTCCTTGTAGGAGTATCCGCTCGCGCCTGCCGAGAGCCTCGAAGCTTTCATGTGTACGGTTCCCTCTTTGCCCTCAAGGTCATAAGTAAAGATCGCGTCTTGTTGCTTGCGTCTGCATTCCTGGTGCGCTTGGTGTCTCGGTGGCTCGACCGAATTTCTCTTCTCTTTCCGATCCCCCGCAAGCGCGGCGCGTTTCGGTGCGCCGAGATCACCCGGCATGCATGCGAACCGGGCTAGAATCCGATTATTCGACTCCGGAGGAACGCCATGAACGCTCCTGACACTCCGATCCCGCGCCTGACCAGCCTCGCCCACGGCGGCGGCTGCGGCTGCAAGCTCGCGCCCGGCGTGCTCGAGAACATTCTCGCCAATACCGCCAAGGGCTTCGTGCCCAAGGACCTGCTGGTGGGCATCGAGACCAGCGACGACGCCGCCGTGTATCGGATCAACGACGAGCAGGCGATCGTCGCCACGACCGACTTCTTCATGCCGATCGTCGACGATCCGTTCGACTTCGGCACGATCGCGGCCACCAATGCCCTCGCCGACGTCTATGCCATGGGCGGCACGCCCCTTTTCGCGCTGGCGATCGTAGGCATGCCGATCGACAAGCTGCCGGTGGAGACCATCCGCAGGATCCTGGAAGGCGGGGAGTCGGTGTGCAAGACGGCCGGCATCCCCATCGCGGGCGGGCACAGCATTGATTCGGTGGAACCGATCTACGGCCTGGTGGCGATCGGCCTGGTCAACCCGAAGCACATGAAGCGCAACGCGGAGGCCAGGCCCGGCGACAGGATCGTGCTCGGCAAGGGCCTGGGCGTGGGCATCTACAGCGCCGCGCTCAAGAAAGAGAAGCTGCGCGACGAGCACTACCGGGCGATGCTCGCCAGCACGACGAAACTGAACACGCCGGGAACGAAGCTAGCCGCGCTTCCCGCGGTGCATGCGCTGACCGACGTCACCGGCTTCGGCCTGCTCGGCCATCTGCTGGAAGTGTGCAAAGGCTCGAAGGTGAACGCGACCATCCGCTGGGACGCGGTGCCGCTGTTGCCCGCGGTGACGGAACTGGTGCGCGAGGGCTACGTGACCGGCGCATCCAAGCGCAACTGGGCGAGCTACGGAAGCAACGTGGACCTCAACGGACACGGCGAAGTCGAGCGCTGGCTGCTCTGCGATCCGCAGACGAGCGGCGGCCTGCTGGTGACCTGCGCACCGGAAGCGGTGGACAAGGTGCTGGACATCTTCAAGAGCGACGGCTTCGACCGTGCGGCGGTGATCGGCGAGATCGGCGCGGGCCCGGCGCGCGTCGCCGTGGTTTGATTTTTCTTTTCGAGAAACAAAAAGCGAGGCGCAAAGGTCACGAAGGAGTGCAAAGGACGTAAAGAACATCAAAACCTCAACGCAGAGGACACAGAGGACGCAGAGAGAATCAAAAAGGGAATCGCAACGCAAAGGCCGCAAAGCAGCGCAAAGAACGCAAACAAAACCGTCACAGGGGAAACCGGTGATCACTGGCGCCACGTTAGGAACGGGAACCGTGCGCCCGTTCTCAGCTACACCGACCGTCGCCGAGCCGTAATGCGCCGCGGATTCCAGCCTCGTTCACTCCGGCATTCCTTTGCGATCTTTCTTTTTTCCTTTGCGTCCTTTGCGTTTTGCTTCTCGGCTGAGCGTCTGAAATGATCTCGCTCAAGGGCGTGGCCAAGTCCTTCGGCAGCCTGCAGGTGCTGGCGCCGACCACGCTGTCTTTCCCGTCCGGCCGTACCACGGTCGTCATCGGACCGAGCGGCTGCGGCAAGACCACGCTGCTGCGGCTGATGCTGGGTCTCATGACGCCGGACAGCGGCAGCGTGGTGCTGGACGGCGAAGTGCTGACGCGGGCGAATGCGCAGACACTGCGCCACCGGATCGGATACGTCATCCAGGAAGGCGGTCTGTTTCCGCATCTCACCGCGGCGCGGAATGTCACGCTCATGGCGCGATTTCTCCGCCGCGGCGACGAGGACGTCGCGCGCCGCTGTGCGGAGCTGGCGGAGCTGGTGCAGATCCCGTACAACGTTCTGGACCGCTATCCGCGCGACCTGTCCGGCGGGCAGCGCCAGCGGGTGGCGCTGATGCGCGCGTTGATGCTCGATCCGCCCGCGCTGCTCATGGACGAGCCGCTGGGGGCGCTGGATCCGGTGACGCGCCACGCGCTGCAGGCCGATCTGAAAAACGTCTTCGCGCGCCTCGCCAAGACGGTGGTGCTGGTCACGCACGACATGCACGAGGCCGCCCACTTCGCGGACGAGATCGTGCTGATGCGGGACGGGAAAGTCATCCAGCGCGGCACGCTGGACGATCTGCTCGCGCGGCCGGCCGAGCCTTTCGTCTCCGAGTTCATTCGTGCGCAGCGGGTGGATCCGCGTCTGGCAGCGGCATGAGACACATGAACCGCCGCGACGCCGGCACCGCACGAGTCGCCCTCGGGGCGTCGATCGCAGGTCTTGGCCTCCTGCTGCTGGCGGCGAGCGCCCCGGCCGACGAGCTGGTCGTCGGCTCCAAGCGCTTCACGGAGTCCTACATCCTCGGCGAGATCGCCACGCAGACCGCGCAGGCCGCGGGCCAGCCGGCGGTGCATCGGCAGGGACTGGGCAACACGGCGATCCTGTTCGAAGCGCTCAAGGCCGGCGGCATCCACCTCTATCCCGACTACACCGGCACGATCGCGCGCGAACTGCTGAAGACCGAGGCGACCGACCTCGATTCGCTCAACCGCGGCCTGCGCCCGCTCGGACTGGGCGCGGCGGTCAAGCTCGGCTTCGACAACACCTATGCGCTGGCGCTGCCGGAGGCGAAAGCGCAAAAACTGAATCTGAAGACCATCGGAGACCTGCGGCAGCACCCTGAGCTGCGGCTGGGCCTGTCGCATGAGTTCCTGCACCGCGGCGACGGCTGGCCGGGGCTGAAGCGGACCTACGCTCTGCCGCAGTCGCCGCGCGGGCTCGACCACGGGCTCGCGTACGAGGCGATCGCGCAGGGCCAGATCGACGTGACGGACATCTACTCGACCGATGCCAAGATCGAGAAGTACCGCTTGCGCGTGCTGGAAGACGACAAGCATTTCTTCCCCGAGTACGCCGCCGTCTTCGTCTATCGGCTCGACGTGCCGCAGCGTTTTCCCGGTGCGTGGGCGGCATTGACCGGTCTCGAGGGCCGCATCGACGAAGCGGCCATGATCTCGATGAACGCCGAAGCGGAACTGGGCGGCAAGTCCTTCAAGGCCATCGCCGGGGAATTCCTGGCGGCAAAGGGCGGCGCGGTGTCGGGCAGGAAAACCGGAAGCGGGTGGCTCGCCCTGCTGTTCGGCCCCGATTTCTGGCGCCTCACCCGGCAGCACCTGATGCTCGTGTTCGCATCGCTCGCCGCGGCGGTGCTGATCGGCGTGCCGCTGGGAATCTGGGCCGCCCGGCAGCCGCTGGCGGCGCAACCGATTCTCGGCAGCGTCAGCGTGGTGCAAACCGTGCCGTCGCTGGCGTTGCTTGCCTTCCTGATCCCGCTGCTGGGGACCATCGGCACGGCGCCGGCGCTGGTTGCGCTCTTTCTCTATTCGCTGCTGCCGATCGTGCGCAACACGCACAGCGGTCTCGCCGACATCCCGCCGCAACTGCGCGAGTCGGCGCGCGCGCTGGGACTTCCACCTGGCGCGCGCCTGCGCCTGGTCGAGCTGCCGCTGGCGGCGCGCTCGATCCTGGCCGGCGTCAAGACGTCCGCCGTGATCAATGTCGGCACGGCCACGATCGCCGCGTTCATCGGCGCGGGGGGCTACGGCGAGCGCATCGTCACCGGGCTGGCGCTCAACGACAACGGCATGCTGCTCGCGGGTGCAGTACCGGCCGCCGCGCTCGCGCTGCTGGTGCAGGTGCTGTTCGACGCGCTGGATCGCCGTCTGATCTCGCCGGGGCTCAGGGCCTGAAGGTCCCCACGGCCGTTTCGCCGCGCCGTTCCGCTATTCGAGCGGCTTCAACCTTTCGAGCAGTGTGGGCAGCAGCTCGGCAACGGTGGGATGGATCGCCACGGCGCGCTGGATCGCGGTGTACGGCAGGCCGGCGTTCATCGCCTCGATGAACACATGAATTGCCTCGTCGCCTTCGATGCCGAAGATCGCGGCGCCGAGGATTTTTTCCGTCTGCGCGTCCACCACCGCTTTCATGAAGCCCGCGGTCTCGCCGCGCTCGCGCGCGCGCCCGACGCGCGACATCGGCATGCGCGCCACGAGCGCCGGCCGACCCGACTTGCGCACCTCGGCTTCGGTCGCCCCGACGCGCCCGAGCGGCGGATCGACGAACAGCGCGTAGACCGGGATGCGCTCCGAGACCTTGCGATTCGTGCCGTCTAGAAGATTGGCGGCGACGATCTCGTAGTCGTTGTACGACGTGTGCGTGAACGCGCCGCGCCGGTTCACGTCGCCCAGCGCGTACACGCCGGGCACGCGCGTTTCGAGCGCGTCGTTCACCGGGATGTAGCCCTGCGCGTCGGTCTCGATGCCGGCGGCGTCCAGCGCGAGGTCGTCGGTGTTCGGCCGGCGCCCGGCTGCCACCAGCAGATGGCTGCCGCGGATCGCCGGCGCTTCGCCCTCGCACGCCACGCCGAGCGCGATGCCGGCGCCGTCCTTGCGCACCGAGATGCACTGCGCGCCGGTGTGGATCTCCACGCCTTCCTTCTCGAGCACCCCGCGGATGGCGTCCGAGACTTCCGGGTCTTCGCGCGGGATGATGCGCGGCGCCATCTCGACTACGCTCACCCGTGCGCCGAAGCGGCGATACATCTGCGCGAACTCGAGCCCGATGTAGCTGCCGCCGATCACCACCAGGTGCTGCGGCAGGAAATCGACGTCCATCATCGTCGAGCTGGTGAGGTTGGGCACCTCGGACAAGCCCGCGATCGGCGGCGCGCTCGGCCTGGCGCCGACGTTCAGGAAAATGCGCTCCGCCTCGTAGTGCTCGCCGTCCACCGCCAGCCGCTTCGGCCCGGCGAATCGCGCATGCCCCCGGATGACGGAGACATTCGGCGTACCGCGCAGCCAGCTCTCGACGCCGTTGCGCGAAGCCTCGACCACTGCGTCCTTGCGCGCCTTCACCCTGCGCATGTCGACGCTGACCGCGCCATCGATGTCCACGCCGTAGGGAGCCGCGCCGCGCGCGACATGCGCGACGCGCGCGCTCGCCACCAGGGTCTTGGTCGGGATACAGCCGGTATTGACGCAGGTTCCGCCGAACAGGTTGCGCTCGATGAGCGCGGTCTGCATGCCGGCGCTCGCCAGCCGCACGGCGAGCGCGGGGCCTGCCTGGCCTGCGCCCACCACGATTGCATCGAACCGTTTGCTCACGCCGCCTCCCCATGAATGTGCGGCCCCGGCGCCCTGCCGCGGCCGCTTGCGAATCCTTGGTCAGCCTGCAGCCGCGCGCCCTTACAGGATGGCCCGTGAAGGACCGGTCAGTCTGCCGCGCAGGTGCGAAAGCCGGCAAAGATGTCGCCGCGGTCCGGCGTGTAGAAGTTGCGCCAGGTGTTGCGGATGAGCCGCGCCGGCGTCGCGAAGCTGCCGCCGCGCAGCACCTTGTGGGTGCCGAACCAGGGCGCCGAATACTCGCGGTACGGATCGACGACGAAACCGGGATAGGGACCGAAGGTGCTGGCGGTCCACTCCCAGACGTTGCCGATGAGCTGCCGGCAGCCTCCCGCGCTTTCCCCCGCGGGAAGATTTGCGACCGGCAGCGGCGCCGCCGCCTCCAGGTTGGCGCGCTCGGGCGTGGGCTCGTCCGCTCCCCACGGGTAGCGGCGCTTTTCTCCGATGTCCACGCTCGCCGTGTACTCCCACTCCGGCTCGCTCGGCAGCCTGCGCCCGGCGTAGCGGCAAAACGCGTTCGCCTCGTACCAGTTGACGTGCAGCACCGGCTCGTCCGGCGCGAGCGGCAGCCAGCGCGCGAAGCGGCGCTGCAACCAGGCGCCCTCGCGCCACTTCCAGTAGCGCGGCGCCCGGGCATCGGCTCCGGTGCGCCACGCCCAGCCCTCCTCGCTCCAGAACTCGCGGCGCGCATACCCGTCGGCTTCGACGAAGGCGAGGAATTCCGCGTTCGTCACCGCGCAGCGCGAGATGCGAAATGGCGCGATTTCCACCCTGTGCGCCCACTTCTCGTTGTCGAACACGAATCCCTCGGTGGCGTTCGCGCCCAGCTCGAAGCCGCCGCCGGCAAGCTCGACGTCGCCGCGCGGGACCGCCGCCGACGTCGTCGCAGGCACGGCGGCGAACGGGTCCTCGTAGCCGAGCGTCTGGCGCGTGTAATGGAAGGCCTCGGCGTGCATGTCTTCGTGAAACGTCGCCAGGCGCACGAAGTAGCACAGCGCGGCGTTCTCCGGCTCGCGCTCGATGCGCGCCAGCACGCGCGCCAGCACTTCTTCGCCGTAGGCGCGGGTGGCGGCGAGGTCGGGCAGCGGCAGGTCCCAGCGCGTGTCGTGCGCCACCTTCGCCGAGTCGTACAGCGCGTCGGCGCCGGCGAGCATCGGCTCGGCGAGCGAGCCGTCGGCGCGCAGCCGCAGGCACCAGCGTTCCTGGAACCAGGCGACGTGCCCGATCTCCCACAACGGCGGGTTCACGATAGCGAGCTTCGGCCCGAAGAGCCGCTCGCCGTCGAGGCCGGCGGTGATGCGCAGCATGCGCGCGCGGCTCGCGACCAGGTCGCGGGCAAGCCGGTCCGCCTCGATCGACAGCGCGGGTCCGCCCTCGTTTAAGATCGCCGCCAACTGGCCCTCCGGAGAATTCGGACGGGTGCAGTATTGCGCGGCACGCGCACAAACGCAAAGGGTGCGACCGATGGCTGAAATCAGGATCGTGACGCCGGCGCGGGTCGGCAATCGCGGCGGCAACCGCCAGACCGCGGTGCGCTGGGCGCGGCTGCTGCGCGCCGCCGGCCATCGCGTCGCCGTCTCGACGCAGTGGGAGGGCGAGCGTTGCGACGTGCTGCTCGCGCTGCACGCGCGCCGCAGCCACGGCTCGATCGCGCAATTCCGTAGCGCGAATCCCGAAGGCGCGCTGGTCGTGGTACTGACCGGCACCGACCTCTATCGCGACCTCGCGGTCTCCGCGGAAGCGCGCCGCTCGCTCGCGCTTGCCACGCGCCTGGTCGTGCTCCAGGACGAGGGCAAGCGCGCGCTCAAGCGTCGCTATCGCCCGCGTACGCACGTGATCTACCAGTCGGCCCCCGAGGGGGCGCGGCGCGCGCCGCCGGCGCGGCGCTTCCGCGTCGCGGTGGTCGGGCATCTGCGCGAGGAGAAGGATCCGTTCCGCGCCGTCGAGGCGCTCGCGCACCTGGCCGGGCGCGCCGGGATCGAAGTGGTGCAGGTGGGCGAGGCGCTAAGCGCAGAGATGGCGCGCGCCGCGCGGGCGTATGCGGCGCGCGAGCCGCGTTACCGCTGGGTCGGCAGCGTCCCCCATGCGCGCGCGCTGGCGTGGATCGCGCGCAGCCACCTGCTGGTGGTCAGCTCGGCAATGGAAGGCGGCGCGAACGTGATCGCCGAAGCGGCGCGCATCGGCACGCCGGTGCTCGCCTCGCGCATCTCCGGCAACGTCGGCATGCTCGGGCGCGACTACCCCGGCTACTTCCGGTTCGGCGACAGCGCGGCGCTCGCGCGGCTGATCCAGCGCGCCGCCGACGAGCCGGCGTTCTACGCGCGCCTTGCGCGCGCGGTGCGTGCGCGCCGGAAGCTTTTTACCCCGCGCGCGGAGCAGCACGCGCTCGTCGCCCTGGTGCGCGACGCGCTCCGCGCCGCTCGCGCGCAAGTAGCGTCACGCGCGAAGCGCGACCTCGTTTCGTGAACCCGGCGCGCAATCATGGGGCGCGTCTCGCGGGCTCGCACCGACCCCGAATCAACCCATTGCCGCCCCCGATCCAGCCGAGCGGGCGCTGCCTTGCGACCGGGCGCCACGCCATAAACCGCCTCAAACCTCACACTTTGATAAGTTTTCCCCGGATTTCGGGCAGTGCGAAGTCGCAACTGCAGTAGCGATGGCTTGATCCCGTCATACGATTTTTCTACACTCATCGGGACGCTCCGACTACACCTGCTGTCGCAGGCGTGCCGAGCGCGCGACGCGAACCCGGCTTCGGGATCCCATCCGGAGAAGTAAAAAATGCAAAACCCTGCTGCACCCTCGGTCTGCGAATCGAATCCCGATGCACCGGCGCTGCGCACGCTGGACGAGTTGCCCGGTCCGCGCGGCATTCCCCTGCTGGGAAACGCGCTCGAGCTGAAGCCGAAGGAGCTGCATCGCCTGATCGGGAGCTGGGCCGACCGGTTCGGCCCGCTGTTCGTATTCCGGGTCGCGACCACCCGCATCCTCACGATCGCGGACGCCGAGACGATTCAGCAGGTGCTGCGCGACCGGCCTGAGCGTTTCCGTCGCTGGCGCAGGCTGGAAGGCATTGCCACCGACATCAAAGCCGACGGGCTGTTCACGGCGGAGGGCGCGGAATGGAAGCGCCAGCGCAAGTTCGTCATGCACGCGCTGAACGGGGGCCATCTGCGGGAATTCATTCCCCGTCTGGAACAGGTGGTCGGGCGGCTGCGTCGCCGCTGGTGGCGGGCGGCTCTGGCCGGCACGCCCATCGACGTGCACGTCGACCTGATGCGGCTGACGGTGGACGTGACCAGCGGCCTCGCGTTCGGCAAGGACCTCAACTCGCTCGAAGAGCAGGTCGATCCGATCCAGAACCATCTCGACAAGATTTTCCCGGCGGTCGCGCGGCGCGTGACCGCTCTCTTCCCGTATTGGCGCTACCTGCCGCTGCCCGCCGACCGCGAAGCGGCCGATGCCGTGAAGGAGATTGGCGGGATCATCGACGGATTGATCGCGGAGACGCGCGCCCGTCTTGCCGCAAACTCCGAGCTGCGCACTCGCCCCAGGAATCTTCTCGAGGCGCTGATCGCCGCGCAGGAGCAGGACGGCGAGGAGGGGCCCCGCGACGACGAGATCGCGGCCAACGTCATGACCCTGCTTCTCGCCGGAGAGGACACGACCGCCAATTCCATCTCGTACATGGTCCACTTCCTGATGCAGTACCCGCGCGTTCAGGCCGCGGTCCAGGAAGAAGTCGATCGCGTCATCGGCATGGCCGACCAGCCGTGGCAGGATCCGACGACGCCGGACAGATTGCGCTACATCGAGGCCTTCGCCCACGAGGCCATGCGCTGCAAGCCGGTCGCGGGCCACGTGTTGTTCCTGGAGCCGAACGAGGACGTACGGATCCGGGACGTGTTCGTGCCCAAGGGCACGCCCATCCTCGCGCTCAGCGCGCACCTGGGCACGCAGGAGGAGAATTTCGCGCAGCCGCAGGAATTCCGGCCCGAACGCTGGCTCAAAGGGGCGGAGCATCACGACGGCGCGCACAACGCAAAAGCGTTCATGCCCTTCGGAGCGGCGCCACGCACTTGCCCCGGCAGGCAGCTCGCCATGCTGCAGATCAAGATGGTGATGGCGATGCTGTGCCGCGATTTCGAGATCAGCGCTCCGGAGGACGCATCGCCCATGGAGGATATCTACAACTTCACCGTCGGGCCGGTCCACGTGTACGCAACGCTGCGCCCACGCGGAACCGTCCGGCGCGGGATCGATATCGAGCTGCGCGTGGGCGAGCGCCGTGTCGTCATCCATCCCATTCCTTTTTCCGATCGCCGTGTCTCGGACCGGCGCCAAGCACGCGCGCGCGCAGTCGAGTTGCGCGTCGGCGAGCGCCGGGGCGAGATCCGTCCCATTCCTTTCCCCGATCGGCGCTTCGCGGACCGCCGCCGGCAAGGCGCACGTACGGCTGCCTGACCAAGGGTAGCGCGCTCGATTCGTCGAAACCTGACGCAGGCAGACCTCGCCGAGGCAGCGACGTCGCGTCAATAGCGGGTTGCAACGATGGAGGCGGGCGAGGCTTCGGTCTCGCTGGATCTTCTTGTCCGCTCGCTGCGTGCGGTCGGAGCTTCGCGCAAGGACCTCGCGAGGATAATCGCCAGCCCTCAAATCCACAAAAGAGCGGCCTGATCATCGCCTGACGTCGGAACGGGCGTGAAGCCAACTCGCCACACGCTCCCGGTTGCATTTCCGAAGGTGCGCTACTTGGGCCTGGAACTGGGCAATACGCTCAAGCGTGACTTTTAGCTCTTGATCGTTGGCGATCATTCCTTTGCCTCCGTAATTTCTCCGATATCCCTTCTAGTTCCGTCGCGCTTGAATTGCCAGCTTGCGATCGCCCGCTCCTCGTTCGGAAGAGCAACCAGCCGGCACGACCAGAAAATTCCGGCCACGAAGCGGGCCTGAAAGGGCGCCGGGCGAGGCATTGCCTCCTGCCTTCGCGTCCTTGGTGCCCTTGGTGTGTTTGGTGGTTCGGCTTACTCTTTTTCTTCTCCTCCGCATCCTTCTTGTCCTCCGTGACAAGGGCGGTAGCTTTCCGCGCAGAGATCTCGCGGAAATCGGCGGCGGCGTGTTAGTTTTCGCTTATGTTCACCTGGGTAATCCGCCGCATGCGCGCATCGCGCATCTGGCTGCTGGTGCGGCTCGGCCTGTGGCAAAGGCAATGGCGGCGCGGCCGGCTCAAAATGCCGGGCGCCCGGCTCTATTTGGGCCACCTGGCGGTGCGCACCTGGCGGTACGGCCTGTATGCGCCCGCCTCCCTGGCCGACGACGAGAGCGCGCCGCTGATCGTCGTCCTGCACGGCTGCAAGCAACGCGCCTTGAGCTTCGCCTACGCGGCGGGCTGGACGGACTTTGCCGACCGATCGCGCGTGCGTCTTCTGTGCCCCGACCAGCGCAGGCTGGCGAACCTGTTTCGATGCTGGAACTGGTTCCAACCGGCCGCCCAGCGCGGAGAGGGCGAGCTGGCGGTCATCACGGCGATGATCGACGACGCGGCCGCGCGAGTGCGCGTGGATGAAAGCGCCGTCGCGGCGGTCGGCATGTCCGCCGGCGGCGCGCTGGCCGCGCTTCTTGCGTTTCACCGCTCCGATCGCTTTCGCGCGGTGGTGACGGTGGCGGCCCCGCCGCTGCTCGGCAAATTCCATATGCAGAGTCCGCACGACGTCATGCGGCGCGGGCTCGCGTTCGATCCGCTTCACGCCCTCGGCGCCGGGAACGGCGCGTGCGCGCCGCTGGCGATCATCCATGGCTCGGCCGATCGAGTCGTGCATCCGCGCTGCGCGGAGCAACTACTGGCGCAGGCGCTGGAGTCGCTGCGCCGCGCGGGCATCCATGCAGATAAATCCGATGCGGCTCCGGGTTCCGCCATCGCGGCGGTCACCGACTACCGTTCGAACGGCAGCCTGTGGCTGCGACGCATCGTGGTCGAGGGCCTCGGACATGCATGGAGCGGCGGACCGGGCGGCCATCCGTTCTGCGAACGCCGGGGAGCGCCGCTTACGGCACTGTGCGCACAGTTCCTGCGCGATGCGGGGATGATCGGGACGTGACGATTCCGCGCGTTGCGGAATGCATCAAGGGATCCTGCTTCTTGCTTTCGACTTCCTGCTGCTCTTGGTGCCTTGGTGGTTCGCTTGATTTTCTCCCTTCCCCGCGTTGAGAGCTTCTTTCAGGAGCTCTTGCGCGCGGCGTGCGCCGCGATCACCTGCGCCACGCAGGCGGTGAGTTTCTTCGCGTAGGAGAGGTGCAGGAACTCGTTCGGCCCGTGGGCGTTGGAGTGCGGGCCCAGCACGCCGGTGATCAGGAACTGCGCATCGGGGAACCGCTGGCCGAGCATCGCCATGAACGGGATGGTGCCGCCCTCGCCCATCATCACCGCCGGCTTGTGGAACGCAGCCTGCGACGCTTTCTCCACCGCCTCCTTCAGCCATGGCGCGGTGGCAGGCGCGTTCCAGCCGGTCGCGCCCTGGTCGGGATCGAAGCGCACGATCGCGCCTTCCGGCGCATCGGCCTCGAGGATGCGTTTCATGTCCTCGGTGGCGCGCTTGCCGTCGACGAGCGGCGGGATGCGCAGCGAAAGTTTCAGCGCGGTCATCGGCCGCAGCACGTTGCCGGCATCCTTGATCGCGGGCATTCCGTCCGCGCCGATCACCGAGAGGAACGGCCGCCAGGTGCGGTTCAGCACCGCGTCCGCCGGATCCTCCGTCATCGGCCGGGTCTTGCCTGCGAAGGGGAATTTCTTCCAGATCGCATTGCGCAGCACGCGGCCGGCGGCCGCCGCCTGTTCGCGGCGCTCGGCGGGGATTTCGCAGTGGAATTCCTTCGGCACGATGCGGCCGGTACCGGCATCCTCGATGCGCTCCAGCAGCAGGCGCGCGATGCGGAACGACGAGGGCACGACGCCGCTCGCGTCGCCCGAGTGCACGCCTTCGGTGAGCACCTCGACGGTGAGCGTGCCGGCGGCGATGCCGCGCAGGCTGGTCGTCACCCAGAGCTGGTCGTAGTTGCCGCAGCCCGAGTCCAGGCCGATCACGAGGTCGGGCGTGCCGATGCGCGGCGCGAGGGCTTCGAGATACGCGGGCAGGTCGTAGCTGCCGCTTTCCTCGCAGCACTCGATGATGCCGACGATGCGTGCATGGCGCGCGCGCTGCTCCTCGAGCGCCCGCACTGCGGCGAGCGAGGCGAAAACCGCATAGCCGTCGTCGGCGCCGCCGCGGCCGTACAGCCTGCCCTCGTGGAGTACCGGGATCCACGGCCCGAACGCGTCGCGCCAGCCGGTCATCTCCGGCTGCTTGTCGAGGTGGCCGTACATCAGTACCGTGCCGGGCGCATCGCCCGGGGTCTCGAACAGCAGGACCGGCGTGCGTCCTTCCAGCCGCACAACCTCGACGCGCAGCTTCTGCACCGGCTGCGCCTTACACCAGCTTTCGGCAAGCCGCACCGCAGATTCGATGTGACCGTTGCGCGCCCAGTCAGGGTCGAAGTGCGGCGACTTGCAGGGAATGCGGATGTAGTCGATGAGGCGCGGGACGATTTCCTCGTCCCACAGTTGGCCGACGAAGCTTTCGATGGCGGCATGCGCCGCGGAAACGGTGGCGGGCATCTCTTCCTGGCGTGAGACCAAAAGGACGGGCGAACGCCGCCATTGTACGGCGCGCAGGATACGGGCGGTCGCGCGAGCGGCGACCGCGATCAGCGCAGGCGAAGTCCGCCGGAAGGCATCCGGGCGCGGCTGCGCGGAAATCCGGCGTGGCGCATCGTGCCGCGGGTGCCGGTCGGTGGCGTGACCGCCGGCGGGAACACCGTCGCGGGCGGGAAAACCGAACTCTGCATGCAGCCGGGATTGTTCGGCGCGAAGTGATGCCGCCGGCAGGAGAAGAAAGGTTGCGGGAACCACCAGAGCGGATAGAACGCGCCGTAGCTGTCCTCCTGCGGTGCATAGCGGGCGGCGGCCGCTTCCGCTTCGCGTTGCGCCGCCGTGGCCTTCAGCCAGGCTTCTTCCTGGCGCACCCGCAGCTCCTGCATCCGCGCCAGCTCCGTCTTGTCTTGCTGCAGTTTCCGAAGCGCCGCGTCGGTTTGCGCCTCGCGTTTCGCGGCGCAGGTATCGGTAACGCAGGCGCCGACCTGCTGCGAGATCTCCCGCGCCGAAACCGAGCCGTGCGGACACGGCGCATCGCTGTACAGCGTCCGGCCGCCCGGTCCCACGCAGCGGTAGACCTCGGCAGAGGCGGGGCCCGCCGCGAGGGCCAGGAAGAGGCCCAGCGCGGCGCATTGCAGGAGAAGGACACGAGTGCGCATACGAAGATTCACGTCCTTACCGATAATAACGTCCTTGCCGCAGTCCCGATGACGCGTCGGTGTCGCGCGCAAACATTTACCGCCCGCCGGAGGGCAAAGTCAACAATGGCCGCCGCGGGCCGGGAAACCATGGCCGCACGGCGCGGGACGGGCGCAATGCTTTTCCGATAATCTGCGTTCTTGGTGGATCGAACCGCGACCGGCGACGCCTGTCGCAAGCGCCCTGCATGGCGCCGGCATCGCTCCGGAAATGCACATGGAACCCGCCGACCTCTCGAAGCTCAAGATCGATCGCAGCGCCTTGTCGCTGGGCGCGCCGCGAAAGCGCCGCCGCTGGACGAGGATCGCGCTCGTCGCCTTCGCCGTCGCCGCCGCCGGCGGGTTCGCGGCGATCCGACTCTATGCGCCGCCGGTAGTGGAAACGACGATCGTGGCAAACGCCTACCCGTCGCTGAACTACACCCTGCTCAACGCCACCGGCTACGTCGTCCCGCAAC
>DASRFY010000201.1:0-4024 GCA_035651315.1 Burkholderiales bacterium
GCATGAGCTCCGACGGCATGCAGATCGCGCCGATGAACCCGTGGCTGCACATGTACTTCGCTACCACCGGCATCAACACCAAGGGCGTGCTGATCAACCCGAACCAGCAGATCAACCGACAGGAGGCGTTGAGCCTCTATACGCGGCAGAACGGCTGGTTCCTGCGCGAGGAGGATCAGCTCGGCACGATCGAAGACGGCAAGCTCGCCGATCTGGTCGTTTTGAACAGCGACTACTTCACCGTCCCGAATGAGGGGCTGAAGAAGATCCGCTCGGTCATGACGATCGTGGACGGCAAGATCGTCTACGACACCGGCGTGCTCGATACGCGGGGCTAGTTGGACGCCGAACAGGTACTTGCCGAGTACCGTGCGCGCTTGCATGAGCAGGCGCGCGCGGCGCAGCTCGCGGCGGGCGAAAACCCGTGTCTCGAGCTGATGACGATGCTGCTGGCCGCGCCGCGCGAGCTCTGGCCCGAGCTCGACCTGGAAGAACGGCGGCGCGAGCTCGCTTCACTTTTCTGCTGGGGCGTGCCGAACGAGCGGGCGCTCCAAACGCTGGCGGCGCACGCGCCGCTTGTGGAGTGCGGCGCGGGCATGGGTTACTGGAGCGCGCTGCTCAGGGAGCGCGGTGTCGATGTGGTCGCCTACGACGCGGCACCGCCGGGGAAGTCATCCAACGAGTACCACCGCTTTGCTCGCGAGGCGTGGACAACAGTCGAGGCCCAGGAATCGACCGTTGCGGCGCGGCGGCACGGCGAACGCACGCTCTTCCTTTGCTGGCCGCCGTTTGACGACGATGCGTCTAGCTATGCGGTGGTGCGGGCCTATCGCGGCGACAAGCTGGTGTTCGTCGGCGAAGGCGCAACCGGCTCAGTGCGCTTCCATCGTGAACTGGCGCTCAACTGGACGCTAGAGGAGGAAGTGCGGCTGCCGAACTGGCCGCGCCTTCGCGACACGCTGATGGTGTACCGGCGAAACGCAGTGCGGCGACCGCTGCGCGAGCGCGACCGCTGCTTTGACTGTCGCCGCTTTATCCCGACGGGCGCGATCGGCCGCTGCGATTGGTGCTTTAGCCAAAAACCATCGGCGCTCGTCCTGCAGGTGGGCAAGCACCGTGTCGAGTACCCGCAGGAGATGCTTGACGCGATGCCTGCGGAGCGACGGCGCGCGTTGGAGGCGAGCCCTAACCGCATCCGCTGACCGGCGTGTACTGCGAGGCCGCCCTCAGTGTTTCGCCGCGCCGGGCCGCATGTTCTCGACAACGAAGACGTCCTTCACCTTGATGCCGTTCAACGGGCCCTTATCCGCGGTAACGGCGATCTCGTCGCCCGAGTTGGAGCTGACCTCGAAGACGTTCGCGTAGCGCTTGCCTGCGAGGATGGTGAGCCGCCAGCCGCGTAGCTCATCCGGCCCGAATTGCGTTTCCGCGTACATGCGCTTGGCGCGAAACGAGTAGATATCCCCTCTGCCGTCGGGCCGGCCAAGCGCGGTGATCTGGCCGGTGTAGCGCTTGAGCGCCGAGTCGACGTGCGAGCCCTCATCTTCCTCGTGTCCAAGCGCCACCGTGGCGCAAAGAAGAAGGGTCGCGGTTAGAAGCGCCAAGCGCATGCTCCAGATGGTACCGGGGAAATTCATGCTTAAAACTCATTAATCCATGACCGACTGGATTTTGTGGGACGGGTCCCGCGGCGTTTAAATCGTGGTGGAGTCGAAACGACGCACCGTCGTTCCGAGCACCCACCAGAGGAGGAGACCAAATGTTGAAAGCAGCAGGCAGAGGCTTGGCCTTTGCCGCGTTGGCATTGACCGTGAGCAGCGCGCTTGCCATCAGCCAGAGCGGTGAACAGAAGAACATGCGCCGCGTCGGGCATACGGACCTCCAGGGCAGGCCGTCGTATCAGCCGAACTTCATCGACTATCCGGACGGGCGGGTGATCGCCTTCATCGGCACGCACGGCGGCAGCGCGAAGAACACGCTCAAGCCCGGCAGCCCGGTGGAAAACAACGGCACGATGATCGTCGACATTACCAATCCTGAGCGGCCGTTCGAGACAGCGCACATTCCGGTGCCGGTCGCCGGCGGCCAGGCGCAGATGGCGCGCATGTGCCTCGGACAGGACATCGGCGGCCTGACGAACCATGTCTACCTGCTGCGCAATATCCAGGGCTCGAGCGCTGCGGGCTACGAAATCTGGGACGTCACCGACGTCAAGAATCCGGCTCCGGTCGCCGCGCTGCGCGGCATCCGCAGCACGCACAAGGACTGGTGGGAGTGCAAGGGCAGCACGCCGAGCGGACGCGGCGGCATCGCCTACATGCCGGGCAGCAAGAGCACGCCGCCGCTCTGGCGCACCTCGCAATCGATGCTGATCTACGACTGGGGCAACCCGCCGCTCGCCACACCGGGCGCAACGACCGCGCCGGTGGTTGCTGGCTATCCGAAGTACATCCGCACCTATGGCGTGGTCGGTGCGCAGCCGCTCGGCGCAGTGCGCAACCCGGGTTTCAATCCGGCCGCTGCGCCACCGAACTCGCTGCACGGCGCGATCTCGGCATTCGAGCATCCGCAGAAAGACATGGCGCTCGCGCGCGCCGCGGGCCCGGATGACAAGGTCGGCAACCGCATCTACGCGGCGTGGGGCGTCGGCGACGACGGCATCCTGCAGATCATCGATCGCAAGAAGCTCCTGCCGTCGGATTACGGCGGCACCTGGGTCGGCAGTGCGGACCTGCCGAGCGATGCGGAGCTCGAAGCAGCGCAGGCGGGCATCCTGTACATGTCGCCCGATCAGGGCGGGCACACCAGCATGCCGGTCTTCGGGCTGCAGCCGAAGAGCTACGAGAACTTCACCGAGTTCCTGACGCGCGACATCGTGCTGCTCTCATCCGAATCAACCGCCGACCAGTGCAAGGAAGCGCCGCACTGGGCCTTCATCGTCGACGTGACGGTGGAGAACTCGAAGACCGCGCCGCCGGGAACGAAAGTCGAGGAGAACAAGTGGCAGGGGCCGATGGTGCTTTCGACCATGTCGGTCGATCCGCGCGCCGGTGAGAAATATCCGCGCGGCAACTACTGCCTGCGCGGCGCACGCTTCGGCGTGCACTCGGTGGAGGAGAACTTCCGTAATCCGTATTACGGTCGGCTGACATTCATCGCGTACTTCACCGGCGGCGTGCGCGCCTGGGACATCCGCGAACCGCAGGAGCCGGCAGAAGTTGGCTTCTATGTCCCGGAAAGCAACGCCAACACCTCGCCCGACGGCTATATGACGAACAACGTCGAAGTCGACAACCGCGGCATCATCATCGTCTGCGACCGCAACGGCGCCGGGCTCGACCTGATCGAGCTGCACGGCAAGGCCAAAGAAATCGGCCTCGGCCGCGACGAGGGACGCAAGCACGACCACGACGACCACGACGACTGACGCTCAGGGAGCTGCAACGCCAAGGCGGCCTGCTGGCCGCCTTTTTTATTTACCAGTAGGTGAAGGCGAACGTCTGCTCGCGCCCGTTCGCGAAGCGCACGTAAGCTCGCACCTGGTCGCCGCGGACAAGCTTGACGCCGCTGGCGCTCAGCCGGTTATCGCCAGCGGGCGCGAGCTCGATGTCTTGCTGCGGCGCGCGCGCTCTGGCGAGCCGGCGCAGCGTGCCGGCCGCGCCGGCGGTGGCGACCGGCTTGTCGTCCGCGTCGACATAGAGCACCAGGCGATCGGACTCCGCCACCAGCTCCGCGGACAGATCTTGGTCGCCGCGGCTCATCAAGCCGCCGTGCTTGGGCTTCGGGTCCTGCGCGAGCGCGCTGCCAGACGCGAGTCCCACGAGGGCGACGCTCGCCAGCAGTATTCGTCTCACGTGCACGCCCCAAGCATACGCGCAGCATAGAATGTGGCGCATGAGGCGCTACGCCGCCCTCTCGGCATTGCTTCTCGCGATCGTGCTCCTGGCGCCGCGGCTCGCGCTTGCGCATGGCGGCGAGCACCACGGCTCCGCGAAGCAGGCCGACGCGCAACGCGCCTTGCTGC
>DASRFY010000202.1:0-14894 GCA_035651315.1 Burkholderiales bacterium
CGCGTCGTGCTCTCGCATGGAAGTAAGCACTTTCTCCTGGACATCGAGCCGCTCGTCGGTATGCGACATCAGACTGATATAGCCGGCGTCGATCAGGCGTCGCTCCATTCCTACCAGCATTTCCGCAAAAAATGGATTGCCAAGGTCGTTGATCACGATCCCGATCATGTTGGAGGACTTGCGCCGCAGGTCCGCCGCCCGCCGGTTGTATACATAACCGAGGGCAACGGCCGCCTGACGCACCCGTTCGGCAGTGTTGCGGGCGATCAGCGGACTGCCCTGCAAGACCAACGAAACCGTGGACTTGGAGACTTTTGCCGCTTCCGCGATATCGGTGATCGTTACCGAGGCACGCCTCGCGGCAGGTTGCTCATCGCTCATCCCGTTTCCCGACAGTTGACATTGGTTTGCAAAGCTAGCATAGTTTAGCCGAATTTGGAACGTTCCAATCCAACTATTGGAACGTTCTAACCAGAAGTTGACGACAATAGGGTCGCCGGCATCCATTCCGGCAACTGCGGGGGGAGCCCGATGGCAGGAAAAATCGGCTGGGGTCTGATCGGAGCCAGCACAATCGCCCGCGAATGGATGATCGACGCGATTCGCGCCCAACCCGGCAGCGAAATCGTGGCGGTGACGAGTACCGACGATGCCCGTGGCAAGGAATTCGCCCGGAGCGCCGGTATCCCGGCGCGCTACAGCTCGGTCGATGCCCTGCTCGCCGATCCGGCGATCCACGCCGTCTATATCAGCACCACCAATGAATTGCACAAGGCGCAGACGCTCGCCGCCGCGGCGGCCGGCAAGCACGTGCTGTGCGAAAAGCCGCTGGCGTTGACGCTCGCCGACGCGCGCGAAATGGTCGCCGCATGCAGGAAGGCAGGCGTGGTGATGGGCACCAACCACCATTTGCGCAACGCCGCCACCCATCACAAGATCCGGGAATTGATCGCCGCCGGATCGATCGGCAAGCCGCTCTTCGCGCGCGTGTTTCATGCCGTCTACCTGCCGACCCATCTTCAGGGCTGGCGTCTGACTAGGCCCGGGGCCGGCGGCGGCGTGATCCTCGACATCACGGTGCACGACGCCGACACGCTGCGTTTCACCCTCGGCGCGGATCCGCTCGAGGCGATCGCGATTTCGCAGCAGGCCGGAATGGCTTCCGCCGGGCTCGAAGACGGGGTGATGGCGGTGCTGCGCTTCGACAACGGCGTGCTGGCGCAGATCCACGACGCCTTCACCGTCAAGCATGCAGGCACCGGCTTCGAGGTTCACGGCAGCGAAGGATCGATCCTCGCCCGCAATGTGATGACTCAGCGACCGATCGGCGAGGTAATTCTTCGCACCGCCGCTGGCGAGAAGAGCGTGCCCGTGCAGCACGAAAATCTCTACGCTCGCGCGCTGCGCGCATTCGTCGCCGCCATCGACGGCAAGGGGGAGCCCTCCGCCACCGGCGAAGACGGCGTGCGCTCGCTCGCCACCGCGCTCGCTGTGCGCGAATCGGCCACGAGCGGACGCCGGGTACCGGTCCGTTTCGACTGAACCGCGTTACTCATGAAAAAGCTCGTTTCCGCGCAACAGGCCGCGCAGCTGGTACGAGACGGCGACATCGTCACCGTCAGCTCGTCGAGCGGTCTGGGCTGCCCCGACAGAGTGCTGGAAGCGCTGGGCGCCCGTTTCGCCGTGGAGGGTCACCCGCGCGATCTCACCGCGCTGCACCCGATCGCCGCCGGCGATATGTACGGCATCAAGGGCATCGATCACCTCGCGCGACCCGGCATGCTGAAAAAGGTGCTGGCGGGCTCCTATCCCAGCGGTCCTTCCTCGCTGCCGATGCCCGAGATCTGGCGGCTGATCGTGGAGAACCGGGTCGCGGCCTGGAACCTGCCGAGCGGCGTGATGTTCGACATGCACCGCGATGCCGCGGCCAAGCGTCCGGGCGTGCTGACCAAGGTGGGACTGGATACTTTCGTCGATCCCGACCGCCAGGGCGGCGCAATGAACGCACGCGCGGTCGCCGAACGCTACGTGAAAAAAGTCTCCTTCGAGGGTGAGCAGTGGCTGTTCTATCCCGCGCTCGCGCCGCGCGTGGCGATTCTGCGCGCCACCTCCGCCGACGAGCGCGGAAATCTTTCCTTCGAGCACGAAGGCGCCTTTCTCGGCGCGATGGACCAGGCGCTGGCCTCCCGCAACAACGACGGCGTGACCATCGCCCAGGTCAAGCGTCTGGTGCGCGCGGGTTCGCTCAAACCGCAGCAGGTGCACGTGCCGGGCACGCTGGTGGACTTCGTCGTGCTCGACCCGGAGCAGATGCAGACCACGCAGACGCACTTCGATCCGGCGATCAGCGGCGAGATCCTGCGCCCAGATGACGGCTTCGAGCTCGCCGAGTGGGGGGTGGAAAAGGTGATCGCGCGCCGCGCCGCGCTAGAGCTCGCAGCCGGCGACACCGCGGCGCTCGGCTTCGGCATCTCGGCCAACGTGCCGCGCATTCTGCTCGAGGAGAAGCTGCACGGCTCGGTCACGTGGGCGATCGAACAGGGGGCGGTCGGCGGCGTGCCGCTGCTTGGCTTCGCTTTCGGTTGCGCGGCGAATGCGGACGCCATCGTGCCGTCCCCGCAGCAATTCACCTACTTCCAGGGCGGCGGCTTCGACCTCGCGCTGCTGTCCTTCCTGCAGATCGATCGCCACGGCAACGTCAACGTCTCGAAGCTGGGGGCGAGACCATATCTCACCGCCGGCTGCGGCGGATTCATCGACATCACCGCGCACGCGAAACGGCTGGTGTTCTCCGGATTTTTCACCGCCGGCGCCAGGCTGCAGATCGCCGACGGCGCACTCGCCATCCTGCAGGAAGGCAAGTCGCGCAAGTTCGTGGACAGCGTCGAGCACGTCACCTTCAGTGCGCGTATGGCCCGCAGCCGCGGCCAGCGCGTCAGCTACGTCACCGAGCGCTGCGTGATCGACCTCGCTGCCGATGCGCTGGTGGTGCGCGAAATCGCGCCCGGCGTGGATCTCGAGCGCGACGTGCTCGAGCAGGCGGAATTCGCGCTCGAGGTCGCGCCCGATCTGAAGACGATGGACGCACGACTGTTCCGCGACGCACCGCTCGGATTGAAGCTGCCGGAGAAGATCCATGCCTGAGCACGCGCAAGAGCCGGTCAAGATGGCGCTCGATGGACCGGTCGCGACCGTCCTGCTCGACCGCCCCGACAAGCTCAACGCGCTCACGCCGCAGATGCTGGACCGGCTCGAAGCGATCGCAACCCGGCTCGACGCGGACAAGGCGTTGCGCTGCGTAATCCTCACCGGCGCGGGTAACAAGGCATTCTGCGTGGGCGCGGATGTTTCCGCGTGGTCGGCGCTGGAGCCGCTCGACATGTGGCGCGGCTGGGTCAAGCGCGGGCACCAGGTATTCGACCGCTGGGCGCGGTTGCGGCTGCCGCTGATCGCGGCCATCAACGGCCACGCGCTCGGCGGCGGTCTCGAGCTCGCCGCAGTCGCGGACATTCGCATCGCAGGCAGCGGCGCAGGCTTTGGGCTGCCGGAAGCGGCCATCGGCACCTGCCCGGGCTGGTCCGGCACGCAGCGCGTGGCAAGGCTCATCGGTCCCGCGCAGGTGAAGTTGCTGGCATTGACCGGCCGCAGGATCTCGGCGCAAGAGGCGTTTCGCATCGGGCTGCTGAGCGAACCGCCGGTGGAAGACGCGCTCGTCAGGGCCGGCGAGGTTGCACAGGAGGTCTGCCGTCTTGCGCCGGTTTCGGCGCAGCTCGCCAAACAACTGATCGACGCCGGCAGCGGCGAAGGCTTGGCGGCCGCGCTCGAATCGATGGCCGGCGCGCTTGCCGCCACGACCGATGATGCGCGCGAGGGCAAGGCGAGCTTCCTCGAAAAACGCGCGCCGAAGTACGCGGGGCGTTGAGAGCAGCAAGGTTTCGTGCGCGAGCAGGGCCGAGGCTGCGCGGCTTGCCCACAGTTCGCCGCGACGGCAGCGACCCGGCCGCAAACGGGTGAATAAACTTGCACACGAAGAGGAGGAGCAAATGCGTAAGACAGTGATCGCCGCCGTGCTGGCGGCAGCGTTCGGCGCGGGAGGCAGTGCGCTTGCGGCAGACAAGTCCGTGGAAGTGGTCCATTGGTGGACCTCCGGCGGCGAAGCCGCGGCCCTGAAGGTGCTCAAGGACGACATGGAGAAGAAGGGCTACGCCTGGAAGGACAGCCCGGTCGCGGGCGGTGGCGGCGATCAGGCGCGCACCGTGCTGCGCGCGCGCGTGGCGGCGGGCAATCCTCCCGACGCAATGCAGATGCTGGGCTTCATCATCCAGGATTACGCAGAGGAAGGGCTGCTCGGCGACCTCACGCCGGTCGCATCCAAGGAGGGCTGGGACAAGGTCGTGCCGCAGCCGATCCAGCGCTTTTCGAAATACAACGGTCGCTGGGTCGCCGCGCCGGTCAACATCCACCGCACCAACTGGATCTGGGCCAACAAGAAGATCTTCGATCAGCTCAAGCTCGCGCCGCCGAAGACCTTCGCCGAGCTGGTGGCAATGTCCGACAAGATCAGGAAGGCGGGCTACATCCCGCTCGCACACGGCGGCCAGCCCTGGCAGGAGGCCACCATCTTCGACAGCGCGGTGCTCTCCGCCGGCGGTCCCGCGTTCTATCGCAAGGCGATGATCGAGCTCGACGAATCGGCGCTGGGCAGCAAGACCATGGAGCAGGCCTTCGGGCAGATGCAGAAGCTGCGCGGAATGGTCGATCCGAACTTCCCGAACCGCGACTGGAACCTCGCCACCGCGATGGTGATCAACGGCAAGGCGGCAATGCAGATCATGGGCGACTGGGCGAAAGGCGAGTTCCTGAAGGCCGGCAAGAAGCCCGGCGTGGACTTCCTCTGTTTCCAGTACCCGGCCACCGAAGGCAGCTTCACCTTCAACACGGATCAGTTCGCGATGTTCAAGGTCGGCAAGGAGCAGGAGCAGGGGCAGCTGGCGCTCGCCAGCGCGATCATGGACAAGAGCTTCCAGGAGGCCTTCAATCTAGCCAAGGGCTCCATCCCGGCGCGCATTGACGTCTCCGACGCCAAGTTCGACGCCTGCGGCAAGAAGTCGATGGCCGACCTGAAGGTCGCGATGAAGAACAACTCGATGCTCGGCAGCTTCGCGCACGGTCACGCGGTGCGCGAGTCGGTCAAGGGCGCGATGATCGACGTGGTGACCAAGGCGTTCAACTCCGGCATCCCGCCAGCGGAGGCGACCAGGCAACTCGTCGCGGCGGTGAAGGCGGCGAAGTAACGGCGGTCGGGCCGGCGGGCGGCAAGCCCGCCGGCGCCGCATTCGACAAGAAGAGGGGGAGGAGATGACGATGGCCGCAGGGCGGACGCCGTCCATGCCCGGCGCGAGGCGTTGGCTGCAGCGCAATCTGCCGAAGATCGTGCTCTCGCCCACCGTGGCGGCGTCGCTCGTCTTCGTCTACGGCTTCATTGCCTGGACCACGTTGCTGTCCTTCACCCGGTCGAAGACGATTCCCAACTTCGACCTGGTCGGCTTCCTGCAGTACGTGCGGGTGTGGGAACACCCGCGCTGGCAGGTCGCAATCCACAATCTCTTCGCATTCGGCACACTCTACATCGGGCTGTGCCTCGCGATCGGTCTGCTGCTCGCGATCCTGCTCGACCAGCGCATCCGCCTCGAAGGTGCGCTGCGCGCGGTCTATCTGTACCCGATGGCGCTTTCCTTCATCGTCACCGGCACCGCCTGGAAATGGATGCTCAACCCGGGGCTCGGCCTGGAAAAGCTGGTGCAGGGTTGGGGCTGGACAGGGTTCACCTTCGACTGGATCGTCAACGAGGACATGGCAATCTACACCGTAGTGATCGCCGGGGTGTGGCAGGCCTCCGGGTTCGTGATGGCGATGTTTCTCGCCGGACTGCGCGGGATCGACGACGAGATCCTCAAGGCGGCGTCGATGGACGGCGCCTCCGCCCCCCGCATCTATCTGCGCATCGTGCTGCCGATGCTGAGGCCGATCTTCGTCAGCGCGGTGGTGATCCTTGCCCACCTCGCGATCAAGAGCTATGAGCTGGTGGTGGCGCTCACCGGCGGGGGCCCCGGCTACGCCACCGAGCTGCCGTCGACTTTCATGTACGTGCACACCTTCACCCGCAACGAGCTGGGCATGGGCGCGGCGAGCGCGGTGATGATGCTGCTGACGGTGGCGGCGATCATGGTGCCCTACCTGTACTCCGAGATGCGCTCCGCGCACCGGCCGGCGCACTGAGCCCCGCCAAAGGAATCGTCGATGGCAAGCGCAGCATGGGAATCCCCGCAGATGGTGAAGGGCCGCGGGTCGCGGCTGTCCCGGGCGGTGATCTACGGCCTGCTGGGATTCTTCGCGTTCGTCTACCTGCTGCCGCTGGTGGTGATGCTGCTCACCTCGTTCAAGCCGCTCGCCGAGATCTACGCCGGCAACATGGTCGCCCTGCCGCGGCAGTGGACGGTCGAACCGTGGGTGAAAGCCTGGGAAGAGGTTTGCGTCGGGCTGCTGTGCCGCGGCATCAAGGGCTATTTCTGGATCTCGGTGAAGATGACCTTCTTCGCGGTGCTGATCTCCACCGCGGTCGGCGCCGTCAACGGCTATGTACTCACCAAGTGGCGCTTCCGCGGCGCCAACCTGCTGTTCGGCTTCCTGCTGTTCGGCTGCTTCATTCCGTTCCAGATCGTGCTGATCCCGATGGCTGCAGTGCTGGGCAAGATGGGGCTTGCCTCCTCCACCACCGGGCTGGTCCTGGTGCACGTGGTATACGGCCTCGCCTTCACCACGCTGTACTTCCGCAATTACTACGCCGTCTTTCCGGACGAGCTGATCAAAGCGGCGATGATCGACGGCGCGCGCTTCTGGTCGATCTTCTTCCGCATCCTGCTGCCGAATTCCGGCCCCATCATCGCCGTTACCGTGATCTGGCAGTTCACGAACATCTGGAACGACTTCCTGTTCGGCGCCTCGTTCTCCACCGGGGAGAGCGCGCCGATGACGGTCGCCCTCAACAACGTGGTCAACACCTCCACCGGCGAGCGCGAGTACAACGTGCACATGGCCGCGGCGATGATCGCGGCGCTGCCTACGCTGATGGTGTATGTGTTCGGCGGCCGCTATTTCCTGCGCGGCCTGATGGCAGGCTCGGTCAAGGGGTGAGGAGAGCATGCGATGGCGTCTCTGGAACTGATCGGCGTCAAGAAACGCTACGGCGCGCAGGAAATTCTCAAGGGCATCGACATCTCGGTGGAAGCCGGCGAGTTCCTGGTTCTGGTCGGCCCTTCCGGCTGCGGCAAGTCGACGCTGCTCAACATCGTCGCCGGGCTGGACAGCGCGACGGAGGGCGACGTGCGCATCGGCGGCAGGAGCGTGAAGGAGGAGCATCCGAGCGAGCGCGACATCGCAATGGTGTTCCAGTCCTACGCGCTGTACCCCAACATGACGGTGAGGCAGAACATCAGCTTCGGCATGGAGATGCGCAAGGTGCCGAAGCCGGAGCGTGAGCGCGCGGTGCAGGAAGTGGCGAAGCTGCTGCAGATCGATCATCTGCTTGCTCGCAAGCCGAGCCAGCTCTCGGGCGGACAGCGGCAGCGCGTGGCCATGGGCCGCGCCCTGGTGCGCAAGCCCAGGATCTTCCTGTTCGACGAGCCGTTGTCCAACCTCGATGCGCAGCTGCGCGTGGACATGCGAACCGAGATCAAGAAGCTCCACCAGCGCCTCGGCGCCACCATCGTCTACGTCACCCACGACCAGATCGAGGCCATGACGCTGGCGAGCCGCATCGCGGTGATGCGCGGCGGCGAACTGCAGCAGCTCGGCACCCCGGCCGAGGTCTACAGCCAGCCCGCCAACGCCTTCGTCGCCGGCTTCATGGGCTCGCCGCGCATGAACCTCGCGCCCGCCCGGCTCGTCGAGTACGCGGATGGACCCGCGCTGGGTCTTGCACTGGAGATCCAGAGCGGCGACCGGCTCAAGGCGCGCATCCCCTTGCCCGCGCAGCCCGCCGCAGTGCGTGCCTATGCCGGCCGCGAAATCATCGCCGGCGTGCGCGCCGAAGCGATCGGCTTTGGGGGAGGCCGCCTCAACGGCCACCGCCGCGCCGTCGAGGCGAGCGTGGAGATCATCGAGCCCACCGGAGCCGATACCCTCGCCGTGCTGCTGGTCGGCGGGCGCGAATTCACCGCCCGCCTCGGGCCGGATTTTCCGCTCAAGCCCGGAGAGCGCGGCGAGTTCCATTTCGACCTGTCGAAGCTGGTGTTCTTCGATCCCCGCACCGAGCAGCGCATCGCGTAATCGCAACGCCCGCACCAAGCACAGAGGCACGGAGATAGAGGCAAATGATTGCCGGAAAGACAACCGTACCGGATTTCTCTTGCGTCATTTGCGTTGGACGCGCTTCGGGTTCCGGCTTGCTCTGTGCCTCTGTGGTGAGATCCGGAGCGTGATGGACTACGACGTCGTCATCATCGGCTCCGGCGTGGGCGGCGGGTCGGTCGCGCTGCAGCTCGCCGGCAGCGGCGCGGGGATCCTCATACTGGAGCGCGGCGAGCGCCTGCCGCGCGAGCCCGAAAACTGGAGCGCCGAGGCGGTATTCGGTGCGCAGCGCTATCGCACCCATGACGTGTGGTACGACGCAGCCGGCAATGCGTTCCGCCCAGGTCAATTCTATTACGTGGGCGGCCACACCAAGTTCTACGGCGCGGCGATGTTCCGTTTCCGCGAACGGGACTTCGAAGGCGTCGAGCACGAGGAAGGAAACTCCGCGCCGTGGCCGATCCATTATGCCGATCTCGAGCCCTGGTACGCGGAGGCGGAGCGGTTGTTCGGCGTGCACGGCCGCGCCGACGACGACCCGACCGACCCGCCGCGCTCCGGACCGTATCCCTATCCGCCGGTCCCGCACGAACCGATCACGGCCCGCGTGTTCGAGCGCATGCGGCGGCTCGGCCTGCATCCGTCGCACATGCCGGCGGCGGTCGATTTTCACCCCGGCGGGACCTGCGTCCGCTGCGGCACCTGCGACGCCTTTCCCTGCCGCATCGGCGCCAAGGGCGATGCGGAAACCCGGCTCATCGATCCGGCGCTGACGCGCTCGAACGTCCGGCTGCGAACCGGAAGCAAAGTCACGAGGCTGCTCGCGGACGAGCGCGGCAGGCGCATCGTCGCCGCGGAATACGAGCGCGGCGGAGAAACGCATCGCGTCGGAGCGCGCCTGTTCGTGCTGTGCGCGGGCGCGATCAACAGCGCGGCGCTGTTGCTGCGCTCGGCGGACGCCGCGCATCCGGACGGGCTGGCGAATTCCTCCGGCGTCGTCGGCCGCTATTACATGAATCACAACTGCACCGCCATCATGGCGCTGACGCCGTTCGAGACCAACGACACGCGCTTCCCAAAGACGCTGTCGCTGAACGACTTCTACTTCGGCGGCGGCGCCAGCCGCACGCCGCTCGGCAACCTGCAGCTGCTCGGCAAGATCCAGGAACCGATGCTGCGCGGCGCGCTCCCGCGCACGCCGAAACGGGCGCGCGCCTGGCTGGCGCGCCACAGCGTCGACTGGTACGTGATGTCGGAGGATCTCGCGCAACGCGACAGCGAAGTGCGGCCCCGGGTCGGCGGAGCGATCGAGCTGCGCTGGAAGCGCAGCAACCTGCGCGCCCACCGGCGCTGGGTGGAGGTGGCGAAAAAGCTGCTCAAGGACTGCGGCTTTCCGGTAGTGCTGTCGCAGCCGTTCGGCACCGACACGCCTTCCCACCAGTGCGGCACGGTGCGCTTCGGCGACGACCCGGCGACCTCCGCGCTCGATCCCCACTGCCGCGCCTGGGACCACGACAACCTCTACGTCGTGGACGCGAGCTTCTTCCCCTCCTCCGCGGCGCTCAACCCGGCGCTCACGGTGGCCGCGCAGGCGCTGCGCGTGGGCGAGCATCTGAAGCGGCGCCTGGGCGAGTTCTGACCATGATCGCTTCCCGACGTCCTGTCGCCCTGGTGACCGGCGCCCGTCGCGGAATCGGCGCCGCCATCGCGCGGGCGCTGGCCGCCGCAGGCTTCGATGTCGCGATCACCGATCTCGTCGCGGACGACGACGCCCGCAGTGCGCTGGATGGCATCGCAGCCGCGGGCGGCAAGGCGCTTTTCATCGAGAACGATCTCGCCGAACTTGGCGGCCATCGTCTTGCGATCGAGGAAGTGGCCGCGAAGCTCGGTCCGATCGACTGCCTGGTGAACAACGCCGGCATCGGCTCCCCGGCGCGCGGGGATCTGCTCGAGATGCGGCCGGCGGCGTTCGACGAGGTCCTGGGTGTGAACCTGCGCGGTACGTTTTTCTTTTCCCAGGCCGTGGCGCGCCACATGCTGGCGACCGCCTCCGTGCATCGGCGCACGATCGTGATCGTGTCCTCGGTGAGCGCGGAGCTCGCCTCGCCGGAACGCGGCGAGTACTGCATGTCGAAGGCAGGGCTGGCGATGATGGCCAGGCTGCTCGCGCTGCGGCTCGCGCCGCGGGGCGTGGGTGTGTTCGAGGTGCGACCCGGCGTGATCCGCACGCCAATGACCGCCGCGGTGGCGGACGGGTACGACCGCCGCATCGGCGAGGGACTGGTGCCGATGAACCGCTGGGGCGAGCCGCACGACGTGGCAGACGCGGTGGCGGCGCTCGCGAGCGGACGTTTCGCCTTCGCCACCGGCTCGGTGATCCATCTCGACGGCGGCCTCGCGATACCGCGACTTTAATCAAGAATTAACCACAGAGGCACAGAGACACAGAGGAAAACCATGGCTAACCACCAAGATGCAAAGGCACCAAGAAAAGCAAACTCGTGCTGTGGTTTCCTTGGTGTCTTGGTGCCGTGGCGGTGAGAAGCTCGTTCTGAATTTCTCCGTGCCGCTGTGTGGTGAAGCGGATTTCGAGAAGCGACAGATGGATGAAAATACGTACGACTACGTCATCGCCGGCGGCGGCTCGGCAGGTTGCGTGCTTGCCAACCGCTTGAGCGCCGACCCATCGATCACAGTCCTGCTGCTGGAAGCGGGCGGCTCCGACCGGCATCCGTTCTTTCACATGCCGGCGGGCTTCGCCAGGATGACCAAGGGCATCGGTTCCTGGGGCTGGTCCACGGTGCCGCAGAAGCATCTGAAGAACCGGTGCCTTCGTTTCACGCAGGCCAAGGTCATCGGCGGCGGCTCGTCGATCAACGCCCAGATCTACACCCGCGGCGTACCGGCCGACTACGACGAATGGGTTCGTGACGCCGGCGCCGTCGGCTGGTCGTACCGCGACGTGCTGCCGTTCTTCAAGCGCGCCGAGAACAACCAGCGCTACGCCAACGAGTACCACGGCTACGGCGGGCCGCTGGGGGTGTCGAATCCGGTCAGCCCGCTTCCGATCTGCGAGGCGTTTTTCCAGGCGGGACAGGAGCTGGGCATTCCCTTCAACCCGGACTTCAACGGCGAGCGCCAGGAAGGATTCGGCTACTACCAGTTGACGCAGCTCGACGCACGCCGCTCTTCGACCTCGGTGGCGTATCTGAACCCGGTGCGCCACCGGCGCAATCTGACGGTGCGGCTGCAAGCGAACGTGCTGCGCGTCGCGGTGGAGGGCGGGCGTGCAACCGGCGTCGAAGTGGCCAGCGCAGGCTCGCGCACGCCGCGGTTCGTGCGTGCGCGGCGCGAAGTCATCGTTACCTCGGGCGCGATGGGTTCGCCCAAGCTCTTGATGCAATCCGGCATCGGCCCGGCCGACCACCTGCGTTCGGTCGGCGTGAACGTGGTGCACGACCTGCCCGGCGTGGGCGGCAACCTGCAGGACCATCTCGACCTGTTCGTCATCTGCGAGTGCACCGGCGATCACACCTACGACCGGTACAGCCGGCCGCACCGCGCGCTGTGGGCCGGCATTCAGTATCTGCTGCTGAAGAAGGGTCCGGTTGCCTCCAGCCTGTTCGAGACCGGAGGCTTCTGGTACGCGGACAAGGGCGCGCGCTCGCCGGATGTTCAGTTTCACCTCGGTCTGGGCTCCGGCATCGAAGCCGGTGTGGCAAAGATGAAAAATCCCGGCGTCACCCTGAACAGCGCCTACCTGCGCCCGCGCTCGCGCGGCACGGTGCGGCTGGCGAGCGCCGATCCCGCCGCGGCGCCTCTCATCGACCCGAACTACTGGGACGAACCGCGCGACCGCGAGCTCGCGATCGAGGGGCTGCGCCTGGCGCGCGAGATCATGCGGCAACCGGCGCTGAAACGCTTCGTGATGGCCGAGCGACTGCCCGGCGAGGCGCTGGAATCCGACGCCGACCTCTTCGGCTACGCCTGCGCGCACGCGAAAACCGACCACCATCCGGTGGGCACCTGCCGCATCGGGCCGGCGAACCAGCGAACAAGCGTGGTGACGCCGGATCTGCGCGTCATCGGCCTGGAAGGACTGCGCGTGGCCGATGCTTCGGTCATGCCCTCGCTGCCTTCGTGCAACACGAACGCGCCGGCCATCATGGTCGCCGAGAAGGCGGCAGACCACATCCTCGGCCGGCTCGCATAGGATCGATCCATGCACATCACGCTTCCGCGCGAAGACCGCTCCCTGCGCTCCTACCGGCTCATCCATTCCGCGTCGCCGTTTTCCGCGGTGCGGCCGCAGCAATGGAATCGCATCGCCTACGCTGCGGCGCATGTCGTGGTGGACCCGCTCGCGCCCTGCGACCCCTGGGACGGCTCGCCGGTCATCGACTGGGAGGCCACGCTGCGCTTCCGCGAGTATCTGTGGCGCCTCGGCTTTAAGGTCGCGGAGGCGATGGACACGGCGCAACGGGGGATGGGCCTGGACTGGCCGGGCGCGCGCGAGCTGATCCGCCGCAGCGTGGCGCACGCGAAAACCATCCCCGGCGCGGACCTCGCCTGCGGGGTCGGCACCGATCAACTCGCTGCCGGCCCGCGCACCGAGATCGCGGACGTGATGCGCGCCTACGAGGAGCAGATCGAGGCGGTCGAGGCGGCCGGCGGACGCATCATCCTCATGGCAAGCCGCGCGCTCGCCGCAGCCGCGCAGCACGCGGACGACTACAAGCGGGTCTACGGCGAATTGCTGCGCCAGTGCCGCGACAAGGTGATCCTGCACTGGCTGGGAGAGATGTTCGACCCGGAGCTGAAGGGATACTGGGGAACGAAGGACATTGCGCGCGCGATGGAGACGGTGCTCGAGATCATCGCCGCCCATGCGGAGAAGATCGAGGGCATCAAGGTCTCGCTGCTCGACGCGAAATGGGAGATCGAGATGCGCCGGCGCCTGCCGCAGGGCGTCGTGATGTTCACCGGCGACGATTTCCATTACGACGCGCTGATCCTGGGCGAGGACGGCGACCACTCGCACGCGCTGCTCGGCATCTTCGACCCGATCGCGCCCGCCGCCTGCGCGGCGCTCAATGCGCTCGGGGCGGGCGATGCGCGGGCTTGCCACGCGGCGCTGGCGCTCACGCTCCCGCTGTCGCGGGAGATCTTCCGCGCGCCGACCCGCCACTACAAGGCGGGCGTCCTGTTCCTCGCCTGGCTGAACGGCCATCAGGATCATTTTGTCGCCGCCGGCGGGCTGCAGTCGGCGCGCTCGGTGCTGCACTACGCGAAGGTGTTCGAGTTCGCCGACCGCTGCGGCGTGCTGAGCGATCCCGGGCGGGCGGTGTCGCGAATGGGCACCTTCCTCGGCGTGTACGCCGGGATCGCATGAGTCGCCCCGACTTCCGCAGCCGCGAATTTCTGTTGCAGCATGTCCGCAGCACGATGGCGTTTTACCATCCGCGCGCGATCGATCCGCGCGGTGGCTTCTACCATTTCTTTCGCGACGACGGCACCGTCTACGATGCGCACACCCGGCATCTGGTGAGCAGCACCCGCTTCGTCTTCAACTACGCGATGGCCTACCGCCACTTCGACGATGCGGCGTATCTCGACGCGGTACGGCATGGCGTGGCCTATTTGCGGGAGCGGCATCGCAACGCCGCGAGCGGCGGCTACGCCTGGCTGCTCGGCCGCGACGGTGTGCGCGACGGCACCAATCATTGCTACGGGTTGGCGTTCGTGCTGCTCGCCTATGCGCACGCAGCCATGGCGGGAATGGACGAGGCGACGCCTTACGTCGCCGAGACCTTCGCGTTGATGGAGCGCCGCTTCTGGTCGGAGCGCGACGGCTTGTACGCCGACGAGGCGAGCCCGGACTGGTCGATGCTCTCCCCCTATCGCGGCCAGAACGCCAACATGCACGCCTGCGAAGCGTTGCTCGCCGCCTTCGAGGCAACCCGCGAGCGGCGCTACCTGGAGCGGGCCGCGACCATCGCGCGCAATATCACCGTGCGCCAGGCGGCGCTCGCGAACGATCTCGTGTGGGAGCACTACCGCGCCGACTGGTCGGTGGACTGGGACTACAACCGCAACGACAGGACCAACATTTTCCGCCCCTGGGGCTACCAGCCCGGGCATCTCACCGAGTGGGCGAAGCTGCTGCTCATCCTCGAGCGCCACGAGTCGGATCTGCAGGCGCCGGCGGACTGGCTCGCCCCGCGCGCAGCACACCTGTTCGACGCCGCGCTTGCGCGCGCATGGGACGCGGAACACGGCGGCATCCATTACGGCTTCGCTCCCGACGGCACTATTTGCGACGGCGACAAGTATTTCTGGGTGCAGGGCGAATCGCTCGCCGCGGCGGCGCTGCTCGCCTGCCGCACTGGCGAAGAAGAATATTGGCGGTGGTACGAACGCATCTGGGCGTACTGCTGGGAACATTTCGTCGATCATCGCTTTGGGGCGTGGTACTGCATCCTCAGCCGCGACAACCGGAAATACGGCGACGAGAAAAGCCCGGCGGGCAAGACCGACTACCACAC
>DASRFY010000203.1:0-19226 GCA_035651315.1 Burkholderiales bacterium
TACTACGGCGTTTGACGCAAGGCAGTGAATGGAGAACAGTGAACGGGGGACAGCGCCGGGCTAGGCTTTACCGAGCACCGAGCACCGAGCACCGAGCACCGAGCACCGAGCACCGAGCACCGAGCACCGAGCACCGAGCGCTTTCGATCCAGGACCCTGCGCGGTCAGGGCGAACCGCGCAGCAGCGCGACGAGCTGATCGACGAGCTGCGCTTGCGCTGCGTTGAGCTTGCGCTTCGAGGTTTCGGGATCGAACCAGGCGGCGCGGTCGACTTCCGGGAACTTTGCGACCTTCCCCGAGCCGCGCGGCCACTCCAGCTCGAAGGTATTGCTCCGGATCGCCGCGGCATCGCAATCGCCTTCCGCCGCGAATGCGTGGATCGTCTTGCCGCTGCGCTGCTTGACGGGCTGCAATGCGAAGAACGGCCCCGCGATTTCGATGCCGGTTTCCTCGGCGAACTCGCGCTTGGCGGCGGCAAGCGGCTCCTCGGTATCGTCGAACTCGCCTTTCGGGATGGACCACGCCCCCTCGTCCTTGCCAGCCCAGAACGGCCCGCCGGGATGCGCGAGCAGCACTTCGAGCACGCCGGCGCGGCGGCGGAAAAGCAGGATGCCGGCGCTACGCTTCGCCATCGACGCACGGTCCATTCAAAGTCGTGGACGCAAGCTTCGCAAGGAACATCAAAATCTCAACGCGGAGACGCAGAGGCCGCAGAGCGCGAAGAGGGCGCAGAGCAAGAGCCCATGCAAGGAACGACATTCACGAGATTTCCGATATTCACGGCAATCGAAGATTCTTTCGAGAGCATTCCACGTCGGACGGCTTCTCCATCGCTCAGGCGACGAATTCCTGCCAGGCGAGCGCCTCGACACCCGCTGCCAGGGCGCGAGAGGCCGTGCGCCATCGCGGCGTCCGATGGACGAGCTGCATCTGAATCGGCCGGCGCACGCCCGAACGCGCCCGGAAGGCGGCCGCCAGCCGAGCCATCGGGGCGGCCATGTCCGGCGTGACGGTGCGCGAGGCTTTGACCTCCACCAGCCTGACCGCGCCCCCGCGTCCGGGAGTCAGAAAATCGACCTCCAGCCCCTGCTGATCGCGGAAGTAGTACAGCTCCCGCCGGCGCCCGGCATTGAGCTGCGCCTTCACGATTTCCGAGGCGATGAATCCCTCGAACAGGGCGCCGAGGAACGGGGATTTCTCGAGTTCCGTTGCCGTGTCGATTCCCAGCAGATGACAGGCGAGCCCCGAATCGGCGATGTAGACCTTCGGCGACTTGATGAGCCGCTTGCCCAGGTTTTCGAACCACGGCGGTACCACCAGGATCTGCCCCGTGGCCTCCAGGATGTCGAGCCATCGACCGACGCCCGGCACGCTCATGCCAAGCGGTGAGGCGAGAACCGATTTGTTGAGCATCTGCCCGTGGCGGGCTGCCACCAGCGAAACAAAGCGCCGGAACGCCGCGAGATCGTGCACCGCGCTGACGGCGCGCACGTCCCGCTCGAGATAGGTCTGCAGGTAGGAGCTGAACCAGACGGAGGCTGCCGTCGGCCGTGCCAGCACTTCGGGGAATCCCCCGCGCAGCATGCTCACCCGCGGCGTCTCGCGGACCGACATCGGCAGCAACTGCAGCACCGCAGCCCGCCCGGCCATCGACTCGGTGACGTTGCGCATCAGGCCGGCTTCCTGCGAGCCGGTGAGAAACCACTGCCCGGTACGCCGCGGCGAACGGTCGATGCGGCTGCGCACGTAGTTGAACACCTCCGGTACGTTCTGGATTTCATCCAGGATGGCCGGCAGTTTCACGCCGTCGAGAAAGCCCTGCGGATCATGCCGGAAGCGGGACACAACGTCCGGGTCCTCGAGCAGATGGTAGCTGGCGCGGGGAAAACAGTGCCGCAGCAGCCAGGTCTTGCCGGCGCGGCGCGGGCCGGTGACGATGACCGCCGCAAAGCTGCGCGCCGCCCTTGTCAATTGCGGCTCCAGCTCCCGTCTGACGTAGCGCATGGTTGAGCATTTTAAACAGGCTGTTTAAATTACTCAAACAGGGATCCCGCGCCGCCTCTGTGTCGGAAGAGCAGGATTCCGGCGCTGCGCTTCGCCATCGTCAGGCCGTCCAAAGAATATCGTAGACGCAAAGTCCGCAAAGAACGGACGCAGAGAAATGCCAGAGTGAATAATCCTCTAGCCCACGGAATTCCTTTGTCGTCTGTCCGGGTTTCCCTTTGCGCCCTTTGCGTCGTGCTTTTCTTTCAATGGTCCGCCATGCGCTCGGCTCGGGTCGAGAGCGATCCACGGACGGATCAGCGGCGCCCGAGATAGGCGCGCCAGGGCTTCCAGTAGAACTCTCTCCAGCCTTCGTTCACGCCGGACGCGTGCCTGTCCGGCACGTTGACGTGCACCAGATCGATCCGTCCGCCGCGCGGGTCGGGATGGAAGGAAAGAATCAATGTCGAGTCGAGATCGGACTTTTTCCAGTCCGAAGCGCGCCAGCTCTGCACTACGAGGCGCTTCGGCACGAGCTGCAGGATCGTGCCGTGGATGTCGCCGTCCCACGCGCTGAATTTCCCGCCCACTCGCGGCGTGATGCGAGCCGTGGCGTCGATGATCGCCGAATGCGTCCGGCTGTCGAGGTACATGCGGTACAGCGCTGCCGCCGGCGTGGGCAACACGACCGATTGGCGGACCGTCCTGGTCACGGAGACTTCCGATGCGATGTGGCCGATGCGGCCAGATCATGCCATTGCGGCAAAAAAAGAGGGGAGCCCTGAGGCTCCCCTGACATTGCCCGTTGCCTCGCGACTTACGCCGCTTCGCGCTTGTGCACGTAGCCGTAGGCGACGTTGTTGCGCTCCACGCCCTCAGCCTCGTACATCTGCTTCATGAGGGCAAGCTGGTCGTGGGTCAGGTTCTCGTACTCGGCCTGGATTTTGTAGCCGTACAGCCGCGCCGAGTTCTGGCCGAAGATCATGTTCTTGATCCTGCCGTCGGCGGGCCCGAGCTTCTTCTTCCAGCCCATCTTCTGCATGATGTCGTCCGGCACCTCGAGGCGGCGGAACGCCTCGATCTGCCACTGCGGGCTGCCGTACCACACGGAGTCGGTGCCCCAGACCACGTGGTCCTCGCCCATCGTATTGACGAACTGCCCGACCATCGCGCCGGCGAGCCGCGGGCTTGCGACCGCGACGGTGGCGAACGTGGTCCCCAGCTCGGCGTACACGTTCTTCAGGCCGTGCTTGGTCGCCAGCTCGCAGACGTCGGTCGTCCAGTCGATGCGGCCGGTCTTCTCGAAGTTGTCCAGCGTGTACTGCGGGTCTTCGAGGAACATGCGCAGCGCGCCGTGGTAGATGATGAAGTTGATCTGCGGCCAGTCCTTCGCAGCCTTGACCACGTCCTGCACGGTGGCGTGCTTCCACACGCCGGGCCACGACTGCTCGTAATCGCGCGGCAGCAGGCCCTTGTGGATGCAGATGGTCCGGATGCCGGACTTCACCGCCTTCTCGTACCACGGATACACGAGCTTCTCGTCGTCCAGGCTCCAGGCGGTGCCCTTGGAAGACGGGGACAGCGGGTCGCCGATGGTGTAGCACTTCCACGAATCCGGCTTCAGCTCGGAGATGCCGCGATCGACCGTGTCCATCCAGCCGGGCTGGCCTGGCGTGATCACGGTGTGGCAGAACATGCGGCGCGAGCCGGCGACCTTGTTGATCGCCGCGCGTGCCTGCGCGATCTGGTCGTTATGCAGCAACCACCAGTCCGGATCGTCGAACGGCGCCGAGGACAGCAGCGCGACCTTGGTATCGCTGTCGAGGTAGATTTCCTTCAGATAGTTCTGGAACTTGTAACGCTGCAGGACCAGCGGCATGTCCTTCAGCATGTCCGGATTCCAGTGCTCGGAGGCGTACTTGCCCAGGCCGAGCAGCCCTTCCTTGTCGAAATCGTCGCGCACGAAGTGCGTCTGGTCGTCGAAGATGAACTGCTTCTTCAACGCCGCAGCTCTCGCATCCGCCACGTCCTTGTCGGCGGCCTCCGCCTCCGACACGTCCCATACCGGGCCGAAGACCTGGTTCATCGCCAGGAAGGCGACCGCCATGCCCGACGCGGTCTTCAGGAAATGACGCCGATCCATGTTCAGTTTGCGGGCATACTGATCGGCAAGCTCTTTGATCCGCGCTTCGACCTGGCGCTGCTGCTCGGTCTGCGGCGGCGGGTTGTACTCGCCGTTCGATACGATCTGGGTCGGGATCGGCGAAGTGAAGCCGATATCCAGGTCATCGGCCGGTTTGACGTATTTACGTTCCTTCTCGCTCAACCACATCGATGGACTCCCCCTTCGGAATGTTTCGTTGTCTGAACGTCTTGGCGCGCAGCCGCCGCAGAGACGCAAAATCCCCGCGTCATCGGCCGCTCCTTTGTTTCTAGCCTGAAACCGGCCGGAGTCAAGGAGCGCTTGCGCTGCGTCACGGAAGCGGGTCCGGTTCCGGCTGATAGAATGCGCCGCCGCGATACGACTATGAAATCCCTTCCGGATCCGCGCCGTTACCCGGACGCGTCAGCCTGGCCTTTCGGGGGAGATCTCATCGGGTCGCAAAGATCTCCCGCGTCGCACCACGAAATTCTGCGCGCAATGCGCAGGGAAATCGCCGCCAATCTGGCGCGGGGCGACGAAACCGCAGTGCGTTCCATGATTTCACAGGCGCCTTCGGAACGCGCCGCACGGCTGCTGGCCGAAGCGCTCGACGCGGAACTTGCGCCGCCGCGGGCGGAAGTTGGGGTACAGGTGCGCGTGTTTACGATTCCGGTGCTGTTCGTCGCGGGCGCAATGCAGCCGACGACCATTCCGGGAGTGGTACCGGATATGGATGAAATCCGGCAACTCTTCGAGCAGGCCGGCGCGCTCGGGCCGGCGAAGAATTTCGGTTTGTCGAACGCGCTGACCTCCCCAGAGTCGCTGGAGGCCGTACCGTGGACGCTTCTGCATCGCATCGCACACGGCAAGACGGAAGGCGGCCTGGAACGGATGGATCTGCCGCCGGCCGAACTCGCGCTGGCGGGCACCGAGGAGCATGTGCATCTGCGCTTTGTCGCGGGCGCGGCGTTGACGCCGGCGGATGCGCCGAGTTTCGTCGAGACCGCGGGCGACATCGGACGCTGGGGCGTGCCGTTCACTCGCATGCTGGCGAGACAGCTCGCCGTGCCCGGAGCGACGCTGCTGCCAATCCCGCGCCCGCCGGCCACGCTCGCCCGTGCGCCGCAGCAGGGGCGTTTTGCGGGCAACGAGCTCGGCTTTCAGCTTTTTCTGAGCAACGCGCTGCGCCGGGCGCGGATGCGCTTCGGCGACCCCGGCGTCACGGTGGCGGCCTACTCCGACGCGACGGTCCGCGTACGGCTGACTTCGCCGTTCGATGCGGCCGACGAAGAAGAGTACCGCTGGCCGCTTCGGCCGGAGGACGCCCTTGACGAGGTGGCGAACAGCATCTTCGGCCTGCTCGCCGAGGTGCGCCTCGACCGCGTCGAGGTCCCCGATACCGTCGTATCCGCTTGCGAGAGAGGCTAAAAAAATTAAAGACCCGACGCTTCTCTTTTCCTATTCGTCGAGGAAAAGCTGCACTTCGCGAAATAGCTGCATGCGGTTCTTTTCCATGATCACGGTATGGGTGCCCTCGCCGATCTCGACCCGGCGCTTGAACGGTGCGCTCTTAAGCAGCCCGAACACCGTTTGCGCTTCCGACGGCGGCGTGTCGTGGTCCCACTCCGCGCCGACGACGAGCGTGGGCACGCGGATTTCGCCCGGGGCGTAGGTCGGCTTGCCCGCCATCCAGTAATTGCGCACGTCGTGGATGACGCCGTTGGGCGCGCGCAGCAGCCCGGATTCCGCGCTCATGGGGTCGGTGGCCCAGGTCGCGTTCGCCCAGGTGTCGAACCAGCCGGCGGGAATCAGATCGGCGACCTTGTCCTGCGGCACTCCGTTCAACCAACGCTGCTTCGCCGCTTCCTTCGTCACCGCACGATAGGCGCCGAGCGGGCCGCTCGCGCCGCCGGTCGCAGGCGGGGCATTGCGCAGCCACAGCGGGGCGTAGAGCACGAGCCGCTCGACCTTGTCGTTGTGGCCCGCGGTATAGCCGCCCATGATCGCCGTGCCCCAGGACCAGCCCATGAGCTGCAGTTTCGCAAGTCCGCGGAGCTGCAGGACGTAGTCCACGGCCGCGCCTACGTCGCGGATCGCCACGTCGGTGGTCACGATCGGGCCATTGTCCTGCGCCGGCCGCGCCATTTCCGCCGGCCGGGTCGAGCGCCCGTAGCCGCGCAGGTCCACCAGCCACACGTCCCAGCCGTGCGCGGCGATGTAATCCATCATCGACAAGCCGTCGAGCGGCAAGTCGAATGAAGTCTCGGCGGGGTAGGTCGCCCCGTGGACGAACAGCAGCGTGTGCCTGGCCGAGGGCGCGAGCCCTTTCGGGTGCTTGTTGCGCAGGTAGAGCCGGATACCCGGCGCGTCCGAGTCGATCATGACCTCTTCCGTCGCAAGCTGCGCCGCCTTTGCGCGGACGTCGTCGTCGCGCGCGAACGCGGTCAAGCAGACCGAAGCGAGCAGCGCAAAGGCTGCGATTCGAAGCAGGTGCATCGGCGTCTCCTCGTATGATCGGCGAGGCGCAAAGCTTAGCAGCGTCTGTCGCCACACGGCTCGCCTGCCTGTCGCTCATGCCGTGACCGGCAGCGCCGCATGGATACAATCGAGGCATGTCCGAACCTCATCCGTACGCGGGCCTGAGGCCCGAGCTCATTCTCGACGCCGTCGAGTCCTGCGGCATGCGTTGCGACGGCCGCCTGCTCGCTCTGAACAGCTACGAGAACCGCGTCTGGCAGATCGGAATCGAGGACGCCGCTCCGGTGATCGCGAAGTTCTACCGGCCGGCGCGCTGGACCGATGCGCAGATCCTGGAGGAGCATGGCTTTGCGCGCGAGCTTGCCCAAGCCGAAGTGCCCGTCGTCGCGCCGCTCGAGCTTGCCGGAGCCACGCTGCACGCGCACCGCGGGTTTCGTTTCGCGCTCTACCCGCGGCGGGGCGGCCGCGCGCCGGAGCTCGAAGACCCGGAGGTCCTGGAATGGATCGGACGCTTTCTCGGCCGCATCCACACGGTCGGTCGGGCAAAGGATTTCTCGCACCGGCCGGCGCTCGACATCGAGTCGTTGGGCGTCGAACCGCGCGAATTCCTGCTGGGGATCGGGTTTCTTCCCCCCGACCTCGTCGATCCCTATCGCTCGGTCTCCGTGATGGCGATCGAGACGGTTCGCGCCGCGTTCTCCCGCGCCGGTGAGGTGCGGCAATTGAGGCTTCACGGCGACTGCCACGCAGGCAACATCCTGTGGACGGACGACGGCCCGCATTTCGTGGATCTGGACGACGCGCGCACCGGACCGGCCGTCCAGGATCTGTGGATGCTGCTCTCCGGAGACCGCGCGGCCGTGTCGCGCCAGCTCTCCGACGTGCTGGCCGGCTACGAGGATTTCGCGGAGTTCGACACCCGCGAGCTGCAGCTCGTCGAGGCTTTGCGCACGCTGCGCATCATGCACTACGCGGCGTGGCTCGCAAGGCGCTGGGACGACCCCGCCTTCCCGTGCGCGTTTCCCTGGTTCAACACCCAGCGGTACTGGGAGGAGCACATCCTGCAGCTCCGCGAACAGATCGCCGCGATGAGCGAGCCGCCTCTCCCGCTCCTGTATTGACCGCCTCCGGCAACGTGATAAGAGCGAAACACGAAGACACGAAGAGAAACATAAGTCAGAAAAGAAGCACAACGCAAAAGGACGCAAAGGATCGCAAAGGACGCAAAGAACGCAAAGAAGAGATCTTCAATATTGTCCGCATCGAGATTTACACCATATGCTGCCCCACGCGTCTGGCTCTTTTCATGACCCAGAAGGTTTTTACTCTCGCTTTTTCTTCGTGTCTTCGTGCCTTCGTGTTTCGCTTTTCGGACGAGCCTGATCGTTTGTTCTCCGACCTCGACCTTGACGGGATATTGCAGAGTCTTTACAGTCGCCCGACCCTGCAGTGCAGTGTCTGCGTATTTTCATGATCCGAGAAGAAAAGACGGTACGCGTCGAAGAGTCGGAGATGCCAAGACATGATCTACCAGCTGCACGAGTTTCATAAGACGGCAATGGCGCCGGCGGTCCTCTGGGCCGACGCGGCGAAACGCCTTTTCAGCAGTCCCTTCAGCCCCTTCGCCTACACGCCGCTTTCGCGTACCGCGGCAGCGGGCAGCGAGCTGTTCGTGCGGCTGATGCGCCGCTACCCGAAGCCGGAGTGGCGGATCGAGCACACGGTAGTCGACGGCAGGCCGGTGGCGGTGCGCCGTGAAATCGTCGTCGACAAGCCGTTCTGTCATCTGCTGCATTTCCGCAAGGAGCCGGCGGTGGCGCAGCCGAAGCTGCTGATCGTCGCACCGCTGTCCGGGCATTTCGCCACCCTGCTGCGCGACACCGTCCGCACCGCGCTTCCGGATCACGATGTCTGGATCACGGACTGGATCGACGCCAAGATGGTGCCGCTCTCCAGGGGAGAGTTTCACCTCGACGATTACGTCGACTACATCCGCGAGTTCATCCGCTTTCTCGCGCCGGACCTCAACGTGATGTCGGTGTGCCAGCCGACCGTACCGGTGCTGGCGGCGGTGTCGCTGATGGCCGCCGCCAACGATCCGGCGGTGCCGAAGAGCATGATCATGATGGGCGGGCCGATCGACACGCGGCGCAACCCGACCGTGGTGAACGATTTCGCCACCGGCAGGCCGCATTCCTGGTTTTCCGACAAGGTGATCTTGCGCGTGCCGGCCAATTACCCGGGCTTCATGCGCCGCGTCTATCCGGGCTTCCTGCAGCACGCGAGCTTCCTGTCGATGAATCCGGACCGGCATCTCGATTCGCACTGGAAGTTCTACCTGCATCTGGTGCGCGGCGACGGCGACTCGGCGGCGGCGCACCGCGAGTTCTACGACGAGTACAACGCGGTGCTGGACATGCCCGCGGCGTACTATCTGGACACCATCAAGGTGGTATTCCAGGAGTTCCAGTTGCCGAAGGGCAGGTGGCAGGTTCGGGGCGAGCGCGTTGCGCCGGAGGCGATTCGCAACACGGCGCTGTTCACCATCGAGGGCGAACTGGACGACATTTCCGGCAACGGCCAGACCGAAGCGGCGCACGTGCTGTGCAGGAGCATCCCCGGCGAGAAGCGCAAGCACCTGCTGGCAAAGGGCGTCGGGCACTACGGGATCTTCAGCGGACGCAAGTTCCGCGAGATGATCTACCCGCAGATTCGGGAGTTCATCGACCACCAGCGAGAGCAGGAACGGACCAAGCGACGGCTGAGGATCGCCAGGTAGTCCGAGGGCCTGCTCGTCAGACTGGATCGGATAAAAAACTCGACGCAAAGGTCGCAAAGAACATCAAAATCTCAACGCAGAGACGCGGAGGACACAGAGGACGCAGAGAAAAACGAGATATGGCAACAGGACTGAAGCTTGTGTTCCTGCGGCCGAGAGTAGACCGAAGCGAGAATTTCGATGTAGAAGCAGAATGCGCCGAAAAATACCCCGGCTCTATATGCGCAGTTTTTGGGTACCTTGCGGTTATCTATTTGCTTGATCCAGGGCAAAGACGAACTTCGCTACCGACCATTCCTCGCTTTCGACTGAGGTCACAAGAAACACTCCCGAAACATTCCGGATTCCATTTTTGCGATTCTCTGCGCTCTCTGCGACTCTGCGTTGAGGTTTTGATGTTCTTTGCGTCCTTTCCTGCTGTTCTTCGCGGCCTTTGCGTCCAGCCGCGCTCTGCCGCAGGCCGCTGCTAGAATACGCGGCAACTCGCCGGCTCTGCTGCCGGCGTGATCTCGAGCACAACTTCATTCGCTGGACGAGCAGAAGAGGGGAGCGAACATGAGCAAGGCAGTGCGTTTTCACAGGACGGGCGGGCCGGATGTTCTGGTATACGAGGACGTGCAGGTCGGCGATCCCGCGCAAGGCCAGGTGCGGGTCAGGAACACCGCAATCGGGCTCAATTTCATCGATACCTACCATCGTTCCGGCCTGTACCCGCTGCCGTTGCCGAGCGGTGTGGGCTCGGAGGCGGCAGGCGTGGTGGAGGCGGTCGGCGATGGCGTGACCCACGTCAAGGCCGGGGATCGCGTGGCGTACGCCGGCGGCGCGCCGGGTGCGTATGCCGAGGTCAGGGTGATGCCGGCGGACAGGTTGGTCAAGATTCCCGCCGGGATCAGCGACCAGCAGGCCGCGGCGATGATGCTCAAGGGCCTGACGGTGTGGTATCTCATCCGCCGCACCTATCGCGTGGAGAGGGGCGAAACCGTGCTGTTCCACGCGGCGGCGGGCGGCGTCGGACTGATCGCCTGCCAGTGGCTGAAGTCCCTCGGGGTCTCGGTCATCGGCACGGTGGGTTCGGATGAAAAGGCGAGGATCGCCAAGGCGCACGGCTGCGACCACGCGATCGTCTATACGCGAGAAAATTTCGCGCAGCGCGTCAAGGAAATCACGGGCGGCCGCAAGGTGCCGGTGGTCTACGATTCGGTCGGCAAGGACACCTTCATGGGATCGCTTGACTGTCTGCAGCCGCGCGGACTGCTGTGCGTATTCGGCAACGGCTCCGGCCCGGTTGCCGCCTTCGACCTCAACCTGCTCTCTGCCAAGGGGTCGCTCTACGTCACCCGGCCGACGCTGATGACCTACACCGCGCTGCGCGAGGACCTGGAGGCGGGCGCGAAGGAGCTGTTCGACGTCGTGAAGTCCGGCAAGGTGAAGATCGAGATCAACCAGACCTACAAGCTCGCGGACGCGGCGCAGGCGCATCGCGATCTAGAGTCGAGAAAAACCACCGGCTCGACCGTATTACTGCCTTGAAAGTCCACCACAGAGGCGCAGAGACACGGAGAAAACAAGACAGATCCAATACGAACCACCAAGACACGAAGGCGCCAAGAAAGGCTAAACACAGATTGCGATTTCCTTGATGTCTTGGTGTCTTGGTGCCTTGGTGGTTAATCTGCCGTTGAATTTCTCTGTGCCTCTGTGTCTCTGTGGTTAACGCACCAGGGGGAGAAATGATCGAAGACCTGAAGGACAAGGTCGTGCTGATCACGGGCGCGAGCACCGGCATCGGCGCCGCGGCCGCCAGGGCCTTCGGCGCCAACAGCGCGAAAGTCGCGGTGCACTACAACCGCAGCCGAACCGAAGCCGAAAAAGTCGCCGCCGAGGTCGAAAAGTCCGGCGGCAAGGCGCTGCTTGTAGCCGGCGACGTCGCCCATTCCGCAGTGTGCAGGGAACTGGTCGAAAAGACGGTCGTGCAGTTCGGCCGCATCGACGTGCTCGTCAACAACGCGGGCGGACTGATCCAGCGCGTGCCGATTGAGACGATGACCGACGAGCTGTTCGACCAGGTGATGTTCCTCAACGTGCGTTCGGTGCTGACATGCACGGCTGCCGTGGTGCCGCACATGCGCAAGAACGGCGGCGGATCGATCATCAACGTCACTTCGGTCGCTGCGCGCCACGGCGGCGGCGCCGGTGCGGTGCTCTACGCCGGCGCCAAGGGCTTCGTCAGCACGGCGACGCGCGGTCTCGCCAAGGAGCTGGTAAAGGACAGAATCCGCGTCAACGCGGTGGCGCCCGGCGTCATCGCCACGCCGTTCCACGACCGCTATTCCACGCCGCAACTGCTCGAAAGCTTCAAGGCCACCATTCCGATGAACCGGCTCGGCACGCCAGACGAATGCGCGGGCGCGTTCCTGTTCCTCGCCTCGGAGAAGATGAGCGGCTACATGACCGGGCAGATTCTCGAAGTCAACGGCGGGCAGTACATGCCGTAAGCGGGAAACATTCACCACAGAGACACAGAGGCACAGAGAAATTCAACGACAAATTAACCACCAAGGCACCAAGACACCAAGGAAATCACAATCCGTGTTTAGCCTTTCTTGATGCCTTCGTGTCTTGGTGGTTCGTATTGAATTTGTCTTGTTTCTTCTCTGTGCCTCTGTGTCTCTGTGGTGGACTTGATTGCGGGAGGAGAGGATGTTCGATCTGAGCGGCAAGGTGGCGCTGGTCACCGGCGCGTCGCGCGGGCTGGGCTGGGGGATGGCGCAGTCGCTCGCCGCGGCCGGCGCGCAGGTGCTGCTCAACGCGCGCGACGAGAGCGCATTGAAAGAGCGCGCGCAGGAGCTTGCCGCCAAGGGATGGAAAGGTGAGCCGGCCGCCTTCGACGTCAACGATCATGCCGCCGGCGCAGCCGCGATCCAGGCGGCGGTAAAGCGCTACGGACGATTCGACATTCTCGTCGCCAACGCCGGCATCCAGCACCGCAAGCCGATTACCGAGTTCGAGGCGGCGGACTTCCGGCGCGTGATCGAGACCAACCTGACCGCGGTCTGGGCGCTCGCCCGGGAAGCGGCCAGGGTGATGATTCCCGCGAAGCGCGGCCGCATCATCATGACCGGGTCGATCAGCGCGATCGTGGCGCGCCCGACGATTTCCGCCTACATCGCCTCCAAGGGCGCGGTGCACGCGTTGACCCGCGAACTGGCGATGGAACTTGCGCCGCACGGGATCACGGTCAATGCCATCGCGCCGGGTTACTTCGCGACCGAGATGAACACCGCGCTCATCCAGAACAAGGAGTTCAACGACTGGGTCTGCAAGCGCACGCCCGCCGGCCGGTGGGGCGAGGTGAAGGAGATCGGCCCGGTCGCGGTGTTTCTCGCCTCCGACGAAGCGTCTTACGTGAACGGTCACGTGCTGGTGGTCGATGGGGCGTTTTCTTCGGCGATGTGATCAGGTGATTGCACTCGGGGGCCGGCTTGGAGTATTTCGCTTGATCACCCAATCGTTATAGTTATCCAACCACCACTCGGAAACGCCGCCATGTCCGGAAAATTCAGAATCGGCATCAGCCGCGAAGCCCTGACCGCGGACGGCGGGACGGTGTTCGGGCCGGAGGCGATGAAGCTGCTCGACGATCCCACGGTCGAGTGGGAATTCCTGCCGGAGAAGGTGCCGGCGCTCACCCGGGCGCATGCCGCCCGCTACGACGCGTTCTGCCTGATGTCGGCCAAAGTGACGAGAGAGACGCTCTCCGGCGCGGACCGTCGCCTGAAGCTGATCGCGCGTTTCGGCGTCGGCTACGATTCGGTGGACGTGCCGGCCTGCACCGACCACGGGGTGCTGCTCACCATCGTCCCCGACGGCGTGCGCCGGCCGGTCGCCGCTTCGGTCATCGGCTACGTGCTCGCGCTGGCGCACCGCATTGTGCTCAAGGATCGGCTGGTGCGGGAGGGACGCTGGGCGGAGAAGGGCAATTTTCTCGGCACCGGGCTGATGGGTCGCACGCTCGGCGTGATCGGCGTCGGCAACATCGGCAAGGAGATCTTCCGGCTCGCGCAGCCCTTCGAGATGCGCCTGCTCGGCAGCGATCCCTACGTGCCGCAGTCCGCGGTGGCGGATCTCGGCGTGGAGATGACCGAGCTCGACACGCTGCTCCGCGAATCCGACTTCGTGTCCGTCAACTGCCTGCTCAACGAGGAGACCCGCGGCCTGATCGGCGCGCGCGAATTCGCGCTCATGAAGCCGGCCGCGTATTTCATCAACACATCGCGCGGCCCCGTGGTGCAGGAGAAGGCGTTGATCGAGGTGTTGAGCCGGCGCAAAATCGCGGGCGCGGCGATCGACGTGTTCGAGCAGGAACCGGTGGCGCCGGACAATCCGCTGCTCAAGCTCGACAACGTGATGCTCGCGCCGCACGCGATCTGCCACACCGACGAGTGCATGCGCATGCTGGGCGAGGGCGCGTTCCGCGCCGCGCTCGACCTGGCGCACGGGCGCAAGCCGAAGCACATCGTCAACACCGAGGCGCTGCGGCAGCCGGAGTGGACGGGAAAGTTCCACGCATGACAGCCGTGACTCGTTATTGGTAATTCGTGATTGGTAAAAGCTTGATCTCTTTCCGTTCATTTGTTTGCGGTTTCAACCAATCACCAATCACTAATCACCAGTCACCGACTTTATGAGACCCAACCCCGTCAAACAAAGACTGCTCGCCGGCGAATCGGTATTCGGCGCCTTCGGCTGGGAGTTCCTCATCCCGGGGCTGCCGCAGATCGTGAAGGCGGCGGGGGCGGAGTTCCTGCTGCTCGACATGGAGCACTCGGGCGCGACCTTCGAGGCGATCAAGGAGCAGGCCGCCTTGTGTCGCGGCATCGACATCGTTCCCATGGCGCGCGTGCCCGCCAACCAGTACACCTACATCGCCCGCGCACTCGACGTGGGAATGATGGGAATCATGGCCCCGATGGTGGGATCGGCGGAGGAAGCCGAATTCATCGTCTCCTGCACCCGCTATCCGCCGCACGGCAGGCGCGGCGCGGCGTTCGGATTCGCGCACGACGACTACGTGAGCGAAAGCGTGACGGAAAAAATCCGCGTGGCGAACGAGCGCACGCTGGTCATGTGCCTCATCGAAACGGAACGAGGCATCCGCAACGTGGACGAGATCGCGGCGGTGCCTGGCGTGGACGTGCTCTGGCTCGGCCATTTCGATCTCACCAATTTTCTCGGCATTCCGGCGCAGTTCGACCATCCGAAATACCTGGACGCCATCGACCGGCTGGCGGCCGCGGCGCGCAAGCACGGGAAGATCCTGGCCTGCATGACCGCGGACGACGACTGGAGCCGGCAATACTGGGACAAGGGTTTCCGGCTCTTCGCGATGGGAGTCGACGCACACCTGCTGCAGGGCGCGCTCAGGCAGGGGTACAAGACGCTGCACGATCTGAGGCAGAGCGATAGACCTAAGAAACGCAAATAAGAGGCGCGTCGAACGCGTCCCAAAACCACGGAGGAGACCATAGATGGCCCAGGGCGCATTTCGGGTGGGCATCACCCGCGACAATCTCAAGCCGTCCGGCAAGCCGATCTTCGACGAAGCCGCGTTCGCGATCCTCGATCAGGCGGGCATCGAGTACGAGTTCCTGCCCGAGCTCGAGCCGGAGCTCACTCCGGAAACGGCGGCAAAATACGACGCGCTCGCGGTGATGCTCGCCAAGGTCACGCGCGCGACGGTGTCGGGACCGAACCGGAGGCTGAAACTGATCGCGCGCTTCGGCGTGGGCTACGACACGGTGGACGTGCCGGCCTGCACCGACAACGGCGTGATCCTCACCATCACGCCGGACGGCGTGCGCCGTCCGGTCGCGACCTCCGCGCTGACGTTCATCCTCATGCTCGCGCAGCGCGTCCTGATCAAGGACCGCATCACCCGCGAAGGCCGCTGGCAGGAGCGCCTGAATCATTTCGGCACCGGCCTGTCCGGCCGGGTGCTGGGTTCGGTCGGCGTGGGCAATATCGGTTCGGAGCTGTTCCGCCTCGCGGCTCCCTTCGGCATGAAGCATCTCGGCTGCGACCCCTACATCACGCAGGAGTCGGTGGCGCCGCTCGGCGTGAAGCTGGTCGACCTCGACACGCTGCTGCGCGAATCGGATTTCCTCTGCGTGAACTGTCCGCTCAACGAGGAAACGCGGAAACTGATCGGCGCACGCGAGTTCTCGCTGATGAAGCCGACTGCGTTTTTCGTCAACACCGCCCGCGGACCCATCGTCGACGAAAAGGCCTTGTACGACGCGCTGGCCGACCGCCGCATCGCCGGCGCCGGCATCGACGTATTCGAGCAGGAGCCGGTTTCTCCCGACAACCCGCTGCTCAGGCTCGACAACATCGTTGTCACCCCGCACCATATCTGCCTCACCGACGAGTGCATCAATACCGTTGCCGCCAGCGTGTTCAACGCCTGCCGCGATCTCGCCAAGGGCCGGGTGCCGAAGAACGTCGTGAACCAGGAAGTGCTGGGCAGGGTTTCGTATTTTCATCGCTAGGGGCACGGCGCCGGACGCCACGCCGATCCTGCCATGCCGATGCTCGCGGTGCTCGTCTTCGTGATCGTTTTTCCGGACGCGGTTCTTGCCCTGCCCAGACGGCTGATGCCACAATTCGTCAAGTAGAGATCGGGAGGTCGGATGATTTCGGTCAGGCAATCCGGCTGCTGCTTGGGGGCGGAAGTCGAGGGCGTGAATCTTTCCCGGCCCCTGACGGACCGTGACTTCGGCGCCATCCGCGACGCGTTGCACACCCACCACGTGCTGGCGTTCCGCGCGCAGTCGCTCGAGCCGGCGCAGTTCCATGCCTTCGCCTCGCGCTTCGGCCGGCCCGAGCCGCACGTGCTCGACCAGTTCCACCATCCGGACATTCCCGACATTCTGATCCTGTCCAACGTGAAGAAGGACGGCAAGCCGATCGGGCTCGCGGACGGCGGTACCTACTGGCACAGCGATTATTCCTACCTCGAGATCCCGGCCCGCGCGACGCTGCTCTATTCGATCCAGGTGCCCAAGGTGGGCGGCGACACGTTGATCGCCGACCAGGAGCAGGCCTACGAGGACCTGCCGCAATCGATGAAGAAACGCATCGACGGGCTCGTGACGCTGAATGTCTACGGCAACCGCGACGATCTCGACCCGACCTCGCGTACGTCCGCGTTCGCCCCGACCGAGGAGCAGAAGGCAAAGCGGGGCGCGTTCCTGATCCGTCACCCCCTGGTGCGCCGCCATCCCTACACCGGGCGCAAGGCGCTGTACGCGGTCTCCGGCACTTCGTTCGCGATCGAGGGCATGCCGGACGACGACGGGCTCGCCTTGCTGCGCGAGCTGGCCGCGCATTCGACGCAGCCGAAGTATCAGTACCGCATGAAATACGGAGTCGGCGACGTGGCGGTGTGGGACAACGCCTCGGTACTGCACGCCGCCACCCTCACCGATCCGGACGATCCGCGCACGCTGTTGCGCATCACGGTGAAGGAAGCGCAGCGGCCTTCGGCGTGAAAACCCGTGCGCAGGAAATGCAGCGCAAACGAAGCGGGGTGAGAGGACTCCTGGCGGCGGCATTGTGCTGCGCGCTGGCGGCGATCGCCTCGCCAGCAAGCGCGGCGGACAGCACCGTTGTCATCGAGAGCACCGCCATCGAAAAAGCGTTGCGCGAGCAGTTTTTCACCGACAAGGGACGCTTCTGGCTCAACAAGACGGATGTCTGCAACCAGGCCTGGCTGGAGTCGCCGAAGGTGACGGCGTCCGACGGCAGGCTGCGCATCGCCGCGTTCTTCAACGGTCGCATGGGCACGCGCGTGGCCGACCAGTGCATGGGCGGCGCGGACGCCTTCGGCGTGACCGCTTCGGGCAAGCCTTTCTACAAGAACGGGCGACTGGGGCTGGAAGACATCCGCATCGACTCGCTGACCAAGGAGATCTACCAGCCGCTGCTGCAGCCTGTGATCGACTCGATGATGCCCAAGGCGCTCGACGTGGATCTGATGGAAACGGTAAAGAGCTTGCTTGCCGGGCGCACTGCGCCGTACGAGGTGGAAATCAACGAGCTCGTCGCCACCGACCTGAAAGCGAACGACAATCGCGTGAACGTCGGCGTTCGGTTCAACGCGCGCGTGCGCTGAGCCGGTCAATAGGGTCGAGCCGGTCAACGCTGTCAATAGTCCATAGAGTAGAGTCAATAGAGAGTCAAGGAGTCAATAGAAGGAGTCAATAGGGTCGGAAGGAGTCAATAGGGTCGGGTCTTGAAATAGCACTTTCTTATATTTCAAGACTTGACCCTTACTTCTTACTTCTGCTCGTGACCCTTACTTCTGCTCGCTTACTTCTGCTCGCACTTGACCCTTACTTCTGCTCGTGACCCTTACTTCTGCTCGAAGGCTATTGGCCAACTGCCTCAGGATCTCGCGCAGCACCTCGCGTGCGCACCAGCACTGAAAGCGCCGATGCACAGTCTTGTAGTTCGGGTAGCACTGCGGGAGCATGTGCCACTGCGCCCCGGTGTTCAGAATCCACAGCACCGCTTCGAGCACCTTGCGCGCCGGCACGGGCTTGCGCCCGGCGCGACCTTCGGGGATGTTCTCCTCGGGGAAATGCTCCCGAATTCGCTCCCATTGTTCGTCGCTCAAACGCAGCATGAACCCGATTCTAGGAACTCATGCTCGCGCCGACAACAATTTTGAGATAGGTTCTAGTCTTCAATTCTGGCGCTCTTCTCCGATTCCGTCGTCCTCGCTCGCCCGGGCGATTCCGTCGAGGCGGTGGGCCCGACGTCGATTCAGCACATCGAATACCGCCGGCATGCCAAGGAGGACCAACGGCAGCTGGACCAGGAGGCCCGAAATGATCGCGACGGCGAGAGGCTGCTGCATTCCCGAGCCCTGTCCGATCGACAGCGCAAGGGGCAGCAGGGTGAGGATGGCGGCGAAGGTGGTCATCGCGATCGGGCGCATGCGGTTTTTCCCCGCTTCGATCAGCGCCCGGCGATGCTCCATTGCGTCGTTGGCGGTGAGCGCGTGGTATTCCGAGAAGTAGAAGATAGCCACTTCAGTGACGATGCCGACGATCATCGTCATGCCCATCATCGCCGAGATGTTGAGCTCGATGCCGGCCACCCAGAGCCCGATGAAGACCGCCGAGATCGACAGCAGCGGCATCGCCATGATCGAGATCGCGACGCGAAAGCGCTCGTACATGAATAGCAACAGGACGAAGACCAGACCCACCGCCGCGGCGAACACCTGAAGCAACCCGCGGAAGGCGATCTGCTGCTGGCGATAAAGCCCGCCAAGCTCCCAGTACACGCTGGCAGGCAAGCCGCCGGGCCCGGACAGCACCTGCTTGACGTCCCGGATCACGGAGCCCAGATCGCGACCGCTGATGCGCCCGGTGACCGCGACCATGCGTTTCAGGTTCTCACGGGTGATCTGCGGCTGGCCGATCAGGGGAGCGATCGCCGCCACCCGCCGCAAGGGGAACAAATGCCCGTCCGGCGCGCGCACCTGAAGCGCACCCAGATCGCGCTCCGTGCGGCGCACGTCTTCCGGCGTCCACACCCTCACGCCGATCATCTTGGGGCCGCTCTGGATCTGTGTGGTGACCATGCCGGCGATGTAGTCGGCGACGCTGCGCGAGACGCCGTCCGCGTCCATTCCCTCCAGGGCCGTCTTCACCTTGTCGATGCGGATCTCGAGCGCGTCCCCGGCCGGTGTGATGCCGCTGCGCACGTCCACCACACCGGCGATCTTGCCGATTGCGGCGGCGGTCTTCTCCGCCAGAGCCTCGAGCTGCCCGG
>DASRFY010000204.1:0-4990 GCA_035651315.1 Burkholderiales bacterium
ATTCGCTGCCCGCCCCGGACTGGCGCTTCCGGGAGGCGGCATCCGGAACGCGGGCGGCCTTTATCGGCAATTACCTGTGCGCCGCCGTGAAGACACCGTTCGAGCCGCTGGTGGCAAAGAATCTGGCGTTCCTGAATGACCCGGACTGGGTACCCGCCGGCGCAGGCGACGGCCGGGAGGAGGCGTATCTGCGGCGAAGCGCGCGCCGCTCCGGCAATCGGGTTTCTTATCTTCGAAGAACGCTGTTCGACGTGCCGGAGATCGAGCAGGAGGACGTCTACACGACCGTCGTGCTCGCGACGGTGCTGGATTGCGATTCCCATACCATTCGCAATACGCGCGCCTGGCTGTACAACGCGTCCGGCCGCGAGATCCGGTCGAGGCAGCCGCTGGGCGTAGAGAGAAAGATCGATCCCTCCTCGCCCGAATACGGCACCGCCCGGCAACTCTGCGGTCTGCCGGAGTCCGAAGCGCTCGACCCGTCGACCATGGTTCCAGATTGAACGGATTCCGAATGAAGCGGGTTCCGAATCGACAGGATTCGAACGTCGGTCGGCCGACGTTCCTGCATCCGCCGCCGCCGCGTGCCGGCGGCGGCAGCCGGCGGCTCACGCGCTGCGCAACGCCTCGGGATTGAGGACGCGCGTGGGTTTGCCGTCGAGGAAGGCGAGCACGTTCTCGATGGACTCCCGGTAGAACTGCGCGTAGACGTCCCGCGTGCAATAGCCCAGATGCGGGGTGAGCACGGTGTTGGGCAGGCGGCGCAGCGGATGGTCGGGCGGCAGCGGCTCCTGCCCGTACACGTCCAGTCCGGCGATCAGGCTGCCGGCCCGCAGTCTTTCCAGCAGCGCGGCCTCGTCCACCAGCGGCCCGCGCGAGGTGTTGATCAGTATCGCGCCCGGCTTCATGCGCGCCAGGTCTTCCGCGCCGAGAATGCCGCGCGTGCGCTCGGAGAGCACCAGGTGCAGCGTCACGGCGTCGGATTGCGCCAGCAGCGTCGCCTTGTCGACCCGCCGTGCACCGGCCGCCTGCGCCTTGTCCGGCGTGAGGTTCTGGCTCCATGCAAGCACCTGCATGCCGAGCGCCTGGCCGGAGCGCGCCATCCTGGCGCCGATCTTGCCCAGCCCGATCACGCCGAGGGTTCGACCCTCGAGCACGCTGCCTGCGGGAACTCCGTCCTGGAAGCGACCGGCGCGCAGCGAAGCATCGGCGGCGGGAAGGAATCGCGCCGCGGCGAGCAGCAGTCCCAATGCCAGCTCGGCGGTCGCGGCCGACGCCTTTTCGCCTCCCGTGTTGCAGACGACGATGCGGCGCGCGGTGCACGCCTCGATGTCCATCGTCCAGGTCCGCGAACCGGTCAACGCGATCATGCGCAGCCGGGGCAGGCGCGCGATCAGCGTCGCCGGGAACGCGGTGCGCTCGCGCATCGCAACGATGACGTCGAATTCGGCCAGCGCCTGTGCCGCGGCCTCCGGACCGCGCAGCGGTTGGTCGAAAAAGACGATTTCGCCTCGTTGCGCGAGGCCCGACCAATCGGCGCTTTCCCGCGCGATGCCCTGCCAGTCATCCAGCACTGCGATCCGGATCATGTTGTTTGTCCGCGTTTCGTAGAAGGTTCGATGGAAGAAGAGGGTTCGACGATCCGCCCGGACACCGGCAGCATGTGGGGATCTTTGGCGATCGTCCCCGGGGATAGTCCGCCCCAAGCGTAACTGATTCCCACTGGTCGATGGTGCTCGTCAGCCTGGCGCGCTTCTCGCGCACCCGTTGCAACCCGTTCCCGCCGAGCACCAGATTGAGCGGCGGCGCCGGGCTTTCGACCGCCTCGATGATCGCGTCCGCCGTGCGGACCGGATCGCCCGGCTGTTTGCCGCTGCGCCCGGTGATCTCGGCGCGCCGCGCGCCCGCCGTGGCTGCGTAGGGATCGATCGGATTGCGGACCTGCTTCAACGATCGTCCGGCCCAGTCGGTGCGGAACGGCCCGGGCTCGACCACCGTCACGCGGATGCCGAGCGGTTCGACTTCTTTCGCCAGCGCCTCGGACAGCCCTTCGACCGCGAATTTCGTCGCATTGTAGTAACCGCCGCCGGGATTGCCGATCAGTCCGCCGACCGAGGAAATATTGACGATGTGGCCGCGCCCGCGCGAACGCATCCCCGGCAGCACGCGCTTGGTCACCGCGGCGAGATCCTGGATCCGCATCGGGTCGCGGGCGGTGACGGCAACTCGATGTCCGCGCGCGAGTGCGCGGCCGGCGAGCGCGCGTCCGAGGCCGGTGGAACAGCCGGTGATGAGCCAGGCCGGAGTGGGCTCGCTTTTCGCTGGCATCGTAGGCTTCCCTTCCCTACAGTTGAATACGAGAAATTTCCCGATTCCCGCCGCTCCCGGCGGGACGGTGCCGGGCGCGCTCAGGCGCGCACGCCCATGCGCCGCTCCTTGGCGCGCACCAGGCCGCTGATCGCTTCGTTGCAGGGGGCGTCGAGTCCGACCGCTCTGGCAGCCGGCGGAATGGCGCCATTGATCGCATCGATCTCCGACACCCGCCCCGCCAGGTGATCGAGCAGCATCGACGGCCGCGCCCGCGGAATCTTCATGCCGAAGTCGCGCACATAGGCCACCGGATCGTCGAAGTCCAGCCGGACGTTGCGCGCTTTGGCGACCGCAAAGGCTTCTTTTGCGCAGGTCGACGCTACCCGCCATGCATCCGGATCTTCGATCACTTCGATGATCGTGCGCTCGGTCACCGCGCAGGTGCCCGAGTAGCAGACGTTGCAGATCAGTTTCTCCCATACCAGCTGCTCGATGTCGTCGAAGCACTTGACGCGGAAACCCGCCGAACGCCAGAGATCGGCGACCTTCTCGAGGCGAGGTGTGATCGGCCCGCGGAATTCGCCCAGCCGCACCAGCTCCCAGCCGTTGTGGTGGGCGTGCCCAGGCGCCTTGATCGAGGCGCCGAAGCCGCCGACCACGCCGACCATGACTCGCTCGCGGCCGAGCACGCGGGCAGCGGTCTCCGGTCCGCCGAGCCCGTTCTGGATGGATAGCACAACGGTCTCACGGCCGAGCAGGGCCTCGGCGGCCTGTGCCGCCCCCTCGACGTGCATCGCCTTGGTGGCGATGATCACCAGGTCGCAGAGACCCGCGTCGCGCGCTTCCGTCGTGGCGCGTAGCGGTACCGTGCGGTCGCCGGATGCGCCCTCGACGCGCAGGCCGTTGGCGCGAATGGCATCCACATGCTCCTGCCAGGTATCGATGGCCCAGACTTCATGACCGGCCGAGGCGAGAAGCCCGGCATATACCGAACCCATCGCACCGGTACCGATGATTGCGACTTTCATTCTTTGGCTCCTCCCGTGGCCGGACGTCGGTCCGCATGGTTCGCGCCCGGGCTCAAGTCGTCAGATCGGCAGTTGCGCCTGGCACTATAACGGCCAAGGCTGCGCGTCGTAGGACAGCATCCATTCCGCACCGCGCTTTTCGAGGATCCGTGGGCCGCACAATCGGCCTGCCGGTGGTCGTCGCCGCCGGCTTGCGGCTAGGCGCTCTCCACCGGCAAGCCGGCGCTCTTCCATTCGGGGAATCCCCCTTCCAGCCGGCGGGCCTTGCGGCCTTTCCTGCGAAGCTGCGCCACCGCGTCGAACGCCAGCAGGCAGTAGGGACCGCGGCAGTAGGCGACGATTTCCTTGTCGTCCGGAATCTCGTGCAGGCGTTTCGCCAGCTCGCCGAGCGGCACGTTGATCGCGCCGCGGATATGTCCCGCGGCGTATTCCTCACGCGGACGGACGTCGAGAACTGTGACCACACCGGCCTTCGCACGCTGTAACAGCTCCCGGCCGGGAACGGGTTCGAGGCTGTCCTTGGTTTCGAAGTACAGCCTGACCAGGCACTCCACTTCGGCGAGATGCTCCTCTCCGACGGCATGCAGCGCGGCGAGCAGCCGCACGACGCCGTTGCCGGAAAGGCGGTAATAGACGTACAGCCCGTCCTTGCGGGCGGACGCCAGCCCCGCCTGACGCAGTTGCTGCAAGTGCTGGGAAGTGTTGGCGACAGACAGTCCCGTCATCCGCGACAGCGCGTCCACGCTGCGCTCGCCCTGCGCCAGGTATTCCAGCATCTGCAGCCGCTTCCCGCTCGACAGCGCCTTGCCGATGCGGGCGAACTGCTCGAACAGGTCGTTCTTGAGGCTCTTTGACATTTGTCGGAATCCGCGTAAGATGAAACTATTCAAGTAATAAGTTGAATACTATAAAAGCCTGCCGCTGCGGGCAAGCGCAGCGCCAGGGCGAGGGTTTCGGCGATGGACGTCTGGCTCTTGAACCACGAACCGGCGGTGCGGCTCGGCTTTTTCTTCGGCGTGTTTGCGATCATGGCGGCATGGGAGTTGGCGACGCCGCGGCGCCTCTTGCAGACGAACAGGGCGGTGCGCTGGACGAACAACCTGGCACTCGCGATCCTCAACGGCGTCCTGGTCCGGGCGATCCTCCCGGTGGCGGCCATCGGCGCGGCTGGCTTTGCCGCGGAGCGCGGGATGGGTCTGTTCAATTTCCTGGCGGTTCCGAATCCGGTCGCGATCGTGATCTCGGTGCTGGCTCTCGACCTGGCGATCTATCTCCAGCACCTGATGTTTCACGCCGTGCCGCTCCTGTGGCGCCTCCATCGCATGCACCACGCCGACCTGGAGTTCGACGTGACCACCGGCGCGCGGTTTCATCCCATCGAGATCATCCTGTCCATGTTGATCAAGTTTGCCGCGATCCTGGTGCTGGGTCCACCGGTGCTCGCGGTGCTGGCGTTCGAGATACTGCTCAACGCGACCTCGATGTTCAACCACGGCAACGTGCGCATGCCCCCGACCGTGGACCGCGTTCTGCGCTGGCTGGTGGTGACGCCGGACATGCACCGCGTCCATCATAGCGTCCAGCCGCGCGAAACCAACAGCAATTTCGGCTTCTATCTGCCGTGGTGGGACCGCCTGTTCGGCACTTATCGC
>DASRFY010000205.1:0-17198 GCA_035651315.1 Burkholderiales bacterium
TGTCCGCCGCCAGTTCTCGTTCGCCCTGGAACACGCGGATCGTTACAGCGGTCTGGTTGTCCTCGGCGGTCGAGAAGATCTGGCTCTTCTTGGCCGGGATCGTTGTGTTACGCTCAATCAGCTTGGTCATCACGCCGCCGAGCGTTTCGAGCCCGAGCGACAGCGGGGTTACATCGAGCAGCAGCACGTCCTTGACGTCGCCTTGCAGCACGCCGGCCTGGATCGCGGCACCGATGGCGACCGCCTCGTCCGGGTTGACGTCCTTGCGCGGCTCGCGCCCGAAGAACTCGCGTACGACCTCCTGCACCTTGGGCATGCGCGTCATGCCGCCGACCAGGATCACGTCGTCGATGTCGGAAACCTTGACCCCGGCGTCCTTGATCGCGATGCGGCACGGCTCGACGGTCTTCTGAACCAGATCCTCGACCAGGCTCTCGAACTTGGCGCGCGTGACCTTCACCGCCAGGTGCTTCGGGCCGGAAGCGTCGGCCGTGATGTACGGCAGGTTCACTTCGGTCTGCTGGCTGGAGGACAGCTCGATCTTCGCCTTTTCGGCCGCCTCCTTCAGGCGCTGCAGCGCGAGCACGTCGGCCCTGAGGTCGATGCCCTGCTCCTTCTTGAATTCGTCCGCCAGGTAGTCGATCAGGCGCTGGTCGAAGTCTTCGCCGCCGAGGAAGGTGTCGCCGTTGGTGGACAGCACCTCGAACTGGTGCTCCTTGTCGACTTCCGCGATCTCGATGATCGAGATGTCGAAGGTGCCGCCGCCCAGATCGTATACCGCGATCTTGCGATCACCCTGCTTCTTGTCGATGCCGAAGGCGAGCGCGGCCGCGGTCGGCTCGTTGATGATGCGCTTGACTTCGAGCCCCGCGATGCGGCCGGCGTCCTTGGTCGCCTGGCGCTGCGAATCGTTGAAGTAGGCGGGCACCGTGATCACGGCTTCGGTCACCGCCTCGCCGAGATAATCCTCGGCGGTCTTCTTCATCTTCACCAGCACCTGCGCCGAGATCTCCGGCGGCGCCATCTTCTTGCCGCGCACCTCGACCCATGCGTCGCCGTTCTGCGCCTCGATGATCCTGTAGGGCGCATGCTTGATCGCCTTTTGTACCTCGCTGTCGCCGAAGCGACGGCCGATCAGGCGCTTGACCGCGTAGAGCGTGTTCTTCGGGTTGGTGACGGCCTGGCGCTTGGCCGGGGCGCCGACCAGGACTTCTGCATCGTCCACGTAGGCGACGACGGAGGGCGTGGTGCGCGCGCCTTCCGAGTTCTCGATCACCTTCGGCTGGCCGTTTTCCATCACGGCTACGCAGGAGTTGGTCGTGCCGAGGTCAATGCCGATGATCTTTCCCATGGTGCTTCCTCTTCGGTCGAATGGCTCGATTTGTTTCGTTGTCGCCGTAGGTTAGGGCAGCGATGCCAGGTTTCAAGCGTCTATCGGTCGCGACACGCTGACCAGCGCGGGCCGCACGACCCGGTCGTGAAGCTGGTAGCCCTTCTGCAGGACCGCAACGACGGTGTGGGCGGGCTCCTTCGAGTCCACCAGATTCATCGCCTGATGTCTGTGCGGGTCGAGCCTCTCGCCCAACGGATTGATTTCCTTGAGGTTGATCTTGTCGAAAGCGGCCGTGACCTGCCTCAGCGTGAGCTCGACGCCGGCCTTGAGCGATTCGATCGTGGCGTTCGGGGCGGCGAGCGCCGCCTCCAGGCTGTCGCGCACCGGCAGAAGTTCGCCGACAAAGTTTTCCAATGCGTACTTCTGCGCGCTGGCGATCTCGATCTGCGCGCGCTTGCGAATGTTTTCGGCCTCGGCCCTTGCCCGCAGCCACGCGTCGTGGTGCTCCTGCGCCGCGAGCTCCGCCTTGCGCAGCAGTTCTTCCGGGCCGGGCATGACTTCCGCCGCCTGGGCGTCGTTGGCGACATCCCTCGCCTCGGCCGGCGCCGTCGATTCCTCCGTTTCCGCGATAGAGCCGGCGCTGGGCTTGTTCTGGTCCTGCATCGAGTATCCTCCTGACACCAAACTTGGTTTTTTATTGGGGCGGGAAACGGGTTTTCAAGGCCGGATACCGTGCGCGAGGGCGGCCGCGGATCGTTCCGGGACCGTATACTACGCGCCTCGCAATGAAGCGCCCCGTCGGCGCAGCGCGTGACCGAGATGGACAGATTGAGATTCGCCGCCCCTTTTTTTCTGGCTGCCCTCGCGACCAGCGCGGGCGCCGAACCGCTCGTCAGGATGGGAATGAGCTATTACTACATCGACGGCGGCTCCGCTCTCGTGCTCACCGAGCAGATGAACCAGAAAGGTCCGATTGCCGCCGACGGCAAGCACTACCCCAGCCTCACCAAATGGGACGTGCAGTGGAAGTATCGGAACGGCGTGCACGGCGGCACGTGTAAGGTGGAAGAGGCGGCCGTTGCGGTGGGCGTCACGTCCACACTTCCGCGCTGGCGAGGCGAGGCGAACGGGCCGAAGAGCTTGCGCGAGCGCTGGCGGCGCCTGCTCGAAGCCGTCGGGCGCGACCAGGGCTTCCACAAGGAGCTGGCGATCCGCGCCGGCAAGGAGATCGAAGCGGCGCTGCTCGCCGTCAAGCCCGCCGCGGATTGTGACGCGCTCACCGAAGCGGCGAACGATACGGCGGAGCAGATCCTCAAGAAGCATCGCGCGGCCGACGAGGAGTACGACCGCAAGTACCAGCATGGATTGAAGGACGGCGCGACGCTGATGTGATTCCCGGCTAATCCTTTGCGCCGAGTGCGAGCGCGCGCTGCCGACTGGCTTGCGCCGCCGTCTCGCCGTGATCGGACGTCACCCAGCCGTGCAGGTTCTCGGCGGCGACCCGCGCCAGAGCCAGGATCCACTCGTGGCGCTCGTTCAAGCAGGGGATGTGGCGAAACTCGCCGCCGCCCGCCTTCAGGAACGCCGCTTTGTTTTGCATTGCGATCTCTTCCAGCGTCTCCAGGCAGTCGGACGCGAAGCCGGGACAGAAGACGTCCACCCGCCGCAGCTTCTGCCTGCCCAGCGCCGTCATGGTGTCGATGGTGTAGGGGCGGAGCCACTCGGCGCGCCCGAAGCGCGACTGGAAGGCGATCTTCCAGTCGTCGTCCTTCAGGCCCAGCTCCTCGACGAGCAGCCGCGCCGTCTTCTGGCATTCGCAGTGATACGGGTCGCCGCGCTCGAGGGAAAATCTCGGCACCCCATGGAAGGACAGCACCAGCTTGTCCGGCCGGCCGTTCGTCATCCAGTAGTCATTGACCTGCCTGGCGAGCGCCGCGATATATGCCGGATGGTCGTGAAAGTGCCTGACGAGCCGCAGTGCCGGCGCGTTGCGCATCTTCTTCATCGCCTCGAACACCGCGTCGAATGCGCTGCCGGTGGTGCTGGCCGAGTACTGCGGATACAACGGCAGGACGAGCACCCGGTCGCAACCCTGGCCGCGCAGCCCGAGCAGCGCGGACTCCACGGTTGGCTCGCCGTATCGCATGCCCCATGCGATCGCGTGCGGGTATCGCAGGCGCTCGCCGAGGTAGCCCTGCAGCAGGCTCGCCTGCTTTTGGGTGTGGACCTTGAGCGGCGAGCCGTCCGGCGTCCAGATCTTGGCGTACTTTTCGGCCGACCGCTTCGGTCGCCGCCTGAGAACGATGCCGTGCAGAATTAGCCACCATAGCGGGCGCGGGATTTCCACCACCCGCGGATCCCACAGGAACTGCGCCAGGTACTCGCGCACCGCCCGCGGCGTCGGCGCTGCGGGCGTGCCGACATTGACGAGCAGAATCCCGATGCGGCCGGTCGCGCCGTGGCGATACCTGGGTTCGGGGAAATAGCGCATGCGAGGTCCGCGTAGCGAGGTTGGTAGTGTGCGCCCGGGCCGCCTGGACTCGGCGCGCGGCGCTCGCCGCGCCCGCTCAGTGTTGGGAAAGCGCGCTGGAGAGCAGCCGCGCGGTGATATCCACGATCGGGATCACGCGTTCGTAGGCCATGCGGGTCGGACCGATCACCCCGACCGTGCCCACCACCTGGCCGTCGATCTCGTACGGCGCGGTCACCACGCTGCACTCGTCGAGCGGCACCAGCCCCGACTCCCCGCCGATGAAGATCTGCACGCCCTGGGCGCGGCTGCTCATGTCCAGCAGCTGCAGCAGGTTCGTCTTCTGCTCGAACATCTCGAACAGCTTTCTCAGGCTCTGCACGTTCGACGACAGTTCCTGAACGTTCAGTAGGTTGCCCTCGCCGGACAGCACATAGGCATCGTTGGTTTCCGCCGCCGCCTCGCTGCCCGCCTCGAGCGCCCGGGTCATGAGCTGGATCATGTCCTCGCGCAGCTTCTTCAGCTCGTCCTGAATGCGCGCCTTGATTTCGTCGAATGTCAGTCCGGCATAGTTCTGGTTCAGGAAATTCGCCGCCTCGACGAGCTCGGAAGGCGAATAGGCGCGGTCAGTGGCGAGAATGCGGTTTTGCACGTCGCCTTCCGGGGTCACGATGATGAGCAGGATCCGGCGCTCGGAAAGGTGCACGAACTCGATGTGGCGATAGGCCGCACTGCGGCGTCGCGGCGTCATCACCACGCCGGCAAACCGGGTCAGGTCGGACAGCAGATGCGATGCCGCGGACACGAGCTTCTGCCGGTTGTCCGCCTGGAGCTGCTCCTCGAGCTGATGGATTTCGACCTGCTCCAGCGGCCGGACCGTGAGGAGCGTGTCGACGAAGAAGCGATAGCCGCGCGATGTCGGCACCCTGCCGGCCGAAGTGTGCGGGCTGGCGATGAGCCCCATCTCTTCCAGATCGGCCATGATGTTGCGGATGCTGGCAGGGCTCAGGTCCAAGCCGGAGAACCTCGCAAGCGCGCGCGAGCCGACCGGCTGTCCCTCGGAAATGTAGCGCTCGACCAGCGTCTTGAGCAGTATCCTGGCGCGTTCACTCAGCATGATCGCAATTCTACAAAGCTTTCCGCCCGCCGCGGCATCACCGCGGGCAGGCGCGCGGGCCTCGCCGGCAGGCGAGGGAAATGTGCTTTAATTCCAAGCCGATGACACCCTTCAAGCACATCGCACTGATCGGCAAGTACAAGAGTCCGGAGATCGCCGAGCCTCTGTTGCGTCTGGCCTCGTTTCTCGAGGGCCGCGGTGTCAGGGTCATGCTCGACCCGCTGACCGCGGCCTACGTGGCGAAAAACCGCCAGGAGGTCCTGTCGCTGGAAAAAATCGGGCGTGCCGCCGAACTCGCCATCGTGGTCGGCGGCGACGGCACCATGCTCAACATCGCGCGCAGCTTCGCGCCGTATGACGTCGCGCTGGTGGGCGTGAACCAGGGACGCCTCGGATTTCTGACCGACCTGTCCATGGAGACCATGTTCGAGAGCATCGGTTCAATTCTGGACGGCAAGTTCGTCACCGAGACTCGCATGCTGCTCGAGGCCGAGGTCTCGACCGGGGGTGCTGCCGCGATGACGGTGCTCGCGTTCAACGATGTCGCGGTGAACAAAGGCAAGGAAGGCAGCCTGATCGAAATCGAGGTGCGCATCGACGGGCTGTTCGTCTACAACCTGCGTTCCGACGGCCTGGTGGTGGCCACGCCCACCGGCTCGACCGCCTACGCGTTGTCCTCCGGGGGGCCGATCCTGCACCCCAGCCTCGACGTCATCGGGCTGGTTCCGGTGTGTCCGCACACGCTTTCCAACCGGCCGATCGTGGTTCGTGGAGAATCGGTGATCGAGATCATCATCCACAAGGCCGCCGACGCGCGCGCGCATTTCGACAGCCATTCGCACTACGAGCTCAAGGAGCGCGACAAGGTGATCGTGCGGCGCTGCCCGCATGCGATCCGGCTGCTGCATCCGCTGGATCACAACTACTACCACATGCTGCGGGAAAAGCTGCACTGGTCCGAAGCGCTGTGAACGCACCGGACGACCGGATGTTGGCCGCATGTTGAGAACCCTGAGTATCCGCGACTTCGTCATCGTCGATCGACTGGAGATCGAATTCCGTCCGGGCTTCACCGTGCTCACCGGCGAGACCGGCGCCGGCAAGTCGATCCTGATCGATGCATTGTCCGCCGTGCTCGGCGAGCGCGCGGATCCGGGCCTGGTGCGGCAGGGTTGCGAGAAGGCCGAGGTAAGCGCGACGTTTTCCATGGAAGACGCGGCCGGCGCGCGCGGCTATCTTGCCGACAACGACCTCGCGGAAGGCGAGGACTGCCTGCTTCGCCGCGTCATCGATTCGGCGGGGCGCTCCCGAGGCTACGTGAACGGGCGGCCGGCTACGGTCCAGCAGTTGCGCGAAATCGGCGAGTTTCTGGTCGACATCCACGGCCAGCACGCGCACCAGTCCCTGATGCGACCGGCGGGGCAACGCGAGATTCTCGACGGCTACGCGGGCGCGGCCGCGCAGGCGAAGGCGGTGTCGGAAGCATGGCGCGCCTGGCAGGCGGCGCGGCAGGCGCGCTCGGTGGCGGAAGCGGATGCGGCGGCGATAGCAAAGGAAAGAGAGCAACTCTCCTGGCAGGCGAGGGAGCTCGATGCGCTCGCCTTCCGCCCCGACGAGTGGGACGAGCTTCAGGTCGAGCACAAGCGGCTTGCGCACGCCGCGAGCCTGATCGAGGGCGTGGAGCTTGCGCTGGAGACGCTTTCCGAAGGCGACAGCGCCACCAGCTCGACCCTGGCTGCGATCGTGTCGCGCTTGAACACGCTGGCGGAATACGACATCGCACTGAAGGAGGCGGTCGACATCCTCGAGCCGGCCCAGGTCCAGATTCAGGAGGCGGTCTATGCGCTGCGGCGCTATCGGCAGCGGCTGGAGCTGGACCCGCAGCGGCTGCGCGAAGTCGAGTCCCGGCTCGAGGCCGTTCACGCGGCCGCAAGAAAATACCGCACCAGCCCGGAACTGCTGCCCTCCGTGCTGGATCAGGCGAAGACGCGCCTGCGCGAGCTCGACGCCAGCCTCGATCCGCAGGCGCTCGCCAGGCGCGAGCAGGACGCGCGCCACGCCTATCTGGTTGCGGCCGGGGCGCTCACCGCCGCGCGTACCGAGGCGGCGAAGAGTTTGTCGCGCAAGGTCACCGACGCGATGCAGGCGCTGGGAATGCAGGGCGGCGTGTTCCAGATCGCGCTCGCCGCCCTGGAGGAGGGCGCCGCCTACGGCAGGGAGCAGGTCGAATTTCTGGTGGCTGGCCACGCCGGCACCGCGCCTCGCCCGCTCGTCAAGGTCGCGTCGGGGGGCGAGCTGTCGCGGGTGTCGCTCGCGATCCAGACCGCGTCGAACGAAACTGCCCGCGTGCCGACGCTGATTTTCGACGAGGTTGACGCCGGCATCGGCGGCAGCGTGGCGGAAATCGTCGGGCGCATGTTGCGCGGCCTCGGGCGCCGGCACCAGGTGATGTGCGTCACCCACCTACCGCAGGTCGCGGCTTGCGCCGACCAGCAGTGGCAGGTCGCCAAACGCACCGTTTCCGGCAAGCCCTTGTCCAGCGTTCGTGCGCTCGACGAGCAAGCGCGCATCGAGGAGATCGCGCGCATGCTGGGCGGCGTCACGGTCACCGATACCAGCCGCAAGCATGCGGCGGAGATGCTCGGATTGGCGCCCGGACATGCCAGGGCAAGGTGATCGCGTCATCGCAGCCGGATGCGGGAGGCGAATTCGGCGCGCCGCGGCTCACGCCTTGGGAGCTTGCTTGAGCGCGCTCTTGTTCGGGCAGTTGGGCCGCAAGCAGTCGCAGTAGAGCTGCAGCGAGTGCTCGTGGATGGTGAAGCCGCGGTCCTTGGCGATCTTCGCCTGGCGGCGCTCGATCTCGGCGTCGTAGAACTCCTCGACGTGGCCGCATTGCACGCACACCAGGTGATCGTGATGGCCGCCCTGGTTGAGCTCGAAGACCGCCTTGCCGCTTTCGAAGTGATGGCGGATGAGCAGTCCCGCCTGCTCGAACTGGGTGAGCACGCGATAGATGGTTGCCAGCCCGATCTCCATTCCTTCGTTCAGGAGCAGCCTGTACACATCCTCGGCCGTGAGGTGGCGTTCCTTGCTGTTTTCGAACAGGTTGAGAATCTTGAGCCTGGGGATCGTCGCCTTGAGCCCGATGCTCTTCAGGTCTTGGGAAGTGCTCATCGCGGCACTGACAAGGGGAGGGACTGACCGGTATCATATCGGCTTTGATTTGCCTTGGATACAGCGTGCTGCCCGCCGCCATGCCCCGTAACGGATCAATTCCGCGTCGCTGCGCCGTCCTGCTGCCGCTGCTGCTCGGCGGCTGCTTTCTCGTTCCCCACAAGATCGACATGCAGCAGGGCAACTACATCGATCAGGACATGGCCTCGAAGCTCAAGCCGGACATGACCCGCTCGCAGGTGCGCTTCATTCTCGGCACGCCTTTGCTCGCCGATCCGTTCCATCCCAACCGCTGGGATTACGTGTTCTTGACCGGCAAGGCGGGCGACGTCAAACGCGAGCGGCGGCTCACGGTGTTATTCGACGGCGACAAGATGGTACGCGTGGAAGGCGATGTGGTGCCCGCCGAGAAGTTGACCGAAGCGCCGGTCGACACCCGCAGTCCCTGATCTTCGCTCGCAGAACCGATGACCGCCCAGAGCATCGTAATCGCGGGCAGCGGCGGGCGCATGGGACGCACGCTGCTCGAAGCGGTGAACCAGTCGCCGGAATTCCGCCTCAAGGCGGCGCTGGAACGCGCCGACAGCCCCTTCCTCGGCAGAGACGCCGGAGAGGCGGTCGGCGCGCCCAACGGGGTGCGGATCAATGCCGATATCGACGCGTCGCTGCACGGCGCCGACGTGATAGTCGACTTCACCCGCCCGGAAGGAACGCTGCATCATCTCGAGGCGTGCCTGCGGCATCGGGTGCGCATGGTGATCGGCACCACGGGCTTCGATGCCGAGCAGAGGCAGCGCATTGCCGTCGCGTCGAAAAGCATCCCGATCGTCATGGCGCCGAACATGAGCATCGGCGTCAATCTCGTGTTCAAGCTGCTCGAGACCGCGGCGAAGGTTCTGTCCGACGGGTACGACGTCGAGATCGTCGAGGCGCATCATCGCCACAAGGTCGATGCCCCCTCCGGCACCGCGCTGCGCATGGGCGAGGTCATCGCGCAGGCGCTCGGCCGGGACCTGACATCTTGCGCGGTGTACGGCCGCGAGGGCATCACGGGGGAACGCAAGGCGTCGACCATCGGCTTCGCCACCGTGCGCGGCGGCGACATCGTCGGCGATCACACCGTGCTGTTCGCCGGCACCGGCGAGCGGGTCGAAATCGCGCACAGGGCTTCCAGCCGCGCCACTTTCGCGCTCGGCGCGCTGCGGGCGGCGCGGTTTCTTGCGGACAAGAAGGCGGGTCTGTTCGACATGCAGGACGTGCTGGGCCTGAAGTGAGCACGTGCCGGGCGCGCCGTTGAAGACAGATCGGCCGGCCGGCTATAATTCGACCGGTCAGAATGCGGGAGGGGCGTATGCCCCTCCCGCTTTCCATGTATAGCCCGCATCTACGCGTCCCCCGGAGTTTCTAGTGTCAGCCGCCTACCAGGAGCCTGCTGTCCTCGTCCTAGCGGACGGCACGGTGTTCCGCGGGGTCTCGGTCGGCGCATCCGCGCACACGGTCGGCGAAGTGGTGTTCAACACCGCGATGACGGGCTATCAGGAAATCCTGACCGATCCTTCTTACTGCCGCCAGATCGTCACGCTTACCTACCCCCACATCGGCAATACGGGGGTGAATCCGGAAGACGCCGAGTCCGGCAACGTCTATGCTGCCGGTCTGGTGATCCACGATCTGTCTTTGCGCGCCAGCAATTTTCGCAGCAGCCAGAGGCTGTCGGATTACCTCGAGGCGCACGGCATCCCCGGCCTCGCCGGAATCGATACCCGCAGGCTCACACGCATCCTGCGGGAAAAGGGAGCGCAGAACGGCTGCCTGATGGGCGGCAGGGTCGACGAGCCGTTCGCGCTGGAGCAGGCGCGCGCCTTCCCCGGCCTGGCGGGAATGGATCTCGCCAGAGTGGTGAGCTGCAGCCAGCCCTACGACTGGAACGAATCCGAATGGTCGCTCGGCAAGGGCTACGGCAAAGCCCCGGCGGCACAGCTGCGTGTCGTCGCCTACGATTACGGCGTGAAGCGCAACATCCTGCGCAAGCTCGCCGCGCGCGGCTGCAGCGTCACGGTGGTGCCGGCGCAGACCTCGGCCGAGGACGTGCTCGCGCGCAAGCCCGACGGGGTGTTCCTGTCCAACGGCCCCGGCGACCCGGAACCTTGCGACTACGCAATCCGAACCATCCGCAAGTTCCTAGACGTGAACATGCCGGTGTTCGGCATCTGCCTCGGGCATCAGCTGCTGGGCCTGGCGAGCGGGGCGCGCACCACGAAGATGAAGTTCGGCCACCACGGCGCGAACCACCCGGTGAAGGACCTCGACACCGGCCGGGTCGTGATCACCAGCCAGAACCACGGTTTCGCGGTCGATGCTTCCACCCTGCCAGCCAATGCGCGCGTGACGCACGTTTCGCTGTTCGACGGCAGCCTGCAGGGCTTCGCGCGCACCGACAAGCCGGCGTTCTGCTTCCAGGGCCACCCGGAGGCGAGTCCCGGGCCGCACGACATCGATTACCTTTTCGACCGCTTCGTGAAGCTGATGGACGAGCACAAGCCACACCGCTGAGGGCCGCGAAGACAAGTGCAAACCACTATGAACACCAAGAACACCAAGAACACCAAGGACACCAAGGACACAAAGAAAGCCAAGAGGACTCTACTCGTTGCTCTTGATGATCTTGGTGTGCTTGGTGGTTGATCCGCTTTCAGCAGTTAGCCTGCGATGCCGAAGCGCACAGACATCAATTCGATCCTGATCATCGGCGCCGGCCCGATCATCATCGGTCAGGCGTGCGAGTTCGACTATTCGGGCGCGCAGGCCTGCAAGGCGCTGCGCGAAGAAGGCTATCGCGTCATTCTGGTCAACTCCAATCCGGCCACCATCATGACCGATCCGGAGATGGCGGATGTGACCTACATCGAGCCGATCAACTGGCAGATGATCGAGAAGGTGATCGAGGCCGAGCGTCCCGACGCCTTGCTGCCGACCATGGGCGGACAGACCGCGCTCAACTGTGCGCTCGATCTTGCCCGCCACGGAGTGCTGGAGAAGCACGGCGTGGAATTGATCGGCGCGAGCAAGGAGGCGATCGACAAGGCCGAGGACCGCGAGAAGTTCAAGGCGGCGATGACCAGGATCGGCTTGGCCTGCCCGCGCTCGATGATCGCCCACAGCATGGAAGAAGCGCTGCAGGTGCAGGCGGCGATCGGCTATCCGGCGATCATCCGGCCGTCTTTCACCCTCGGCGGGACCGGCGGCGGCATCGCCTATAACAAGGAGGAGTTCGTCGCCATCATCGAGCGCGGTCTCGACGCCTCCCCCACCCGCGAGGTGCTGATCGAGGAGTCGGTCATCGGCTGGAAGGAATTCGAGATGGAGGTGGTGCGCGACCGCAGGGACAATTGCATCATCGTCTGCTCGATCGAGAACCTCGACCCGATGGGCATCCACACCGGCGACTCGATCACCGTCGCCCCCGCGCAGACGCTGACCGACAAGGAATACCAGATCATGCGCGACGCCGCGATCGCGGTGCTGCGCGAGATCGGGGTGGACACCGGCGGCTCGAACGTGCAGTTCGCGATCAATCCCGGCGACGGGCGCATGGTGGTGATCGAGATGAATCCTCGCGTGTCGCGCTCCTCGGCGCTCGCCTCCAAGGCGACCGGCTTTCCGATCGCCAAGATCGCGGCGAAGCTCGCCGCGGGTTACACGCTCGACGAGCTGCGCAACGAGATCACCGGCGGCGCGACGCCCGCCTCCTTCGAGCCCACCATCGATTACGTGGTGACCAAGGTGCCGCGCTTCGCATTCGAGAAATTTCCCCAGGCCGACCCGCATCTCACGACGCAGATGAAGTCGGTCGGCGAGGTAATGGCGATGGGGCGCACGTTCCAGGAGTCGATGCAGAAGGCGCTGCGGGGCCTGGAGACCGGAATCGACGGATTCGACGAGAAAAGCGTCGACCGCGAGGAGATCGAGACCGCGCTCGCCGAGCCCGGCCCGGAGCGCATCCTGTACGTCGCGGATGCGTTTCGGATCGGCATGACGCTGGAGGACGTCCGGCGGCTTACCTACATCGATCCCTGGTTCCTCGCCCAGGTCGAGGATGTGGTCGCCGGGGAGAGGGCGCTCGCCGGCAAACGCATCGGCGACCTGACGCGCGAAACGATGCGGGGCTTGAAGCGCATGGGTTTTTCCGACCGGCGGCTTGCCAAGTTGCTCGACGCCACGCAGGACGCCGTGCGCGCCAAGCGCTGGGAGCTCGGCGTGCGGCCGGTGTACAAGCGGGTCGATACCTGCGCCGCGGAATTCGATACCCGGACCGCTTACATGTACTCCACGTACGAGGAGGAATGCGAGGCGCGGCCGACGGGTCGGAAAAAGGTCATGGTCCTCGGCGGCGGGCCCAACCGCATCGGCCAGGGCATCGAGTTCGACTACTGCTGCGTGCACGCCGCATTGGCGCTGCGCGAGGACGGCTACGAGACCATCATGGTCAACTGCAATCCGGAAACGGTGTCGACCGACTACGATACTTCCGACCGCCTGTACTTCGAACCGTTGACGCTGGAAGACGTGCTGGAAATCGTGCACGTGGAGAAGCCGTTCGGGGTGATCGTGCAATACGGCGGCCAGACGCCGCTCAAGCTCGCCCGGGACCTCGACGCGAACGGCGTGCCCATCATCGGCACCAGCCCGGACATGATCGACTGCGCGGAAGATCGCGAGCGCTTCCAGAAGATGCTGCAGCAGCTCGGACTGAGACAGCCGCCCAACCGCACCGCGCGCAATCCGGAGGCCGCGCTCGCGCTGGCGCAGGAGATCGGCTATCCGCTGGTCGTGCGCCCGTCTTACGTGCTGGGCGGAAGGGCGATGGAAATCGTCCACCAGCAGGCCGACCTGGAGCGCTACATGCGCGAGGCGGTGAAGGTGTCCAACGACTCGCCGGTGCTGCTGGACCGCTTTCTCAACGATGCGACGGAGGTCGACGTCGACGCCGTGAGCGACGGCGAAGCGGCGCTCATCGGCGGCATCATGGAGCACATCGAGCAGGCCGGGGTGCACTCCGGAGACTCGGCCTGCTCTTTGCCGCCGTTCAGTCTGTCGCAAGCGCTGCAAGACGAGCTTCGCCGCCAGACGGTGGCGATGGCCAGGGCGCTCGACGTGGTGGGTCTCATGAACGTGCAGTACGCGATCCAGGACGGCACCGTGTACGTCCTGGAAGTCAACCCGCGCGCCTCGCGCACCGTGCCTTACGTGTCCAAGGCGACCGGGCTGGCGCTCGCCAAGATCTCGGCGCGCTGCATGGTGGGACAGAGCCTGAGCGCGCAGGGCATCCGTGGCGAGGTGATCCCGCCCTACTACTCTGTGAAGGAAGCAGTGTTTCCCTTCATCAAGTTCCCGGGCGTGGACACCATCCTCGGCCCGGAAATGAAGTCCACCGGCGAAGTGATGGGCGTGGGCGAGAGCTTCGCCGAGGCGTTCGTGAAGTCGCAGCTCGCCGCCGGGGTGAAGCTGCCGGCGAGCGGCAAGGTTTTCATCAGCGTGAAGAACGCCGACAAGCCGAAGGTCCTCGACATCGCGCGTACGCTGGCGCAGCTAGGCTTCCAGCTGCTCGCCACCCGCGGCACGGCCGCCGCGCTCGCCGAGGCGGGGCTTGCCGTCACGGCGGTGAACAAGGTCATGGAAGGACGGCCGCACATCGTGGACATGATCAAGAACGGCGAGATTGCCATGATCGTCAATACGGTGGACGAGCGTCGCGCCTCGATCCAGGACTCCTACTCGATCCGGCGCTCTGCGCTGCAGGGACGCGTGACCTATTTCACGACCATTGCCGGCGCCAAGGCCGCCTGCACCGGCATGCAGCACATGCGGGAGCTGCGCGCCTATTCCGTGCAGGACCTGCACGCGCGGCTGCGTTGAGCGAACGATCGGGACGGGAGTCGGGTGCGCAACGGACCCACGAGCGATTCGTCGGATATGCATCCAGGAAGGTAGGGCAAGATGAACAAGATTCCTCTCACCGTGAACGGCGCGGAGCGGCTGCGCGCCGAACTGCAGCAACTGAAGATGATCGAGCGTCCGAAGGTGATTACCGCGATCCAGGATGCGCGCGCCCACGGCGACTTGTCCGAGAACGCCGAGTACGAGGCGGCAAAGGAGCGGCAGAGCTTCATCGAAGGCCGCATCCTGGAACTGGAATCCAAGCTTGCCAACGCCCAGATCATCGATCCGGCGCGTCTCGATGCGGACGGTCGTTGCGTCTTCGGAGCGACCGTGGAGCTGTCCGATCTGGACAGCGGCGAGACGGTCGTCTACCAGATCGTCGGCGAAGACGAAGCGGACATCAAGAACGGCAAGATCTCGATCAGCTCGCCGATCGCCCGCGCCCTGATCGGCAAGTACTCCGGCGACGTCGCCGAGGTCCTGGCGCCCGGCGGTACCAAGGAGTACGAGATCCTCGGCGTCAGGTACGTCTGAATTCGCCGCAGAGGCACGGAACAATTCAAGAACGCGAAGTCCACCACCAAGACACCAGGGCACGGAGAAAAGCATCTTCCATCGCCTCTTTTTTCTTGGTGCCTTTGTGCCTTGGTGGTTCGTGCCGTTTTTCCGAGGCCCTGTTTTCCTCTGGTCCGTGAGACGTGAACAGGATCGCTGAAGCGCTGCACGCGGTCGCGGTGACGCTATGGGTCGGCGGGTTGTGGGCCGTCGGCCTGCTGGTCGCGCCGATGCTGTTTCATCACCTGGCCGACCGGGCGCTCGCCGGCGACCTCGCCGGCCGGTTGTTCGCGGCGATGGCGTATGTCGGGCTGGGTTGCGGCGCCTATCTGCTGCTCTACCGGTTGCTGCGCTTCGGCGGCGCTGCCTTGAGGCAGGGATTCCTGTGGGTGACGCTGCTGATGTTGCTGCTGGTCGCGGCAGGGCAGTTCGGGATACAGCCGATCCTGGCAAGCCTGAAGGAGCAGGCGATGCCCGAGCAGGTGATGGAAAGCGTCTTCCGCGCCCGCTTCTCCGCCTGGCATGGCGTGGCGAGCGTTCTCTATCTGATCGAAAGCGCGCTCGGCCTGGCGCTCGTCCTGCTCCAGGCTCGCACGCCCCGATAGGATCAACTTCCCTGGAAGCTCTTCTTGGTCGGGCGCGCTTCGCGCTTGACGCGGCGGCGGGGTCTTCTTCTGACCGCTGGCTGCTGCTCTGGGCGCGGCCGGAAGACGACGAGTATCCTGCCGATATGCTGCACCGGCGCGGCGTCGAGGCGCTCGCAAATCCTGCTCAGGACCTCGCCGCGGTCCTCGCGCTGCGCGCCTGCGACGCGGATCTTGATCAGCTCGTGCGCTTCGAGGCTGCGGTCGATTTCCAGCAGCACGGCCTCGGTCAGGCCGTTGTCCCCGATCAGGACGACGGGGTGCAATTCGTGGGCGCGCGCCCTGAGGGCGCTGCGCTGAGCGGGCGTGAGGGATATCAATAATTTCTCCGATCCGGCACGGATTCTAGAGTAATGGCGCGCAGCAAGACTAGCCACGCGTGGATGCGGGAACACATCACCGACCCCTTCGTGAAGCGGGCCAGGAAGGAGGGTTATCGATCGCGCGCGGCGTACAAGCTGACCGAGATCGTCGAGCGCGACAGGCTGATCCGGCCGGGCATGACGGTGGTGGAGCTCGGCGCGGCGCCCGGCGGCTGGTGCCAGTTCGTGTCGACTCTGGTGGGACCGAAGGGACGCGTGGTCGCCCTCGATCTGCTGGAGATGGCCCCGATTCCGGGCGTGACCTTCATCCGCGGCGACTTTCGCGAGGACGCTCCGCGGCAGGCGCTGGAGCAGGCGCTCGGCGGGCGACAGGCGGATCTTGTATTGTCCGATATGGCCCCAAATATCAGCGGTGTGGCGGCGACCGACCAGGCGCGGGCGGCCGAGCTTGCGGAACTTGCGCTGGCGTTCGCCGAACGGCATCTGAAGCCGGGCGGCAGTGTTCTCGTCAAGGCCTTCCATGGTGCCGGCATCGACGAGGTCCGGCGCCGGATGGCGGCGGCATTCGAAACCGTCTCCGTGCGCAAGCCCAGGGCGTCCCGCGACCGCTCGAGCGAGTTCTACCTGCTGGCCCGGGGGCGGCGCGGGCAGAGCGGCCGATAGGCTGCGGGATCGAATCGGAATAGAATGAGTCTTAACACAGTGCGGATCTCGTTTTTGTCCTCCGCGCAACTGTAGGAGCAGATTTGAACAACCTCATCAAGAATGTCGCCATCTGGCTCGTCATCGCGCTGGTGCTGATGACGGTGTTCAACCAGTTCAGCAGCCGTCACCAGCAGCAGTCGACGATGGAGTATTCCCAGTTCATCGACGACGTGAAGCAGGGAAGCATCTCCCGCGTGACCATCGAAGGGCGCGTGCTGCGCGTGCAGAAGAACGACGGCAGGAAATACACCGTCTATTCGCCCTCCGACCCGTGGCTCGTCTCCGACCTGCTGAAAGCAGGGGTGGCGATCGAGGCCAAGCCCGAGGAAGAGCCGTCGCTGCTCATGAACATCTTCGTGTCCTGGTTCCCGATGCTGCTGCTGATCGGCGTGTGGATCTTCTTCATGCGCCAGATGCAGGGCGGCGGCCGCGGCGGCGCCTTCTCGTTCGGCAAGAGCCGCGCGCGCATGCTTGACGAGTCCACCAACACGGTGACGTTCGCCGATGTGGCGGGCTGCGAGGAAGCCAAGGAGGAGGTCGCCGAACTGGTCGACTTCCTGCGCGATCCCGGCAAGTTCCAGAAGCTGGGCGGGCGCATCCCGCGCGGCGTGCTGATGGTCGGTTCCCCCGGCACCGGCAAGACGCTGCTGGCGCGCGCCATCGCCGGTGAAGCCAAGGTTCCGTTCTTCTCGATCTCCGGCTCCGACTTCGTCGAGATGTTCGTCGGCGTGGGCGCGGCGCGCGTGCGCGACATGTTCGAGCAGGCCAAGAAACACGCGCCCTGCATCGTGTTCATCGACGAAATCGACGCGGTCGGCCGCCAGCGCGGCGCGGGCCTCGGCGGCGGCAACGACGAGCGCGAGCAGACGCTGAACCAGCTGCTCGTCGAGATGGACGGTTTCGAGACCGGCTCCGGCGTGATCGTCATCGCCGCCAC
>DASRFY010000206.1:0-11216 GCA_035651315.1 Burkholderiales bacterium
GAGCACGGCTGTTGCGCTGCAAGGTGCTAGAATTCGGCGCCTTTCTTCGATCCTTTCGCCATGTTCACGCCGCGAGAAAAAATCCAGGATTTCGACCCCGAGCTGTGGATCGCGCTCGAGTCCGAGCGAAAGCGCCAGGAAGACCACATCGAGCTGATCGCCTCGGAGAACTACGCCAGCCCTCGCGTGCTCGAGGCGCAGGGCTCGGTGCTGACCAACAAGTACGCCGAAGGCTATCCCGGCAAGCGCTACTACGGCGGCTGCGAGTTCGTCGACGTCGCCGAAAAGCTCGCCATCGACCGCTGCCGCGCGCTGTTCCACGCCGACGTGGCGAACGTGCAGCCGCACTCCGGCAGCCAGGCCAATGCCGCGGTCTACCTCTCGGTGCTGCAGCCGGGCGACACCATACTCGGCATGTCGCTCGCGCACGGCGGCCATCTCACGCACGGCTCGCCGGTCAACTTCAGCGGCAGGCTGTTCCACGTGGTGAGCTACGGGCTCGACGAAAAGGAGGAGATCGACTTCGCGCAGGTGGAAAGGCTCGCCCGCGAGCACCGGCCGAAGATGATCGTGGCGGGCGCCTCGGCCTATTCGCTGGTGATCGACTGGAAGCGCTTCTCGCACATTGCCGAGTCGGTCGGCGCGTATCTGATGGTGGACATGGCGCACTACGCCGGGCTGATCGCGGCCGGCATCTACCCCAGCCCGGTCGGGCACGCGGATTTCATCACCAGCACCACGCACAAGACGCTGCGCGGGCCGCGCGGCGGCCTGATCCTGAGCAAGGCCGAGTTCGAAAAGCATGTCAACGCCACGATCTTTCCCGGCACCCAGGGCGGGCCGCTGATGCACGTGATCGCGGCCAAGGCGGTGGCGTTCAAGGAGGCGATGGCGCCGGAGTTCCGGCGCTACCAGGAGCAGGTCGTCGCCAACGCCCGAGTGATGGCGAAAGTGCTGGGCGATCGGGGCCTGCGCATCGTCTCCGGCCGCACCGACTGCCACATGTTCCTGGTCGACCTGCGCGCGAAGAACATCACCGGCAAGGACGCGGAGGCGGCGCTCGGCCGGGCGCACATCACGGTGAACAAGAACGCCGTCCCGAACGACCCGGAGAAGCCGTTCGTCACCAGCGGCATCCGCATCGGCTCGCCGGCGATGACCACGCGCGGGTTCCGGGAGCTCGAGGCGGAGCAGCTTGCGCACCTGATCGCCGACGTGCTGGATGGGCCGCAGGACGAGGGCAAGCTCGCGCGGGCGAGGCAGAAGGTGACCGAGCTGTGCAGGCGGCTTCCGGTGTACGGAGAATAAGGGAAGCGGGCCGTGAACATCGTGAACGTCGTGGATATCGCAAGCCCCTCGCGGTATGCGGCGGTGGCCGGTTTTCACGAATCACGAGTCACGAGCCGCGAATCACGGCCTTTATGAGATGCCCGTTCTGCAAGCACGAAGAAACCCAGGTGGTCGATTCGCGCGTCTCCGAGGAGGGCGACAGCATCCGCCGCCGGCGCCGCTGCCTTTCCTGCGACAAGCGGTTCACCACCTACGAAAAGGCGGAGCTGCGCATGCCGCAGATCGTCAAGTCCAACGGCTATCGCGAGGAGTTCAAGGAGGACAAGCTGCGCACCGGCTTCATGCGGGCGTTGCACAAGCGGCCGGTGTCCGCCGAGCTGGTCGACGCGGCGGTCGAGCGCATCCGGCAGAAGCTGCTCGGCCTGGGCGATCGCGAAGTGGACTCGCGCCGCATCGGCGAGATGGTGATGAAGGAGCTTTCCAGGCTGGACAAGGTGGCCTACATCCGCTTTGCTTCGGTGTACCGCAGCTTCCAGGACATCGACGACTTCCGCGAGGCGATCAAGGAAGTGCAGAAGCCGGCGGCGCGGCGCAAGACACGCTGATGGCCGACGCCGCCGATCACGCCTTCATGGCGCATGCGCTGCGCCTGGCGGAACAAGGACTCTATACCACGACACCCAACCCGCGAGTGGGCTGCGTGATCGTGCGCGAGGGCGGGATCGTGGGCCAAGGCTGGCACGAGCGCGCCGGCGCGCCGCACGCGGAGACGCAAGCGATCGCCCAGGCGGGCGATCGCGCGAAGGGCGCGACGGCGTACGTGAACCTCGAACCCTGCAGCCATCATGGGCGCACGCCGCCCTGCACCGAGGCGCTGGTCGCCGCGGGGGTCGCGCGAGTGGTGGCGGCGATGCGGGACCCGAACCCGCAGGTCGCCGGTCAGGGCTTTGCCAGGCTGGAGTCGGCCGGTATCGCAGTGGAACGCGGCGTGCTCGAAGCGCAGGCCTCCGAGCTCAATGCCGGCTTCGTCTCGCGCATGACGCGCGGCCGCCCGTGGATGCGGGTGAAGATCGCCGCCGGGCTGGACGGCAAGACGGCGCTGGAAAACGGCGTGTCAAAATGGATCACCGGTCCCGTGGCGCGGCGCGACGTGCATCACTGGCGGGCGCGATCCTGCGCGGTGATGACGGGCATCGGCACGCTCGCCGAGGACGACCCGCGGCTCGACGTGCGGGAGGTCGAGACCTCGCGCCAGCCGCTTCGCATCGTGGTGGACAGCCGTTTGCGCATTTCGCCGCAGGCGAGGATTCTCGAGAGCGGCGGGGTGCTGGTCGCGACCGCGAGCCGGGACGCGACCCGCGTCCGGGCGGTCGAGGAAGCCGGGGCGGAAGTGCTCTGCCTGCCCAACCCGGCGGGGAAAGTCGATCTGGAAGCGCTGGCCGCAGAGCTGGGACGACGCGGGCTGAACGAAGTCCTCGTCGAGGCGGGAATGAACCTGCACAGCGCGCTGCTGCACGCGGGCGTGGTGGACGAGCTGCTCGTCTATTACGCGCCGCTGCTGCTCGGCAGCCGCGGACGCGGCATGTTCGACCTCGGCGTCCTGACCAGCCTGGACAGCGCGCTGCGCGTCGAGGTCTGCGACAGGCGCCAGCTCGGTCCGGATCTGCGCCTCATCGCGCGGATCAGGCGTTAGCGATGTTCACCGGCATCGTACAGACGATCGGGCGCGTCGCGTCGGTCGCTCCCGGCGCAGCCACCGCGGCGGTCACGGTGGAGGCGCCGGAATTCGATGCCGGCGACATCGCGCTCGGCGACAGCGTCTGCGTCGACGGCGTGTGTCTGACCGTCGCGCGCAAGCTCCCGGGCCGGCTCGCCTTCGACGTCTCGCCGGAAACGCTCGCGGTGACGGCAGGCTTCGCGGTCGGACGGGAAGTCAATCTGGAGAAATCGCTGCGGCTGTCCGACCCGCTCGGCGGCCATCTCGTCTCGGGCCACGTGGACGGGGTAGGAGAGGTGATCGAGGTGCGCGAAGTCGAGGGCAACCGGGCCGTGATCATCCGCTTTCCCGCGGCGCTCGGCCGCTACCTCGCGCGCAAGGGCTCGATCGCGGTGAACGGCGTCAGCCTGACGGTCAATACGGTCGGCGCCGACCGCTTTTCCGTGAACCTGATTCCGCATACGCTAGCGGTGACGAATCTGAAATCGCTCGCCGCCGGCAGCCGGGTCAACCTCGAGGTGGACCTGGTGGCGCGTTACGTCGAGCGCATGTTGAGCAACGCCCCGGACAGCCAGTGAGTCAAGCCGTCAGCTCCATACCCGAGATCATCTCGGAAATCCGCGCCGGAAACATGGTGATCCTGGTCGACGACGCGGATCGCGAGAACGAGGGCGACCTCGTCTTCGCCGCCCAGTACGTCAGCGCGGAGAAGATCAACTTCATGGCGAAGCACGGGCGCGGCCTGATCTGCATGCCGATCACCGAGCAGCATGCGCAGAAGCTGCACCTTTCGCCGATGACGACGCGCAACCGCTCGGTGCACGGGACCAATTTCACCGTATCGATCGAGGCGGCGCAGGGCGTGACCACCGGCATCTCGGCGGCCGACCGCGCGCACACCATCAAGGTCGCCTCCCATCCCGACGCCAGACCCGAGGACGTGGTCCAGCCGGGCCATGTCTTTCCGCTGCTCGCGCAGGCCGGCGGCGTGCTGCTGCGCGCCGGGCACACCGAGGCCTGTTGCGACCTCGCCCGGCTGGCGGGGTTGTATCCGGCGGCGGTGCTGTGCGAGATCATGAAGGACGACGGCACGATGGCGCGGCTGCCCGACCTGATCGAGTTTTCGAAGCGGCACGGCTTGAAGATCGGCACCATCGCGGACCTGATCCATTACCGCAGCCGCACCGAGTCGCTGATCGAGCGCGCGGCGCAGCGCGACATCGAGACCGCGTACGGGCGTTTCCGGCTGCTGGCGTACCGGGACATCATCTCGGGAGACGTGCATCTCGCGCTGGTCCACGGCGCAATCCATTCGGAGCGGGAGACGCTGGTGCGGGTGCACGAGCCGGTATCGCTTGCCGACATGCTGGACGCGGGCAGCCGGGTGCATTCCTGGAACCTGAACGACGCGCTGCGAACGATCGCCGCCGCGCCCAGCGGCGTGATCGTGCTCCTGCATCGCACCGAGACCGGCGGGCAGTTGCTCGAGAGGCTGTGCGCGAAGCCGGACAGCGCGGAGCAGCCGCAGAAGGTGGACCTGCGCACCTACGGCATCGGGGCGCAGATCCTGCGCGATCTGGGCGTGCGGCGCATGAAGCTGCTCTCCGCGCCGCGGCGCATACCGAGCATGGCCGGCTTCGATCTCGAGGTGACCGGCTATCTGCAGCCGGGGGGCGGCCGTGAATAACCTCCCGTTTCGCTTCGAACCGAATACCGACGGCAAGGGGCTTCGCGTCGGCATCGTCGTCGCCCGCTTCAATGCCGGCGCCGGCGAGAGCCTGCTCGCGGCCTGCATGGCGGAACTGGAACGGCTAGGCGTGCACGCGCAGGACGTGACGATCGCGACGGTGCCGGGCTCGCTGGAGGTGCCGCTTGCGCTGCAGAAGCTCGCCAACACCGAAAAGTTCGACGCGCTGATCGCGCTCGGCGCGGTGATCCGGGGCGAGACCTATCACTTCGAAATCGTCTCCAATGAGTCGGCGTCGGGCGTGATGTCGGTGCAGCTCGACACCGGCATCCCGGTCGCGAACGGCATCCTTACCTGCGACACCGAGGAGCAGGCGGCCGCCCGCGCCGGCCAGAAGGGCACGGACTGCGCGCAGGCCGCGGTGGAGATGGCGCAACTGATGAAAGCGATCGATGAAAGGCAGTAGACGGCGTTCCCGCGAATTCTGCCTGCAGGGGCTCTATCAATGGCTGCTCAACCCGAGCGGTCCGGAGGAGCTGCTGGCGCAGCTCGCCGAGGCGGAGGATTTCGACAAGGCGGACCGGGAATACTTCGAGGCGCTGCTGCGCGGCTCGCTGCGCGACGCCGAAGCGCTGCACGCGCGGCTGCAGCCCTGCCTCGACCGCAAGATCGAGGAGCTGTCGCCGGTGGAGCACGCGCTGTTGCTGATGGCCGCCTGCGAGCTGTCGACGCAGCCGCAGACGCCGTACCGGGTCGTGATCAACGAGGCGGTGGAACTGGCCAAGAGCTATGGCGGCACCGACGGGCACAAGTACGTCAACGGCGTGCTCGACAGGCTCGCCGCGACGCTGCGCCCGCAGGAGGTCGCGGCGCGGCACACGGCGAAGTCGAGATCCTGAACCATAGAGGCACAGATACATCTGAAAAGACAGAAATCTCACCACGAAGGCACCAAGACACCAAGACACCAAGAACGCAGAGAATTCGAGTAACGTTCTTCTTCGTGTTTCTTCGTGCCTTCGTGTCTTGGTGGTGAAATCTCGTCTTTGAATTTTCTGTGTCTCCGTGGTTGAGATCAACGCGTAACGGGAGGAGAGATGGCGGAAGCGGCGGAACCGAAGAAACTCACGATATTCGACCTGCAGGCGAAGGTCGCCCGCGGCGAGAAGATCTTCCAGGTCACGGCGGTGGATTATCCGACCGCGCAGCTCGTCGATCGTGCAGGCATCGACTGCATCCTGATCGGCGACTCGCTCGGCATGACCGCGCTCGGCTACTCCGGCACGGTGCCGGTGACGATGGACGAGATGATCCATCATGCCAAGGCGGTGAGCCGCGCGGCGAGGCGGGCGATCCTGGTCGGCGACCTGCCGCTGGGCGCTTATCACGCCTCGACCGCCGATGCGGTCAATAACGCGATGCGCATGGTCAAGGAGGGCGGCGCCGACGTCGTCAAGATCGAGGGCGGAGAGGACTTCGCCCCGATGGCGGCGGCGGTGGTCAGGGCGGGCATTCCGGTGATGGGCCACATCGGCCTCACGCCGCAACTGGTCTCCAAGCTCGGCGGCTTCCGCGTGCAGGGCAAGAGCGCGGAAACCGGCGCTCAGCTGCTCAAGGACGCGCTGGCGATGCAGCAGGCCGGCTGCTTCGCGATCGTGCTGGAAGCGATCCCCGACCGCGTCGCGCAGCTGATCACCGAGCGGCTGGAGATCCCGACCATCGGCATCGGCGCCGGCCCGCACTGCGACGGACAGAACCTGGTGCTGCACGACATGGTGGGGCTGTTCGACCGCTTCACGCCGAAGTTCGTCAAGCGCTACGCCAACTGCTGGGAGATCATCGGCAAGGCGCTCGCCGACTTCCAGGAAGACGTGCGCAAGGGCGCATTCCCCCTGCCCGAGCACAGCTTCACCATGAAGGAAGAGGAGTATCAGGCGTTTCTCAAGCAAGTGCCGAAGTCCTGAAAACCTCTTCCACCACGAAGGACACGAAGGAAAGGCAACATCGAATCAAACCACCAAGTCACCAAGGACACCAAGAAAATCCTCATCCCCGGGTTTCTTGGTGATCTTCGTGCCCTTGGTGGTTCGCCTGAGTTTTCTTCGGTCTCGCTTTTCCTTCGTGTTCCTTCGTGTTCTTCGTGGTTCCGGGTGTCGGGTTTTTCGAGGAAGCGCGGAAACAGTCCCGCCCGGGCCGATCGCGCGACGGCGTAGAATTTCGCCATGGTCTCCGAGTTCGATCTGATCCGGCGTTATTTCACGCGCCCCGCGCGCGGGGCGCGGCTCGGGGTGGGAGACGATGCGGCGCTGCTGCCGTCGCCGAACGGTCAGGACATCGTGGTTTCCACCGACACCCTGGTCTCGGGAGTGCATTTCTTTCCCGACGCCGATCCGCGCGCCCTGGGTCACAAGGCCCTGGCGGTGAATCTCTCCGACCTCGCGGCGATGGGCGCGAAACCGCGTTGGGCGCTGCTCGCCATCACCGTGCCCGATGCCAACGAACGCTGGCTCGCCGAATTCTCCGACGGCCTGTTCCGGCTCGCCGACGATTACGACGTGGAGCTGGTCGGCGGGGACACCACGCGCGGACCGCGTTCGATCACCATCACGGTGATCGGGGAGATCGGCATGGGCAAGGCGCTGACTCGCAGCGGCGCCCGTGTCGGGGACGAGCTGTGGGTGTCGGGAGTGCTCGGCAGCGCCGCGCTCGGCGTGCTGCATTTGAAGGGCGATCTGCGGCTCAAGGGTCTCGATCTCGAGCACTGCCTGACGCGGCTGCATCGTCCGGTGCCGCGCGTGGCGCTCGGTTGCGGGCTCGTCGGCATCGCAAGCGCGGCGATCGACGTCTCCGACGGGCTGGCGGCGGACGTCGGTCACATCGCGGAGAGCTCCGGCGTGGGGTTCCGCATCGACTACGGCGCAGTGCCGTGCACCCCGGAGGTGGAAGGGCTGAAGAACCTTCCGGCGGTCAGGCAGGCCGTGCTCGCAGGCGGCGACGATTACGAGCTCGCCTTTACCGCGCCGCCCAGGCAATCGGCGGCGATCACGGCGCTGTCGGCGCGGCTGGGCGTCGGGCTGACGCGCATCGGCACGGCGATCGAGGGCGGCGGCGTGCAGATATTCAACAGCGCGGGCAAGCCGATCGCACTCGAGGCCACGGGCTTTGACCACTTCCGCTAACGGCGTCGCACGGCCGACGCCGCGCTTTCTGTTCTCCCACCCTGCACACTTCCTCGCGCTCGGATTCGGCGCCGGGCTCTCGCCGGTGGCGCCGGGGACGTTCGGCACGCTGGTCGCGCTGCCGCTGCACCTGCTGCTCCGGCGTCTTCTCAGCGATCCCGTCTATTTGCTGGTGATCGCAGGGATGTTCGCGGCGGGCGTCTGGATCTGCGGGGTGGCGGGCCGCAATCTGGGCGTGCACGACCACGGCGGCATCGTCTGGGACGAGATCACGGCGTTTCTGCTGGTGCTTTTTTTCGTGCCGGCGGAGACCGCCTGGGAAGCGTTTGCCTTCCTGCTCTTCCGGCTGTTCGATATCCTGAAGCCGCCGCCGATCAGGCGGGTGGATCAATCCGTACCGGGAGGACTGGGCGTGATGCTCGACGACGTCGTGGCGGCGTTCTATGCGCTGCTGTGCCTGGCGCTGTGGAAGGTCCTCACCGGCTGAGCGATGGACTCCGAACTGTACAAGCTGGCCGCGGAGGCGGGAGAAGCGCTCAGGCGACGGGGCTGGATGCTCGCGATCGCCGAATCGTGCACCGGCGGTTGGCTCGGCCAGGCGGTGACGATGGTGCCGGGCAGCTCCAAATGGTTCGACTGCGGCTTCGTCACCTACACCAACGATGCGAAGCACGACCTGCTCGGCGTGCGCGACGAGACGCTGGCCCACTTCGGCGCGGTCTCCGAGCAGGCCGTGCGCGAGATGGCACAAGGCGCGCTCGCACGCTCCCGCGCCCGGCTCGCCGTCGCGGTGAGCGGCGTGGCGGGGCCCGACGGCGGCACGCCGGACAAACCGGTGGGCACGGTGTGGATCGCGTGGGCGCTCGGCGAGGACGTCATGGCGCTACGCTTCGGCTTCAGCGGCGACCGCGATGCGGTGCGCCGCCAGGCGGTGATCGCGGCGCTGTCGGGGATCGTGGAACGCGCCCGCGGCTGAGCGCATCGGCGCAGCGGACGGCGGATTGCCGGCGCCGCCACGATCCATGGCGGTCTTTCGCGCGAAGGGCCATGTGCGATAATCCGGCGGCATCAGGAAAGGGAAAACAGATGGACGAAAACCGCAGCAAGGCCCTGCAGGCGGCCTTATCCCAGATCGAGAAGCAGTTCGGCAAGGGGTCGATCATGCGTCTCGGGGAACAGGAGGTCGCGCGAGACCTTCAAGTCGTGTCGACCGGCTCGCTCGGGCTCGATCTCGCGCTCGGGGTCGGCGGCCTGCCGCGCGGGCGCGTCGTGGAGATCTACGGGCCGGAATCCTCCGGCAAGACCACGCTCACGCTCTCGGTGATCGCGCAGATGCAGAAGGCGGGCGGCACGGCGGCCTTCATCGACGCGGAGCATGCGCTCGATCCGCAGTACGCCGGAAAGCTCGGCGTGAAGATCGACGGGCTGCTGATCTCGCAGCCCGACAACGGCGAGCAGGCGCTGGAAATCGCCGACATGCTGGTGCGCTCCGGCTCGGTCGATGTCGTGGTCATCGATTCCGTCGCCGCGCTGACCCCGAAGGCGGAGATCGAGGGCGAAATGGGCGAGCCGCAGATGGGCCTGCAGGCGCGGCTGATGTCGCAGGCGCTCAGAAAACTCACCGCCAACATCAAGCGCTCGAATACGCTGGTGATCTTCATCAACCAGATCCGGATGAAGATCGGCGTGATGTTCGGCAACCCGGAGACCACCACCGGCGGCAACGCGCTCAAGTTCTACTCCTCGGTGCGCATCGACATCCGGCGCGTCGGCTCGATCAAGAAGGGCGACGAGGTGATCGGCAACGAGACGCGTGCCAAGGTGGTGAAGAACAAGGTCGCGCCGCCGTTCCGGCAGGCCGATTTCGACATCCTCTATGGCGAAGGGATTTCCCGCGAGGGCGAGATCATCGAGCTCGGCGTGCTGTACAAGCTGGTCGAGAAGTCGGGTGCGTGGTACGCGTACAAGGGCGATCGCATCGGCCAGGGCAAGGACAACGCCCGCGAATACCTCAAGGAACACCAGGACGTTGCCCGCGAGATCGAGAACAAGATCCGCGAGCATGTCGGGGTCTCGCCGCTTGCGGCGGTCGTCGAGCTGGAGGAATAGCGCCGCTTGGCCGGGACGCTGCGCGCGCGCTTCGGCGCCGCGCGCATCACGCAGGAACTGCGCCGCAAAGGCGTCTCCGAGGACGCGGTGAAGCGGGCCGCGCAGAGCCTCGCCGCGGACGAACTCGAGGCCGCCCGCGAGGTCTGGCGCCGGAAGTTCGGAACGCTTCCCGCGAACCTCGCCGAGAAGGCGAGGCAGGCCCGGTTCCTCGCCTCGCGCGGCTTTGCCGCGGAAGTGGTGAGGCGCGTGCTCGACTGGCGCGACGACTGACGCCGACCCCGGCTGCGAGGTTAGAATTGGAAAAGCCGACCCGCGGGTCGGCTCGTTTGTCTGTAGAAGGCGGTCTCAAGCCAGATGAAAAGCAGCGAAATCCGCAGTCGTTTCCTGAAGTACTTCGAACGCAACGGTCACACCGTCGTCGCTTCGAGCCCGCTCGTGCCGGGCAACGATCCGACGCTCCTGTTCACCAACGCGGGCATGGTGCAGTTCAAGGACGTCTTTCTCGGCCACGACAGGCGACCCTACGTGCGCGCGGCCACCGCGCAGCGCTGCGTGCGCGCAGGAGGCAAGCACAACGACCTGGAGAACGTCGGCTACACCGCGCGCCACCACACCTTCTTCGAGATGCTGGGCAACTTCAGCTTCGGCGACTATTTCAAGCGCGACGCGATCCGCTTCGCGTGGGAGCTGATCACCGGGGAATTCGGCCTGTCCACGGAGCGCCTGTGGGTCACCGTCTACCGGGACGACGACGAGGCCTACGATATCTGGGCCAAAGACATCAGGGTTCCGAAAGAACGCATCGCCCGCATCGGCGACAAGCCCGGCGGGCAGAAGTATCAGTCCGACAACTTCTGGCAGATGGGCGACACCGGTCCCTGCGGGCCGTGCACCGAAATCTTCTGGGATCACGGGCCGGGAATCGCGGGCGGGCCCCCCGGCACGCCGGAGGCGGACGGCGACCGCTACATCGAGATCTGGAATCTTGTCTTCATGCAGTTCAACCGCGACGAGTCGGGCGCGCTGCATCCGCTGCCGAAGCCGTCGGTCGATACCGGCATGGGGCTGGAGCGAATGGCGGCCGTGCTGCAGGGGGTGCACTCGAACTACGAGATCGACCTGTTCCAGGACCTCATCCGCGCCGCGGCGCGGGTGACCGGCGCGAAGGACCTCGCCTCCAACTCCCTCAAGGTGATCGCCGACCACATCCGCGCCTGCTCCTTCCTGATCGCCG
>DASRFY010000207.1:0-3459 GCA_035651315.1 Burkholderiales bacterium
GCGAGCAGGCTGCTTGCTGTCTGAGAGAAAACAACCGCCTGTTCCAAAGTGACCGGCCTGCGTCCGAGGGCGCGTTCGAGCTGATCTCGGCTGAGGCCGGCACGCAACGCGGCCTCACCGGCGCGCAACGCGAGTTCAGTCTGTCCCGGATTGTCCCGCCGCTCGGCACGCGCGGTGATGCGATCGAGCAGGCCGTTCACCCAGCGCACGTTCGCATCCAAGTCGGCAAGGGCGGACTCCAGGCGCCCGACGGGTACCGCCTTCGCGAGGCCCTGCGAGATGCGCTCGCCGAGGATCGCGGACGGGATGCCGTCCTGGGCGAGCCCTGCGGCCCGCGCGGCCCACGGCCCGGCGACCCGGGGGTCCAGCCCGTGTGCGCGGGCGCGCTCCAGGATCGCGGTCACCTGCTCGGGCGCGAGCGAGGCGGCGCGCAACCGCGATGCAGCCTCGTCCCACGTCGTCTGCGCGCACGCGGCCCATCCAATCGTGAGCAGGAGCAATGCGACTGTGACGCGCTCAGCCTGCATTCCGATCCCCATTCACGCCTGGCACAAGCAGGACCGCGTTCCGGCCGCCGAAGCCATCGTTGCGGAAGCGCGTCGCGGACGGGTCCTGAATCCACTGGTCGTCGTCCACGACGAACGCATACTCGTATTCACCGGGGGCAAGCCTCAGCTCGGCCTGCCAAGTGCCGTCGGCCTGGCGCTCGAGCGCGACCCGGGTTTTCCATCCGGTGAAATCTCCTGCGAGGCTGACGGCGCTTGCCCCGGGTCGGTCCAGGACGAAGCGCACTTTCACGACCCGTGCCGCATCCGGCCCCGGGTCAACGGAAGGCTGCAGCGTCCACGCAATACCGACGGCGAGCAGCGCGACCGCGAATGCGCCCGCAAGGCCCGCGAAGTTCCACTTCAAAATACGCGGAGAGAACAGGAAATGTCGCACCGGACCCGCGCGACGCCGCGCAAGAGCGCCCATGACTTGGGCACGGAACGCGGCCGATGGCGCCACGCGTGGCGCATCGGCCAACCACGCTTCGAGCCGGCGATCGCCCTCGCTCGTGCCTTCGTTCATCGTCTCCCTCACGGCTTAACACCCATTCTTACGAGAATTCGCTTCAGCATGTCGCGAGCCCTCAAGCTCCTCAGCTTGGCAGCATCAGCGCTGCAACCCAGCATCTGCGCGATCGTCTCGTAGTCGTGCCCTTCGACGTACTTCAGCACGATGACTTCACGATCGCCGGCCCTCAACTGCCCGAGCGCTTGTTGCAGCATCGAGTCGACCTCGCCCCACTCGGCTCGGAATTCCGGACCGTCGCTCGGATCTCCGATCTCCATCTGCTCGATATCGGCGTCCTCGTCTATGTTTGTCCTGTGCCGGTCGCGAGCGCGCAGCCAATCCCTGCACTTGTTCAGCGCGATCTGGCAAAGCCAGGTCGAAAACCGCGCCGCCGCGCCGTAATGCGCCAAGTTCTCGTACGCGGTCACGAAAGCCGCTTGCGCCAAGTCATCGACCTCCGCATCCGACACGATGAGACGCCGCACGACGGAGCGAACCATGCGCTCGTAGCGCTGCACGAGGCAGGCGTACGCCTGCTGGTCTCCCTGCAGGCTGCGCTCGATCCATTCGTTCTCTTCCTGCGCTGAGCGGTCCACTCACTTCTGCCCGTTAGACGTTCGTGAGCTGGCCGGGGTACACACGTAACTACCGTGCCGCGGGAACAATGAGGACATTGTTCCTGCCGCCCAATCCGTCGGCCACGCTCGGAGCGCTAGGATTCACGGTGGGGCGCCCGTCCACTAGGTAAAAATACTCATATCGTCCCGCCTGGAGCTCGAGCACGACCGACCACGAGCCGTCGGCAGCCCGACGCATTGGGTAGGGGACTCGCCACGCGGAGAAGCTTCCCATCACTTGCACGTCCCGGGCCGCCGGCGTTTGTACCCGAAATGTGACCGGTTCTGCCAGAGCGGCCGTGCTACACACTGCAAGCGCAATCCACGCCAGCGGCCACGCCAGATCGGTCTTCGTCACGTTGCGAGGGCCACCGGCTCACTCCTGCTTGGCGAACGGGCGCACATGATATATCGAATCCGGGCGTCCGCGAGACGCCCCGGCCTACATGTCCAGGCCCAGCGCGAACGAGTAATTCGTGTTCTTGTAACCGACGCCGGCTAGGGTCTCGTTGCGCTGGCGCGCGATCGAGACGCGTACATATAGAGCCTCGCCGAGTTGCCTGAGCGCTGCGACGCCCGCTTGTTTGCCGGAACGATCAGCCCCCGGGGCTCCGTCATAGGTGCGCCCCCACCACGACAGGTTCAGCGAGACCTGCGAGCGCCGCACCGGCGCCCATGTCGCGGACGTCCCGATCGACCAGCCGCGGTTGCTGAAATCGGCGGTCGAAACACGCGAACTCTCGACCGTCAGGTACTCGCGCAGCGACACTGTCGCCGTCAGCTTGTGCTTGAGCGTGGCCTGCGCCGACCGCGTATGCGAGTCGAACGACGAATCGGAGAAATGCCGCACCAGCAATCCCGCCGACGCCGTCAGCACGTTACGCGTGCTGAATGCATGATACAGGCCGAGGCTCGCCCCGTAGTCCGTGCTGTCGAAGGCCGTGAACGTGCGCTGGCGGACCAAGGCACCCTCGGCGCGCACCAGAACGGCGTTGCGCAGGTCCTGGCTCGGCCAGTAGTGCGCGAGGTACCCGAAGTACACGGTGCTGCTGTCGGGCGATAGCGGGACATCGGCGGGCGATGCGGAGAAATTGCTGTCGTGCGTATATGCCACCTCGGCGCCGCCGAAGGTGTTGTCGTCGGCCTGCGCGGTCGCAGCCGGACCGAAGGCCGACAGCACTCCGGCTAGAACCATGGCGGCTCGCGCCACTGCCGAATGCTTCCGCGGCGCGTCCACCACGATGCTCGGTGCCCGACGTGAAAAACCTGCGTTGCAGGGCAAGGTCATACGGAATCCGAGGAAGCCGGCTCGATCATCCATCATGCAAAGGCGTATCTGCCCCGGTGCTCGGCGCAAGTCTCATACTAGGTATGTTTTTCGCACATGGGGGTGTCCGAATCGTGGATTCCCTCTATGGTTAGGCGGGAAAGGGACGTTGGGCGGGAAATGCCGGACGGCGGCCCAGGGCGTGAGGTGTTGGATTTCGAGGGCTCGAGACTAGCCGGCGGTGCTGGCAGTCTGGAGCGAAATGCGCTCCGGCCGAAATTGCCTGTAACAGCGGAAATTACAGGAGCTAACGAGGAGACCAGCGTAACGAACGAGCGTTTTGCCATCCGGCTTCTAGGCAATGAATATGGCCTGCAGCATCACGCCAAGCGGGCAGCAAAATTTAGCCAGTCCAGCCCGAGTGCTCTAGAAGGAACAGCGGTCCTCGCAAAACTCCTCGCCGGCTTGGTCGGCCATGCAATCCTGCATGCAAAGCGTGTCGACAGGCCGGTTCGACGC
>DASRFY010000208.1:0-2022 GCA_035651315.1 Burkholderiales bacterium
CGCGCGCCGCGGCCTCGAGGAAATCCCGACGATGCACGCGATGATCCATCACGGGCTGAACTTGGCGCAGTACCAGGCGTTCCTGCACGACCTGTACCACGTGGTCTGGCATTTCTGTCCCACCATGGCGGCGGCGGCGGCGCGCTGCGACGACCGCTACCGGCAGGTGCGCTACGAGCTGTACGAGCGGATCGAGGAGGAAAAAGGCCACGAAACATGGGTGCTCGAGGACATCGAGGCGGTGGGGGGCGATGTCGCGAGCGTTACGGCCGGGCCGCCGAGCGCTCCGGTTCAGGCCATGGTGGCTTTCAATTACCACGGCATCGACCGCGTGCACCCATGTTCCGTGTTGGGGATGCTCTACATGCTCGAGGTGGTGTCCTCCGTATATGCGGGACGCGTCTCGGAGTCGATCGCGCGCGCCCTCGGCCGCGAGGTCGACAAGGGCGGCTTCAGGTTCCTCTCGTCGCACGCCACCATGGACGTCGACCATCTCGCGAAGCTGAACAAGCTCCTGAAGACCATCGACGATCCGCTGGCGCAGGATGCGATCGTCAATTCCACGCGCGTCAATTTCTTCCAGTTCGGCCTGATGTTCCGGGAAGGCGGCTTCAGCTCGCTGGTCGCGGGCTAAGCGGCTACACCGCCTCGGCCAGCCGCTCCTCGCTCAGCGCCGCTGCCGTCACGTCGCTCACGTCGCCGATTTCCGTGCGGCGCATCTGCGCGCGCACGATGCGGCCCATCATCTTCAGGTCGCGGTCCTGCAGCCGGAAGGCGGCGTCCACCCAGACATCGGTGATGGCGTCGAGCTCTTCGCGCGTCACCGGGTGCACCAGCTTGCGCGCGCGGAAGGCGGCCTGCAGCCCGTTGCGCCGCTTGGCATTGGCCGCGATCCAGTCGCGCACCGCCGCGGCGCCTTCGCCGTCCTTCGCCAGCACGTCGACCACGCCCATGCGATGCAGCTCCGCCGCGGGCAGGATGCGCCCCGAGAGGATCAGCTCCTCGGCCGCGCGCATGCCGATGCGCCGCGCGAGCAGGCTGTAGGCGCCCATGCCGGGAAAGAGATTGAACAGGATTTCCGGAAAGCCGAGCTGCGCGCTTTCCTCGGCGACGATCAGGTCCGAGGCGAGCGCGCATTCGAAGCCGCCGCCGAGCGCGTCGCCCTGCACCAGCGCGATCTTGGTGAGCGTCGGGCTGAAGAAGTTGTGGATGCGCGGGTACATGTTGTCGATGCACAGCCGCGCGTAGTGCGCGAGCGCGTCGCGGTCGCGCGCCTTGATCAGCAGCACGAACAGCGCCAGGTCGCCGCCCAGATTGAACACCCGCGGCACGCGCGAGCCGGTGACGTAGTAATGCACCTCCTGCAGCGCGCCGTCGACCTCGATGCGCGCGCCGTTCGCCACCAGCTTCTGATCGTGCGCCAGGATGTCCTTGAGCAGCCCCAGGCTGTAGCAAGCCGTGCCGCGCGGCTTGAAATATCCCCAGAGCGTCTGGCTGGCCGGATCGAATTCCGTCTGGTACTGCGAATTCGTCGGCCCGTAAGGAATGCAAAGGCCTGCTGCATCACGCATGTTCATGACCATCTCCCCGAAAGTTGCCCCGCGCAGGGGCGCCATCACCTCGGCCAGGCAAGCGCACGGTGATGCCGCTTACCACGGCCACCCGTGATCGATTTAACGCCCCCCTTCCTGAGGCGGCAATCAGGGCCTCCCTGATGCGCTGCCTTGTTGCCGCGCGGCCACATCGGTTACCCTCCGCCGCCGGGGGCTCGATGTACGTCATCGTCTACAAGTCCGATGGATTTCCGATCTGCCGCCAGGTGCCGGGCGTCAGTCCCGACCCGGTGGTGACATGGAACACCGAGGCGGCCGCCCGGGCGTTCATTCAGTCCAAGGGGGCGGACGCCGAGTTCCAGCCGGTGCCGATCACCGACGAGGCGATGGACAAAATGGCAAAAGCGATGGGCTGCCCCGTCGAATCAATGACCTTCGAGCCCTATCCGGGCTAGAACTCGACGTTGTC
>DASRFY010000209.1:0-2193 GCA_035651315.1 Burkholderiales bacterium
GCAGCGCTCGGGAGTGTCGATCCTGGTGGCCGAATCGGACCTCAAGCGGATCGAGTTCGTCGACGAGATCTACAAGATCGAGCGGGGCGAAATGGTTCGCAGCGGCGGGCCGGCCTGATTTCCGAGGCACGACGCCGTTCGGTGTGTTCAGTCAAGGGTCGATCGTCGAGCGGTGACGGGGACTCGAGCTCGGTGCGCGTCAGGCACGGGCGCAACGCTCAAGGGCTGTTGCCTTCCGCGGCCGCCTGCACTTCGATCGCGGCGGGTGTGGTCCCAATGCGCAGCTCCTTGCCGTTCTCCCATTTCAGCGGGCGACCATTGACGAGGGTGCGGCCGGGGACGCCCGTATAGGGCCACGGGAAGATCAAGCCGCCGCGCGGCGACCTCAGCCCTCCGCCGATCGTCAGCAGTATGCGCCGCCGATCGCGTCGCAACGTATAGCTCAGATTTCCATACGGCGTGCGGAGATTCCCGATGCCGATGCCTTGCCCGTCCAGCCATTCGATCGGAATGCCTGCGCCCAGCACCAGCGCCTGATCCGCTGCACGCTCGTAGGCGAAGAGATCGAGCACCGATTGAATGAAGTCCGAGGCGATCCAGCCATGGGGCATGTCGCCCAGGAAGCGCGGCTGGCGTGCGTCGCGGCCGACGACCTCGGCCCATTGATTCCAGCCTGCGGGACGACGGTCGGCGAGAAAGAATTCGAGCAGCTGCCAGGCGCGCTCGCGCCAGCCGAGTCGCACGAAGGCACCGACCGCGCGCAGCTCATACGGGGTGTAGACGCTCCACGGCATGCCGCCGTCGCGGCGCAGGACGAATTCCTTCCAGTAGTGCTCGAAGGTCTGCCGCAATTCCCGTTGCGGGAGCTGCGCCTGCTCGCCCGCGACGGAAAGCGCAATCGTGGTTGCGGTGGAGTCGAAATCACCGCGATCGGCGCTGCCGGGGATGTAGTCGATGCCGTGCTGCGCGATGCTCATGCGCAAGGATGTTTGCAGGTCGTTGCGGAGTTCCTCGCGCTCGGCAGTGAGTTGCCGCACGTCGTCGTCGCGACCGAGCGCCTTGGCGATGTCCACGGCGCTCTTGTAGCCCGCCAGTGCCCAGAAGTCGTCCCAGTACGAGTAGGCCGGCCGGTCGGAATAGCCCTCGTGACTGATCGACGCGGGCATCAAGCCGTAGAATGCGCGCCGGTCCGCGCTCCGGTTTTGCACCGAGGATTCCGCGGCACGCAGTGAATTCATGTAGGAGGCCGCCGATGCGACCTGCGGCCACATTGTCCGCAGCCAGTCGCGGTCGCGGGTGTAGCGGTAGTACTGCGCGATCAGATGAATGAACTCACCGTGGCTGTCGTTTTCCGCCACGGGGTCGGACCCGCGAGCGTCCACGCAACAAGGCACTTTGCCGCTGGCAAACTGGCGTGGCGCGAACCAGTCGATATATTCGCGCACCACATCGGCGTCCCCCAGTCGCAGCAGTGCATCGGACATCATGGCGCCGTCCCGGATCCATGACCGGGCATAGGAGCGGGTTCCCGGCTGGAGGGCAGGCCCGGCGCGTTCGATCAGGATGTGCGCCAGCGCGGAACGCACCGTATCCGCCAGCGGTTGTCCGGCACCGGGCACGTGTAGCGAAACACGATTGAGTTTGTTTCGCCAGTCGTGCGCCGTCTCGGCCTGCCGCCGACTCAGCCAGGCGTTCGGAGCGCCGTTCGGCAGAGCCGGTGTTCCCGCCAGAGGCGCGACGATCCCGACGCTGCGGCTTCCCCGCGGCGGCAGCTCCAGCTGGTACAGCAAACCCGCCGAGCCGAAGCCGGTGTCGTCTTTGATGGCGCTTGCCGGTAACGCTTTGGTCAGGAGTTCGGGGATATTGCCCGCATCGAAATCCGCAATGATTACCCGGTCCGGTTTTTCGACGGGAAACAGCCGACGCTCGCCGTTGATACTCAACGCGCGTCCGTCCCAGGAAAGTTCCCGGATCGCCGCGACGCCGCCCGGCCCGTTGAGGAACTGGGTGGGTGGGTTGACCTGGAACGGTCGAACGGCCAGCACCAGCGTCACCGCACGGGGATGATCCGAAAGGTTCTCGACTACGTAGTGCGAGATCAGTTGAGCTCTTGCGCGATCGCCGGCGCCAAAGGCGGTCACGTGCAACACCAATTCGCGATGACGCCAGGTCACCGACGGAATCGGGAGATAA
>DASRFY010000210.1:0-47531 GCA_035651315.1 Burkholderiales bacterium
GCAACAGCCGTGCTCCCGTCGCGCTTCCTGCGGTACACTTCGCCCGGACAAAACGACGGCTCCGGAATGGACCCGGAGCGCGACACTCGGGAGGTGTCATGCCAAAAACCATCGGGGCCAAGCTGCTCTGGCTGGGGATCGCCGTTCTCGGCGCCTTGGCGGTCAGCGCGATCGCCGTGCACCGCGGCGAATCCATCAACGCCATCTGGTTCGTCATCGCCGCGGTCTGCACCTACCTGGTCGCTTTCCGCTTCTACAGCGCGTGGATTTGCGCCAGGGTGCTGGCGCTGGACGAAACGCGCGCCACGCCCGCGGAACGGTTCAACAACGGCCGCGATTTCGTCCCCACCAACAAGTGGGTGGTGTTCGGCCACCATTTCGCGGCCATCGCCGGCCCGGGACCGCTGATCGGCCCGACGCTCGCAATGCAGTTCGGCTACCTTCCCGGCACGATCTGGATCCTGGCCGGCGCGGTGCTCGGCGGCTGCGTGCAGGACATGGTGATCATGTTCTGCTCCACCCGGCGCGACGGCCGCAGCCTCGGGCAGATGGCGCACGACGAGCTCGGACCGGTGGGCGGCTGGGCCGCGCTCACCGGCACCATGACCATCATGCTGATCCTGATCGCGGTGCTGGGCCTGGTGATCGTCAATGCCATGCGGCACAGCCCGTGGGCGACCGCCACCGTGCTCGGCACGATTCCGGTCGCGATGCTGATCGGCATGTACATGCGCGGCATCCGCCCCGGTCGCGTGCTCGAAGCCTCCCTGATCGGCATCACGCTGCTCGTCCTGTGCGTGGTCGGCGGCGGCTGGGTGGATCACAGCCAGACGCTGCGTGGCATGTTCGACTGGAGCGGCGAGTCGGTTGCCTGGTTCGTGATGATCTACGGCTTCGCGGCCGCGGTGCTTCCGGTGTGGCTGCTGCTGGCGCCGCGCGACTACCTGTCCACGTTCCTGAAGCTGGGCGTGGTGTTCCTGCTCGCGATCTCGATCCTGATCCTGGCGCCCGAAGTGAAGATGCCGGCGCTGACGCGGTTCATCGACGGGACCGGGCCGATCTTCAAGGGCGACCTGTTCCCGTTCGTGTTCATCACCATCGCCTGCGGCGCGATCTCCGGCTTCCACTCGCTGGTCTCGTCCGGCACCACGCCGAAGCTGCTGTCCAACGAGAAAGACCTGCGCATGATCGGCTACGGCAGCATGGCGCTGGAATCCTTCGTCGGCATCATGGCGGTGGTCGCCGCGACCGTCCTCGAGCCGGGCGTGTACTTTGCAATCAACAGCCCGGCGGGCGTGGTGGGCAAGGAAGCCGCCGCCGCGGTGGCGATGATTTCTTCGTGGGGCTTCCCGGTCACCGTGGATCAGATGCAGTCGCTCGCCAAGGAGATGGGCGAGGTCACGCTGTTCGCCCGCACCGGCGGCGCGCCTTCTCTTGCGGTAGGCATGGCCACCATTTTCTCCAGCACCTTCGGCAATACGCTGCTGGCGGTGTGGTACCACTTCGCGATCATGTTCGAGGTGCTGTTCATCCTGACCACGCTGGACGCCGGCACCCGGGTCGGCCGCTTCATGCTGCAGGACATGCTCAAGCACGCCTGGAAGCCGATGGGCAACGTGTCGTCCTACCCGATGACCGTGCTCTCCAGCCTGATCTTCGTGGCGGCCTGGGGCTACTTCCTGTGGCAGGGCGTGAAAGACCCGCTCGGCGGGGTGAACATCCTGTGGCCGCTGTTCGGCATCTCCAACCAACTGCTCGCCGGCATCGCGCTGTCGGTCGCCACCGGCATCCTCATCAAGATGGGCAAGGCGCGATACGCCTGGGTGACCGGGCTGCCGCTTTCCTGGCTCGCGATCGTCTGCACCACCGCGGCGGTGGAAAAGGTCTTCAGTCCCAATCCTGCGGTCGGCTTCCTGTCCGGCGCGGCGAGCCTCGCCGAGAAGCTCGGCGCCGGCACCCTGCCTCCAGACCGGGCGGCCGTGGCGCCGCAACTGATCATCGGCCAGCAGATCGACGCGGCGCTGGCGCTGTTCTTCGCCATCGTGCTGTGGGTGGTGATCGTCGACATGCTGCGCATGTCGCTGCGGCTGCGTTCCGGCAGGCCGGTGCTGCCCCTGTCCGAGTCGAAGTACGTGCGCAGCCAGCTCGAGGCGAGCATGGTGACCACGTCGCTGCACGGCTGAGCCCGCCATGGTGCGCGAAGAACTGAAGCGGGTCTGGGAGTTCCTCCGCGAAGTCAGCGGGGACGACGCCTACGAGCGCTATCTCGCGCACCACCGGCAGGCGCATCCGGGCGAGCCGCCGATGACGCGGGAGGAATACTTCAAGTTCCGCCAGGAACAGAAGTGGAGCAAGGTTTCGCGCTGTTGTTGAGCTTCGCGCCCCGGAACAGGGGTCGGCGACGAGGGCAACACTGCCGCAACCGGCAAACGTAAAAGCGTGCTGAGCCGGCCTTCTGTGCCTTGGCCGATCAATGTCCCTGCGCGAACAGGTGCGGACCCGGCTTGCGGATGGCGGCGTCCATGCGCTGGTCGACCTGGTCGAGAGTCGGTCCGGCGTGTGCGATCCATTCCAGTACCGGCAGGATCTCGGACGGAGTCGCCGCCGGCTTCCAGGCCAATGACACCGCCGACGCGTGGCAGGAGCCATAGCAGCTCGACTCCCGCGGCTCCCAGCGCCATCCGCCCGCATACACCGCCGCGTACAGCATCTTCGCCTGCGGCTCGCTCACGCCTTCCGCCAGGCTTGCGTCGTAGAGCATGCGATCCACCCGCCTCCACGGTTCGGTCCTGACGAGCACGAAATGCCGATGGACGATCGCCGCCTTGCGGTACTCGGAGACGTGCGGCAGCAGGGCGCTCAGGGAGCCGAGTTCGCGCGGCACGGATTCGTCGTCGACGATGTCGCCTCTGCGCGCGAGCCACACTTTGCCGGCGGCGTCCACGAACGAAAAATCCTCCAGGAGCCTGAACTTGTGATCGAACTCGATCTCGTCCACCAGCTCCACCGCGAGCCTGCCAGAGAACCGTGCGGTGTCCGCGGAAATCGCGGCGGAACACAGACACGCCGCGGCGATGGCGAGCAACGGTCCGCCGGCCCCTGGAACTTGCGGATGGAATCGCGCGCGCCGCATGGCGCCATTTTGTCTGAACCGGCGACCGGCGTCACCGGTATCAAGTCCCGGACAAGCGCCGGAGCGTCGCATGTTTTTCGTCCTCCGGCGTTCTGATACGCTCCCGCACGCCGGAACCCGGCCGGCTTCCGCTCCGAGGATGCTCATGAGATTCTTCCTGCTGCTTGCCTGCTTCGCTCCGGCGATCGGATTTGCGCTCGACAACGATTACGTTCGCGTCACCCGTGACGCGGCGTCGTGCGCATCGGCCCGCGTGATCGAGTTCAAGCCGAAGCAACGGCACCCGCGGTAGTACGATGAAAACATGAATCCCGGCCCGCGCATCCGCTATTCGATTTTCCCGAGCCACCCCGAAGCCCATCTGTTCGAAGTCTGCTGCACCGTCGCCGATCCGGATCCGGCGGGGCAGAAGTTCTCGCTGCCGGCCTGGATTCCGGGCAGCTACCTGATCCGCGAATTCGCCAGGCACGTGGTGCGCATCCGCGCGCAAAGCGGCCGGCGGGTGCTGCCGATCGCGAAGCTCGACAAGAACACCTGGCAGGTCGCGCCGGCGGACGGCGCGGTCGCGGTGACCTGCGAAATCTACGCCTGGGACCTTTCGGTGCGCGGCGCGCATCTGGACACCACGCACGCCTTCTTCAACGGCCCGTCGGTATTCCTCAAAGTCGAGGGCCGCGAGGACGATCCCTGCGAAGTCGAGATCCTGCCGCCGAAAGGCGCCCGCTACCGCAGCTGGCGGGTCGCCACCGCGATGCGGCGCAAGGACGCCGGACCCAACGGATTCGGCACCTACCGCGCCGACAATTACGACGAGCTGATCGATCATCCGGTGGAGATCGGCGCGTTCACGCTGGCCGCGTTCCGCGCCTGCGGCGTGCCGCACGGGGTGGCCCTCACCGGCCGTCATCGCGCCGACATGGATCGGCTGTGCCGCGATCTCAAGGTGCTGTGCGAAACCCAGATCCGCTTCTTCGGCGAGCCGGCGCCGATGGACCGCTACCTGTTCCTCGTCACCGCGGTGGGCGAAGGCTACGGCGGACTCGAGCACCGCTCCTCCACCGCGCTGCTGTGCTCGCGCGACGACCTGCCGCAGAAGGGCGTCGCCGAGGTGACGAACGGCTACCGCACCTTTCTCGGGCTCGCCAGCCACGAGTATTTCCACACCTGGAACGTCAAGCGCATCAGGCCCGCGGCGTTCTCGCCCTACGACCTGAATCGCGAGAGCTACACCACGCTGCTGTGGGCATTCGAGGGCATCACCTCCTACTACGACGACCTGCTGCTGGTGCGCTCGGGCCTGATTACTCGGGATGCTTATCTCGAGTTGCTCGGCAAGGCCGTCACTTCGGTGCTGCGCGCCCCGGGACGCCTGAAGCAGACGGTCGAGGAGTCGAGCTTCGACGCCTGGATCAAGTACTACCGCCAGGACGAGAATGCGCCCAATGCGATGGTGAGCTACTACGTCAAAGGCGGCCTGGTGGCGTTGTGCCTGGACCTGTTGATCCGGTCGGAAACGCAGGGACGCAGATCGCTGGACCGCGTGATGCGGGCGCTGTGGAAACGCTACGGGCAGAAAGGCGTCGGCATACCGGAAGACGGCATCGAATCGCTCGCCGAGGAAGTCACCGGCTTGAAGCTCAAACGCTTCTTCGACCGGGCGCTGCGCTCCACCGCCGAGCTGCCGCTGCAGCGGTGGCTGGACACCGTCGGCATCGAGCTGAAGCTGCGCCGCGCCGCATCCCTCTCGGACAAGGGCGGCAAGCCCGCACCGAAATCCGAGAACGCACTGACGCGGCGCGTGGACCTCGGCGTGCGTACCGCCGACAGCGGCGGCGACCTGAGGCTGACGCAGGTGCTCGACGGCGGCGCGGCGCAGCGCGCCGGTCTCGCGGCAGGCGACGTGCTCGCCGCAGTGGACGGCCTGCGCGTCACGCCGAAGAACTTCGAAGCGAGCCTGGCTCGCCACCGGCCGGGACAGACGGTGCGGATCCACGCCTTCCGCCGCGACGAGCTGATGGCATTCGACGTGCGGCTTGCGGCACCGGCGCTGGACACCGGCGTCTTGACGGTGCGGCCCGATGCGCGCTTCGAGCGCGCGCGCCGCGCCTGGCTCGGCTCAGCGTGAAGCGGGCAGCGCCACGCGCACCCCGATCCGGGTGACGCGCCGCCCCTCGACTTCGCGCACCACCAACTCCATCGCGCCCAGGCGCAGGCGGTCGCCGACCACCGCACGGCCGCGGAAACGCCGGTCGAGATATTCCGACACCGTGAGCGCGTGTATCGCCTGCGGCACCTCGACGCCGTAGACCTCGGCGATGTCGCCCAGCCTGGCCTCGCCGCTGAGCGTGAAGCTGCCGAAGTACTGCGCCTGTGCGCTCTCCTCGGCGGCATCCTCCGGCACGAACAGGCGCTCCAGCACCGGCACATCCTCGTCGCGGGTGATTACATAGAGCAGATCGCCGGCGGCGATCTCGACATGACCGATGGCTTCCAGCGCGGCTGCGTTGCGGAACACGGCGGCCACGCGCACGCCCTCCGGCAGCGGAAGCTGACTCACCTGCCGGCCGAGCGCGGGGCTTTCCGCGTTGACGTGCCAGGCAAGCATGCGCAACCCGGTCTGTCCGGGCACCTCCAGCATCTCGGAAAACAGCGGCGCGTGCGCCGGCGGCAACATCAGGCCCAGCCGCTGCGCGAGCGGCGCCACCGTCCAGCCCTGGATGGCGAGCGAAGTCAGCACCACGAAGAACGCGACGTTGAAATAGATCTGCGCGTCGGGCAATCCGCCCAGCACCGGAAACGTGGCGAGCACGATCGGCACCGCCCCGCGCAGGCCCACCCAGCCGATGAACAACTGCTCGCGCCACGGAAAACGAAACGGGAGCAGGCAGATCCAGGTCGCGAACGGGCGCGCGACGAAGATCAGCACCAGCGCGATGAGCAGCGCCTCCAGGGCGGAGGGCAGCAGCGCGCGCGGCGTGACCAGCAGCCCGAGCAGCAGGAACAGCGTGATCTGCGCCAGCCACGCCAGGCCGTCGTGCACCTTGAAGATGGTGCCGGCGCTGTGCACCCGGCTGTTGCCGAGAACGATCCCGGCGAGATAGATGGCGAGAAAGCCGCTGCCTCCCGCCAGCAGGGTGCCGGCGTAGATGCCAAGCCCGCCCGCGGCCGCGAGCAGCGGGTACAGCCCGGGCGTGAGTTCCACCCGGCCGATGAGGCGCGCGAGCAGCCTGCCGCCGGTGAGGCCGAGCACCGCACCGAGCCCGAACTCGCGCGCGAACTGCAGAACGGTGGCGACGCCGAGATTCCCGCCCTGCGTCTTCACCGCTTCGATGAACACCAGGGTGAGAAAGACCGCCATCGGATCGTTGCAGCCGGACTCGATTTCCAGCGTCGCGCCCACCCGCTGCTTGAGCCGCATGCCGCGCGCGTGCAGCAGGGAAAACACCGCCGCCGCGTCCGTGGAGCCGACGATCGAGCCGAGCAGCATGCCTTGCATCCAGTCCATGTCGAGCGCCCACGCCGCCGCCGCGCCCACTGCGCCGGCGGTCAACACCACGCCCAGCGTGGCGAGCGACAGCGCGGGCCGCAGGCCGACGCGAAAAGTCTCGGTGTGCGTGCGCATGCCGCCGTCGAACAGGATCACGGCCAGCGCGACGGTGCCGACGAGGTAGGTTGCCTCGAAGTTGTGGAAATGGATGTGACCCGGCCCGTTCTCGCCGGCGAGCATGCCGATGCCGAGGAAGACCAGCAGCAGCGGCGCGCCGGTGCGGTGGGCGACCGGGCTGGCAAGAATGCTCGCCAGCGCCAGCAGCGAGCAGACGAAGATCGCGTGGTCGGAAAACTCCATCAGCGTCGGCGCGCCGGGCCGCGCGCGAGCGCCGCATGTCGGAGGGCGGGCCGCACCGCGCGCCTCAATCCACCGCCTGCGTCGCAGGCGCGGGCCGCCAGCGCAGCAGCCGCCGCTCGGCGGCGGTGACGATCCGGTCCAGCGCGATCGCGCACAGCGTGAGCACGATCACGCCGGCGAACACGGTGTTGATGTCGAAGACACCTTCGGCCTGCAGGATGAGATAGCCGACCCCGCGCGCGGAGCCGAGGTACTCGCCCACCACCGCGCCGACGAAGGCCATGCCGACGGAGGTGTGCAGGCTGGAGAACACCCACGAGGTCGCTGCGGGCAGGTACACGTATCGCATGAGCTGCCGGCGCGAGGCGCCCAGCATGCGTGCGTTGGCGAGCCACACCGGGTTCACGTCCCGCACGCCGTGGAAGACGCTGAAGAACACGATGAAGAACACCAGCGTCACGCCGAGCAGAACCTTGGACCAGATGCCCAGCCCGAACCACACCGCGAAGATCGGCGCCAGGATCACGCGCGGCATCGAGTTGAGCGCGGTGATGTACGGATCGAGCAGCCGCGAGGCGGTGCGCGACAGCCCGAGCCACAGCCCGACCGCGAGGCCCGCCGCGGTGCCGAGCGCGAAGGCGAGCAGCGTCTCGACTAGCGTCACGCCGAGATGAGGAAAGATCCTGCCGCTGACGAACCACTCCTGGATGCACCGCAGGACCGCGAGCGGCTGGCCGAAGAAGAACGGCGGCAGGATCCCGCTCTCGGTCAGCGCGTACCACGCGCCGAGCAGCGCGAGCAGCAGCAGCGCCTGGTACAGCGGCAGGGCGCGCCCTCTCATCGCTCAGGCCTCCGCCCGCGCGTGGCTCTTCAGCACTTCCCGCTTCAGCGCCTGCCAGACGGTCGCGTGCAGGTCGAGAAAGTGCGGCGTGAGCCGGACCTCGGAGACGTCGCGCGGGCGCGGAAGGTCGATCGCGAACTCGCCGATCGGGCGGCTCGCCGGCCCCGCGGCGAGCACCACGACGCGATCGGACAGCGAGATCGCTTCTTCGAGGTCGTGGGTGACGAAGACCACCGACTTGCGGTCCTGCGACCACAGCGCGAGCAGTTCGTTTTCCATCAGGCTCCGGGTCTGCACGTCGAGCGCGGAGAAGGGCTCGTCCATGAGCAGGATCTCGGGGCCGAGGATCAGCATCTGCGCCAGCGCCACGCGCTTGCGCATGCCGCCCGACAGCTCGTGCGGATATTTCCAGCGGTGTGCCGCGAGCCCGACCCGCGCCAGCCACTCGTCTGCGCGCGCGCCCGCTTCCGCGGCGGCGCTGCCGCGCATCTGCAGGCCAAGCATCACGTTCTCGCGCGCGGTGCGCCACGGCAGCAGCGCGTCGGTCTGGAACAGATATCCGGCGCGGGCATTGAGGCCGGCGAGACGCTGACCGAAGACTTCCACCTCTCCTTCGCTCGGCGCGGCGAGTCCGGCGGCGATGTTGAGCAGGGTGGACTTGCCGCAGCCGGTCGGCCCGACCAACGAGACGAATTCGCCGGCGCGGACTTCCAGGCTGACGTCCTCCACCGCGGTGTAGGCGGCGCCGTTGCGGCCCGGGAAGGTGCATCGGATCCGCGCCAGCCGCAGCGCGGCGTGTTCAGCGGCGCGCATGTTCAGTGTTCATGCCCGGCGAGCGCCTTCCCGGCGCAGGCATCCTGGAGATGTTTTGCAGACCTTTGCCGCGGCAAACGCGGGTGCGAAGAGCAAAGGTCGGCGCCAGGCATTCCGGCTTCGCGGCGCCGCGCGCCGCGGGCATCGTCGCACCGAGCATCGCCGCCCTGCAGGCGAGAAAGAGGCGTCGCACCGGAACCCCGGGAAAGAGTGAAGGAAGCGTCCGGGCGCTATTCTATGCGAGCGGGGTGGCGGTCGCCGCCACGGCCTGACCTATACTGTGGGCCTCGCGGCGATTCGCCGCCGTCCCGTTTCCGGCCCGGACGAGTCTTTCCATGCGCCTCGGCGACACCGACTCCTACGTCGACATCGAATCGCGCGGCACCGTCGCGGCGAACATGCCGCGCGCCGGCGACCTGCGCCTGCGCGTCACGGTCCACGGCGCGGGCTTCCACGGCGTACAGGACGAGGTCTGGGTGCGCCAGGGAGCGGTGGAACGCTTCATCGCGGAGGTCTATGCGATGGCGCGCGGCGAGCGCGAGGAAGCCGCGCTCGGCGGCGCCTCGGCGCGCGAGATCACGCTGCGCTTCACCCGGCCGATGCGCACCCATGTGCTGCTGGAGGGCAAGGTCAAGCGCGTCGGCCCTGGCTCCCCGGCGACGATTTCGGCCTGGATCGCGTTCGCGGTCTACGTGCCGGCCGACGCGCTCGCGGAGCTGGCCGACACGCTGTCCGAGGCCTGGATCAGCTCGCCGCCGTCGAAGCACGCGCACTGAATCCGGCTATCCTTCGTCCCGGCAGCAGGAAAACAAATTCGGGAGGGCACGCATGTCCCAGGCGCTGGGGTCCTACGACTACGTCATCATCGGCGCGGGCTCGGCCGGCTGCGTGCTGGCGAACCGCCTGAGCGCGGACCGGAGCGCGAGCGTCCTGCTGCTGGAGGCGGGCGGCAAGGACGACTATTTCTGGATCCCGATCCCGGTGGGCTACCTGTTCACCATCGGCAATCCACGCACCGACTGGATGTACCGCACGCAAGCCGAGGAAGGGCTGAACGGGCGCTCGATCGGCTACGCCCGCGGCAAGGTGCTCGGCGGCTGCACCTCGATCAACGCCATGATCTACATGCGCGGCCAGAAGAGCGACTACGACCACTGGGCTTCGCTCGGGCTGCGCGGCTGGGGCTGGGACGAGGTGCTGCCCTACTTCAAGCGCATGGAGGACTACGCCCAAGGCGCGGACGAGCTGCACGGCGCCGGCGGCGAGCTGCCGGTGCAGGAGCGGCGCGTCAACTGGGAAATCCTCGACGCCTGGCGCGAGGCGGCGGAGGAATGCGGCATTCCGAAGATCCGCGAGTTCAACCGCGGCGACAACTTCGGCAACGCCTATTTCCAGATGAACCAGCGCAACGGCGTGCGCTGGAACGCGGTGCGCGCCTTCCTGTGGCCGGCGAAGGGCCGCCCGAACCTGCGCGTCCTGCACGGCGCGCACGTGCGGCGTATCCGCATCGAGCAGCGCGACGGCGCGAAGCGCGCGGCCGGCGCGGAGCTGCTGCTGTCCGGGGCCGGGGATGCGTTCGTCGAAGCGAAGCGCGAAGTGATCCTGTGCGCAGGCGCGATCGGCTCGCCGCAGATCCTGCAACTGTCCGGCGTCGGCCCGGGCGCGCTGCTGCAGGGACACGGCATCGCGGTGGTCCACGAGCTGCCGGGCGTGGGCGAGAACCTGCACGACCATCTGCAGATCCGGATGCAATACAAGGTAAGGAACACCGTGACGCTCAACGACCGGGCGCGCGGCCCGTTCGGCAAGATGGCGATGGGCCTAGAGTACCTCCTGTTCCGCACCGGCCCGCTCACCATGCCGCCCTCCCAGCTCGGCGCGTTCGCGAAGAGCGACCCGCTGCAGCCTTCCGCCAACATCGAGTGGCACGTGCAGCCGCTGTCGCTGGACAAGTTCGGCGACCCGCTGCACCCGTTTTCGGCGATCACGCCTTCGGTATGCAACCTGCGCCCCACCAGCCGCGGCTTCGTGCGCATCCTGAGCCCGGACCCGCTGGCGCATCCGGCGATCAAGCTCAACTATCTGTCGACCGAGGAAGACCTCAGGGTCGCGGTCGATTCGATCCGCTTCACCCGCCGCATCATGGCCGCGCAGGCGCTGCGCCGATTCGAGCCGGAGGAGTACAGGCCGGGCGCGCGGGCGCAAAGCGATGCGGAACTGGCCGCGGCCGCGGGCGACCTGGGCACGACCATCTTCCATCCGGTCGGCACCTGCAGGATGGGCAACGACCCGTCGGCGGTGGTGGACGACCGGCTGCGCGTGCGCGCCATCAAGGGCCTGCGCGTGATCGACGCCTCGGTGATGCCGCGCATCACCTCCGGCAATACCAATGCGCCGACGATGATGATCGCCGAGCGCGGCGCCGAATTCGTGCGCCGCGACCGCGGCTTCGGATGATCGCCGCGCGCGGACCAGCCTGGAGACGCAACCGATGAGCGAACAGACGAACGCGACGCAGCCGAGCCCGCGGGATTCCCTCGTCACCGTGGCGCACATCGTCTATCTGCTGCACACGCTGAGCCTGCTCCTCTGCGCGACCAGCCTGCTCACGATCATGGGCGCCTTCGTGTTCGGCATACCCTCGCTCGTCGCGGTGATCCTCAACTACGCCAACCAGCACGATGCGCGCGGCACTTTCCTCGAGTCGCACTTCCGCTGGCAGATCCGCACCTTCTGGTTCGCCGCGCTGCTGGTGCTGGCGACACTGTTCCTCATCCTCACCATCCTGGGCATACCGCTGGCGTGGCTGCTCGCGATCGGCAGCGGATTGTGGGTGATCTATCGCATCGCCCGCGGCTGGCTCGCGCTCGCGGGCCGCAGACCGATCATGCCGCTGGCGGCAGCCGCGATGCCGGACTGAGCGGCAGGCGGCGCAGACGCTTGCCGGTCGCCGCGAACAGCGCGTTGGCTACCGCCGGCGGCACGCCCGGCTCGCCTACCCCGCCCGGCGCGCGGCGGCTGCCCACGAGGTGGACTTCGATCTCGGGCGCCTCGCGCAGCGCCAGGATCGGGTAATCCTCGAAACTGGACTGCTCCACCGCGGCGCGCAAACACGGCCTGTTGGCCGCCGGTCCGGCGCCGGTATAGTCAGTATCTTCCGATGCCGGGCACGTGTTCGCGCCGGCGCAGGCGCGGGGCGTCGTGCTTGCCACGCGATTCGAGGATCCCGACTACATCATCGCCGCGGAGACTATGACGATCAGTGCGGAGTGGCCCTCATCCCGCGCGCCCAGAGCGGGCGCTATCCGTTCGTGCAGGCGCGCTGAGAGCGCCGGACGCTCCCACACTCGGGGCATCATGCCGGACATCGGCTCCGGGCCGAGCCCGTGGAGCATCTGCTTGAAGCGCTCCCAGTCGGTTGCCACCCATATTTCGGAATGCGCCCGCCCATGGGCCCGTATCAACGTCGAGACTTTTGCCGCGGTCTCGTTGTCCGGCGCCTCGAAGATATCGAGACAGTCGTACGGTCCCAGGATGGCGTAGCTGTGCAGCCACTTCACGTTCGGACAATGCGCCCGCACCTTCTCCATGGCCTTCTTCTCCAGTTCTTCGAGCGTCTGCGACGAGCGCACGACTTCCGGCGACACCCGGGTAACCATATGGAGCAGGGCATCCTGATCAATATCCCGCAACGCACGCAGTTCTACTTCGAAGGCGGCGCACCTGCCCTGCAGTTCCCGGTCGGGCTCGGTCGACCCGATTGGCCCACTCCGGTCGGCCCATTCACGGTCGCCGCGTTGCAAGCGGACAAGGAGTGGAACGTTCCGAAATCGATCCGGGAGGAGATGGCGCGCGAGCGCAGCGTCGTCATGAGCTGCATGCCGCCGGCCCCCAGAACCCGCTCGGGAGGCACTGGATCGGGCTCAGCATTCCGGGAATCGGGATCCACGGCAGCATCGCGCCTGCCAGCGTGTTCCACTTCCAGAGCCACGGCTGCATCCGGATGCACCCCGACGATATCGCCGAGATCTTTCCGCGCGTGTCCATCGGCACGCCGGGACGGATCATCTACCAACCCGTACTGCTCGCGTGCCTGGAAGACGGCCGCCTGTTCCTGGAGGTTCACCGAGATGTCTACGAACGAAAGCCGGACCCGCAGCTCGCCGTGGAGCGCCTTGCGCAGGAGCGCGGCGTGGCTGCGCAGCTCGACTGGGGAAAAGTCCAGGAAGTGCTGCTGCGCAAGACCGGGCTCGCGATCGAAGTTGGCCGGCGCTGAATGCCTGCGCGCGGCGGACCCTGCGCGACGGGCTGCGCGGTACGCGGCCGCGCTGCTGGCCGGTACCGCAATCTGGCTTGCGGCGGCGCAGGATGGCGGCGCGGAGAACCTGCTGGTTCTGCGCGCCGGCATCGATGAAGTCGTGATGATCGACCGCGACAGCATCTCGCGGGAAGGATCGCACGCACAGGCCTGGCTCGTGCGCCGTCTCGAGCCTTCGGGATCGGCGGGACAGATCACCGAGATCCGGGAGCGTTACGTGTTCGACTGCCGGGCCGGTCTGCTCGGCCTCGCCGAGCGCCGGCCCGCCGCAGGCAAGCCCGACACTGCGGCGCCCGCGCCGCTGCGGGCGCCCGAGTCGGGTCTCGAGCGCACCGTCATTGCGCTGGCCTGTATGCGCTAGCCCAGTGCGGTCCGGAGTTTCGCCAGGAAAGTCCGGATCCGGTGCGCGTTCTGGCCGAGGTCGCTGCGCCCGACGCGGGACTTGGAGCGCACATCGACCCTGGCGCCGCCGTCGGCCGTGGCTGCGATGCGCACCACGACGTCGTCCTTGAAGCCATACAGCAGGGAGGTGTACGTCGCCTCGATTCGGCCTTCCGCGGAGTTGGCGTCGACCACGGTAAGCCCCATCTGTTCGATCACCGCCTTGGCCCGGTCGAACACCTGCGCCGGCGCCGCCTTGACGGTGAGCGGCGCCAGATCTGGATACGCCTTCTTCTGCTGGGCGGCGACTTCGGCGCCGTCGTATTCGACCGGGTGATCGTCCGCCTTGCGCAACTTCTTCACCGCCACGAAAGCGGGCGGATTGTCGGTGTCGGTGGTGATGTCGTGGATATAGGGCAGCGACTGCAGGGTCTGATACCAGTTCCACGGAACGTATCCCGTCACCACCGCGATGACGAATCCGATCGCACCGACGACGACCGACTGCCGCGTCCTGCCCTGGGGCAGGATCAATCCGAGCAGCGACAGGACGCCGCCCGCCACGGCGGCCCAGAATGCCCAGCGGATGATCTGGAACCCGGTCCGGAAATGCCACAGCTCGAGGCGATACCCGACGCCCGAAAGAACCATCGCCAGGGCGCTCAGCGCCGCCACCAGCAAACCAATCGCCGCTACGCGCCCGGCGACCGATGCGGAAGACGTGGATTGCATTTGTTCGCTCACGATTTCCTCCTCCTGTGCCCGCTGGGCGGGCCCGCGGGCCCCTTCTCTGCGGGCTCGTCGGGCCGACGCGCAACGATGGGGCATTCTACTGCCGCCGCCCCCTGGATTGCCGTCAACCGACCGCAGGCTGCCGCGTTGTTGGCTCACCGTCCCTCGATTTCTGGGTGGCGGTCAAACCAAAACCTCAAGGAGTTTTAGATATGAAACGGCTAGTTGCTGCAATCCTGATTGCCCTTTTCTCCGCCACTTCGATCTACGCGATCGCCGCCGACGAAGCGCCGGCCAAGCCCGCGAAGCACATGAAGAAGAAACACAAGAAAGCGGCGGAGAAAAAGGATGCCGGCGCGACTCCGGCGACCCCGGCTGCTCCCGCCAAGCAGTAAGTCCTCTTTCGAGCACAAAGCCGGCCGGCCTGCCGACCGGCTTTTTTCACGCCCGTTTTCCGGGGATGTCTGGCCGAAGCGCGGCCCGCTTTCTCCCCGTCCCCGCGTTCGAAGCCGCCGTTGCCGCGCAGCGGTAATTGATCCGCGTCCCGCGCGACGGGGCGCGCATCGCGCGCACCGATGCCGAGCGGATCATGCGGGAGCGGCGGGCCGCGTCGGGCGCGCGCGTTCGAGCACCGTCATCGCGGTGGCGATGAAGCCCGCCGGGTCGGCAAGGTTGGAGGGAATGATCAGCGTGTTGCCTTCCTTGGCCAGCCCGCGGAACGCGTCGACATAGGTCTGCGCGACCTTGAAATTGGCGGCGCGCATGCCCTCCTCGGAACCCATTGCGGCCGCCACCACGCGCACCGCTTCGGCCTGCGCCTCGGCGATCGTCTTGATCGCGGTGGCCTCGCCCTGCGCCCGGTTGATCGCGGCAGCCTTCTCGCCTTCCGACTGCAGGATCTTCGCCTGCTTCTCGCCGTCTGCGAGGTTGATCTCCTGCTGGCGCTGGCCCTCGGACTTCGCGATCAGCGCGCGCTTCTCGCGCTCGGCCGTGATCTGCGCCTGCATCGCGCGCAGGATCGATTCCGGCGGCGTCAGGTTCTTGATCTCGTAGCGCATCATCTTCACGCCCCAGGTGCGCCCCGCCTCGTCAAGCACCGAGACGACCTGGCGGTTGATCTCGTCGCGGCTCTCGAAGGTCTTGTCCAGCTCCATCTTGCCGACCTCGGAGCGCAATGCGGTCTGCGCGAGCTGCGTGATCGCCATCACGTAATCCGAGGTGCCGTAGCTCGCGAGCTTGGGATCGGTCACCTGGTAGTAGAGAATGCCGTCCACCGCGAGCTGGGTGTTGTCCTTGGTGATGCACACCTGCTCCGGCACGTCGAGCGGCACTTCCTTGAGCGAGTGGCGGTACGCGACCCGGTCGATGAAGGGCACGATGATGTTCAGGCCCGGATCGAGGATGCGGTGGAAGCGTCCCAGACGCTCCACCACCCAGGCGTTCTGCTGCGGCACCACGCGCACGCCCTCGATCACGAACACGATCGCCGCGCCGAGGATGAACACCGGCACCGCGAACGCCTGGGTCGGCGGGAATGCCGCCAGTGCGATCGAGACGATGAGCACCGCGATGAGCTTGCCGAGCATGCCTATCCCCTTCGACTGCGTCGTCATGACTGTCTCCCTTCGTCAGGACGGTCGCCGGCGCGAAACCTTGAGCCGGCTGCCCTCCAGATCGTGAATGTAGAGCACTGCGCCCGGTGAAACCGGTTCCCTGCCGTCGACCTCCGCGTCCCACAGCGTGCCTCGATAGCGCACGCGCGCGAGCTTCTGCGCTTCGCCCACCCAGGATTCGAACGTGACTTCCTGCCCCACGTCCATCGGCCGGGTCTTATCGCGCGCACCGGCGGTTCCCCTGCGCCGCCTGACCGCGACGCTGCCGCCGACCGCGGCGATCGCGACCACGGTCGCCTGCAGCCAGAACCCGCCGCCGGCGTACGCCACGCCGGCGCCGATCAGCGCGGCGATGCCGAGGATGAGCAGGTAGAACGTTCCGCTCATCAGCTCCACTGCAATCAGCGCCAGCCCGGCGAGCAGCCAGCCCAACTCCGGCGTCATGGTTCCTCCAAAAGCCGCAAGCGACGGCGCAGAGACTACCCGGAATCGGCGCAACATAGAAGGCGACGCGCTCGGTGCGCTTCCCCGCCGGCGATTCGCTGGCACAATGCGCGGCTTGATGAAGCCGACCTTTGCCGCGCTTGCGGCCGCCGCCTTCGTGTCCGGGGCGAATCTGAGGCTGTTCGACGCGCTGCTGCCCGACGTCGCCGGTCACTTCGCCGTGTCGCCGACCGCCGCGTCGATCGTCGTCACCGCCTTCACCCTCGCCTACGGCCTGTTCCAGATCGTCCACGGCCCGCTCGGCGATCGCGTCGGCAAGCTGCGTACCATCGCGTTCGCCATGCTGATCGCCGCCGCCGGCTCGCTCGGCTCGGCGCTCGCCCCCTCGCTCAAGCTGCTCGCCGCGCTGCGCTTCGTCACTGGCATCGGCGCGGCGGCGATCATTCCGTTGACGCTCGCCTGGCTCGCCGACCACACGCCCTACGAGCGCAGGCAGGCCGCGCTCGGGCGCTTCATCGGCATCGTGCTCATCGGCCAGATTCTCGGCCCGGCGCTGGGCGGCGCGCTCTCGCACTGGATGAGCTGGCACGAGGTGTTCTACGTGCTGGCGACCGTGTTCCTGATGGTCAGCGTCGTGATCTTCGCCACCCAGCGGCGCGCGGGTGACGGGCAGCCGAAGTCCGCTCCCGGAGCTGGCGTGCTGCGCGGCTACGCGACCGTGATCGGCGATGCCTGGGTGCGCACCGTGCTCGTCGCGGTATGCCTGGAAGGCGCGCTGTTCTACGGCGCCTTCGCCTACGCGGGCGCATACCTGCGGCAGCGGTTCGCGCTTTCCTTCGTGGCGATCGGCATGCTGCTCGCGCTGTTCGGCGCCGGCGGCGTGCTCTACAGCCTGACGGTGAAATGGCTGCTCGCCAGGCTGCGCGAGGCCGGACTGGTGCGCGGCGGGGCGCTGATCCTGCTCGCGTGCTATCTCGCGCTGCCGCTGCTGCAGGACTGGCGCTGGACGGTCCCGGTGTTCTTCGCCGCCGGGTTGGGCTTCTACATGTTCCACAACACGCTGCAGACCCGGGCCACCGAAATGGCGCCGCAATCGCGCGGCACCGCCATCGCGGTATTCGCGCTCAGCCTGTTCCTGGGCCAGGCCGCGGGGGTGGCGGTGTACGGCGCCGCGATCGACGCGTTCGGATACGGCTGGAGCTTTGCCGCCGCCGGCCTTGCGCTGCTGCTGCTCGGCAACTGGTTTTCGGCGCGGGTGAAATTGCACTGCGCGGCCCACTGAAGAAGTCAGTGGCGAAGTACCGTCTTGCGGTACAGATCGCCGAGCACCCCCTGCGGATCGTAGCGCGCCTTGAGCCGGCGGTACGTCTCGCCGCCGTAGATGCGCCGGAACTCCTCCTCCGGGAAATAGCTGTCGGAGTACAGCGACTTGATGCCGCCCAGCTCCTGCACCTTGCGCTCGATCAGGCGGTTGTGATGGCCGGCTGGGAAGGGCGCGCGCCGCCGCACCACGTCCCAGAAGCCGAAATTCACCAGCATCTTCCCCGGCGGCACCGGGTAGAGGTCGAAGTGCCCCGCCGGCGCGGGCGCGTGGATCGGGCAGATCCACACCGGCAGAATGCCGATCTCGCGGTGGAAGAAGTCGAGGAATTCCGGCGCGCGCTCGATCGGAATATCGACGTCCTGGATCACCGACTCGCGGTGCCGGCCCGAGAAGCGGTCGAGCGCATTGGTCAGCCCGACGCGGCTGTTCCAGCGCATCACCCTGGTGTAGAAGCGCGAGTTGAGCCGCTTCTTTCCCAGCAGCAGCCGCACGACCGGGTTCTGCGCGCCGAGGTTCTTCGAGCACCAGAACCAGTCGGTGTCCCAGCGCCAGATGAAATCCGCCGCGGTGAGGTAATCGGTGTCCCGGTTCCGGATCGAGCGATAGTAGATGTTCCGGTACGTGTAGTCGCTGGCCCAGGGCGCCCGGTCGACGAAGCGGCCGGTGGTGATCGCAAGCTCGTCCGGCGCGAACGCCACCCCGTCCAGAAAATCGACGTCGCTTGCCGCCAGTTCGCGCAGCGCGGAGAAATACGACCGCGCATCGTCGAAGCGCCGGTGCCTGAGCTCCACATAACGCTTCACCGGCACGGTGCGCGCCTTGAGCCGCAGCGCATAGCCGAGCGTGCCGTAGGAGTTGGGGAAGCCGAAGAACAGGTCGCGATGCTCGTTGTCGGGCGTGGCGAGCACGACTTCGCCGGCGCCGGTGAGCACCTCGACCTCGAGCAGCGTGTCGTGCACCAGTCCATACCGGAACGACGAGGCTTCGATGCCCACGCCCGCCGCCGCGCCGCCGATGGTGATGGATTTGAGCTGCGGCACCACCGCGGGCATCACGCCGCGCGCGAGCGTCGCCTCGGTCAGCGCGTCGTAGGGCGTCATCCCTTCGACGTCCACCCAGCCCGCGGCCGGATCGACTTCCAGCACGTGGTGGAAGCGGCGCACGTCGAGGCGGCGCTTTTCCACCGCCGCACGGTCGCGAAACAGGTTGGAGGTGTCCTTGGCGAGCCCGACCGGCGCCGAGCCGGCGGCGCGCAGCTCGGCGGCGAGCTGCGCCCTGCGCTCGGCGAAGGATTCCACGAAAGCGCGAGCCTATGCCACCTCGCGCACCGGCGCGGGCCGTTCCACGCGCTGCGCGAGATCGTCGGCGTACAGGAACGTGCGGCTCATCGGATAGTTCTCGCGCGTGATGTTGCCCTTGCTGAACAGGATCTGGAACAGGTGGGTCCTGCCCCGCGGCGAGCGGAACATCTCGGCGCAGGCGTACAGGTATGTGCGCCAGATGCGGCGGAAACGCTCGTCGAACCTCTTCGGGTCGATGGCGCGGATGCGCTCCCAGTTGGCGTCGAAGCGTTCTCCCCAGGCGTCCAGCGTCAGCGCGTAATGGCGGCGCAGGTTCTCGATGTCGACGATCTCCAGCCCGCAATCCTCCATCGCCGCGATCGTCTCCGAAAGACTCGGAATCCAGCCGCCGGGGAAGACGTGCTTGCGGATGTAGAACTCGGTGTCGCGCACGCCGACGTGGCCGATGAAGTGCAGCATGCCCAGCCCCCCGGGTTTGAGGAAGTCGGCGTGCGCCTTCACCACTTCGCGCAACTGGTCGCGGCCGGCGTGCTCCAGCACGCCGATCGAGACCACCTTGTCGAACTGCGCGTGCACCTCGCGGAAGTCCGCCTCGCGCGACTCCAGCCGGTCGGCCATGCCGCGGCGCCCGATCTCTTCGCGCACCCAGGCTACCTGCTCGGTCGTGTTGTTGACCCCGCACACCCGCGCGCCGTGGCGCTCGGCGGCATGGAACATGAACCCGCCGAAGCCGCAGCCGATGTCCACCACGCTCTCGCCGGGCCGCAGGCGGATCTTGCGGCAGACGTGCTCGACCTTGTTGCGCTGCGCCTGCTCGATCGTCTGCGTGCCTTCCTTCCAGTAGGCGCAGGTGTACATCATCAGCTCGCGGTCGAGCCACATGCCGTAGAAGTCGGCGCCGTGGCTGTAATGGAAGCGCGCGTTCGCCTTGGCCTGGGCGATCGAGCGGTTGGAGAAGCGCAGCTCGTGCCACTGGTTGCGCGTCCATACCAGGGGGTTCGGACCGCCGTCGAAGCCGCTGTCCAGCCCGGCACGGCATGCCTGCGCCAGGTCGCCGTCGATATCGACATCGCCGTCGAAATACGACTCGAGCAAACCGATGTGGCCGAAAGCCAGCGTGCGCCACTGCGCGCCGGCGGTCTTGAAGTGGAGCCGGACGACCGGATCGCCGGGACGGCTCTGCCAGCTCGAACCGTCGGCGAAGGTGACGTGGAAGCAGACCTGCGTTCCGCTTCCGATGCGTTGCATCAGCGCCTTGAACATGCCGCTCGACCTCCCGCAAGCAAGTTGGAACGGGCTAAATAATAACCGCGACGCACGCGATCGCGCAGCCCCCGCACGGTAACGCGTGGGGCGGACGATCCGCCGTGGACATCCGTCCTCTGAACGCAAAGGCGGCCGGAAGGTTCCGCACCGGGCCGGTTCGCCGCCATTGGCGACATGAGGAATAATGACGCCCGCCCGGCCGGATGAGGCCGTCCGACCGTTTCGAGGAGGAGAAAAAATGCCCGCCTATCTGATTTCGGAAGTGGAGGTTCTCGATCCCAAGGGCTACGAGGAGTACCGCAAACTGGCCGGCGCTTCGCTGGAAAAATACGGCGGCAAGTTCATCGTGCGCGGCGGCAAGACCGAGGTGCTCGAGGGCGACTGGAATCCCAAGCGGCTCGTAGTGTGTCAGTTCGAAAGCCTTGCCCGGCTGCGCGAGTGGTACCACTCCGCGGAATACAGGAAGGCCAAGGACGTCCGCGAGAAAACCGCGAAGGCGAGGATCATCGCGGTCGAGGGCGTCTGAGACTCGGGGCGAAATTCGGCCGGCAGGAGCCGGGCGACGGTGCTCCGCGCGCCGACGTCGGAAACCACCCTGCGGGATTCGTATCTCGTCCCGTCCTCCAGTTCCACGCCGGCCACGCGGTCCCCTTCGACGAGAATTCTCGCGACCGGTGATCCGAGTCGCACGGCGCCGCCGGATTTCTCGATGACCGGGACCAGCGCGTCGGCGAAAGCACGCGCTCCTCCCACGGGAAAGTAGGCGCCATCGAGGTAATGCTGCACGATCGTCGCATGCATGCCGAAACTCGCTTCAGCCGGCGGGCCGCCGTGATCTCCCCATTGCGCAACGAGGACCGCACGCAGCTTCGGATCGCGGAGGAACTCCTCGAGTACCTCGGCGATGGTCCGTCCCCACCAGCGCCCCAACTCGCGTCGCTGCCACAGGCCCACCAGCCATGCCAAGGGCCGAGGTAACGCGCGCTGCATGAAAGGAAGGCGGCGGCTGCGCCCGAAGGCATCCAGCGCCGAGAAAAACCGATCGATATCCGGAGCGCTGTCCGCAAACGACTCTTTGAGCCTGCGCCGAAGTCCCTCTTTGGATCGCACCAGGACCCTGCGGCCGAACCGCGCCAGCGCCGCGGCGCAGGCGAGGCCTCCGATGCCGGAACCGATCACGATTACATCGAAGGGATGTTCATTGAGAGCCATGCTGGTCCCGGTTCGACCGCGGTTTCCGGACAACGCCCGGCGCGACAAGCGGGCGGGCACATCTGCGGGGGTGTCCCGTGTCGGCTTCGGAACGGGACTCGGGCCGCACGCGATCTTGCGAACCTATTTCCTGGCCGGACGTGCCGCCGCCGCCTTCGGTTCGAGTTTGATCTCGACGATCTCTCCCGTGCACGCGTTGAGCTTGAATACGCGCTCGCCGACCTGCTGCAGTTGCCAGCACGGCTTTTCCGGGGTCGATGTTCTCGCAGTGTCGTAGACGATCGCCACGCCGGCGAGGATCACGATCGGCGCGAGCAGGAAGAACCAGATTCCAAGCCACGCTCCGATCGCTTCGCGGATATTTACCGGGACCAGCGAAACACTCCGCGACACGATCCCGCTCCAGCCCTTTTCCGGATTCGATTGCTTTGCGTCTGGCATGGCCATGCCTCCGCGATCTGATGAATAAAAGGCACTTCTCCTCCGGGCAGGCGACCCGCACTGGATCGAAGCGCCGGGATGGAAATGCCGTAGTCGCCCATCCGTGGCGAGAGGAGGGGTCGTGGACAAGATTACTACTGTGCGAATCGATCTGGCAAAACGGATATCTGTGCAGCACGCCGGTAAGGCGCATCGCGGTCCGCGGGTTTCGGAGCCGCGGCATGGCATTGCCTCGGTAGGAGTCGGAGAAAGGAATCCGCAGGCCGCCGCGCGAGAATCCCGGCCGGGCAGGCAGGCGCTTGACACCGTGGTTCGCGCACAGCAGGATGCACTGCTTGCGGCGCGCAGGGACGATCCAGGAATTACCGAAATATCCGACGGAATATGGCGCACCATGGGCGCGAACGTTCCTCCAGAAAAACGACGCCTACCGATGGATTTCGATTCCGCGACGATCGCGAATGATCTGCTCGCTTCGTTGGCCGTGAGTAGAACAGGTAGGGGGAGAAGCGGACGATGGCGAAGGGTATTTCCAAAAAACCGCGCCCCGACGCCGGGTGCATGCGGTGCGGCAGGGCCTATAACGGACCGGTGGAGAGAACGGTCATGTGCGTTCGCCCCGGTTCGGACGGCGGGCCCTGCGGAGGAAGAATCATCTGGCGGGCGAATGCGGACGACTGGACGGAATGTCCGGTGTGCGCCGGCACCGGCGTGCGTGAGGATGGAACCTGTCCGCGCTGTCTTGGCGACGGCTGGCTGATGGGGAAGAAGTAATCCTGCGCGGGTAGGGCTGCATGGAGGGGTCGAACCGAAGGGGTTCCTGCGAGACCCGTGCGCACACTGAGGACGCGGCGATTCTTTCCCGGCAGGGCACGCAGGTGACGCGACGCAAACTGCCTTCCGGCGTCGTCGCGCTCGGCTTTGTCAGCCTGTTCATGGATCTGTCCTCGGAGATGATCCACAGCCTGCTGCCTCTCTTCCTGGTGAGCGTGCTGGGCGCGAGCACGCTTTCGGTGGGCATCGTAGAGGGCGTCGCCGAGGCGACCGCGTCCATCTCCAAGATCTTCTCCGGCGCGATCAGCGACTGGATCGGGCGGCGCAAGCCGCTGGTGCTGCTCGGCTACGGGCTGGCGGCGTTGACCAAGCCGCTGTTCCCGCTCGCCACGGGAATCGGCTCGGTGCTGTTCGCGCGCTTCGTCGATCGCATCGGCAAGGGCATTCGCGGTGCGCCGCGCGACGCGCTGATCGCAGATATCACGCCGCCGGCGCTGCGCGGCGCCGCCTACGGTCTGCGCCAGTCGATGGATAGCGTCGGCGCCTTCGCCGGGCCTGCGGCCGCGCTCGCGCTGATGGCGCTGTCCGGGGACGACTTCCGGCTGGTGTTCTGGATCGCGGTCGTTCCCGCCTTCGTCTGCATCGCGCTGATCGTGATCGGCGTGCGGGAGCCGGACGTCGCACGCCCGGTGCAACGCCGCTCGCCGATCCACCGCGACGAGCTGGCGCGGCTGTCGGGGCGCTTCTGGCTCGCGGTGGCGTTCGCCGCCGTGCTTACGCTGGCGCGATTCTCCGAGGCCTTCCTGCTGCTGCGCGCGCAGGACGTGGGGCTGGCGGTGACCTGGGTGCCGCTCATCCTGATCGTGATGAATGTGGCGTACGCGCTGTCGGCGTATCCGCTCGGGCGGCTCTCCGACAACGGCAGCCGCGGGCGGCTGCTCGGGCTGGGGATCGGATTTTTGATCGCCGCCGACCTGGTCCTTGCGCAAGCAACCGGGACATGGGCGGTCGGTGCGGGCGCGGTGCTGTGGGGCCTGCACATGGGCGCGACCCATGGGCTGCTCACCGCGATCATCGCCGACGCCGCGCCCGCGGACCTGCGCGGCACCGCGTTCGGCGTGTTCAACCTGGCCACCGGCCTCGCGCTGCTCGCCGCGAGCGTGATCGCCGGCGGCCTGTGGAACGTTTTCGGTCCCGCCACGACCTTCTACGCCGGCGCCGCATTCTCCGCCGTCGCGCTGACCGGTCTCGTGATGCGACGCGATCGGCGGAAAGCGCCGTGAACGTATGCCGTGGGCCACGTACGCGCAGATCGGGACAGCCGCGGGACCAAGATCGGGGCCGCGCGCTCGAAAATTGATTTAACGCCTTTCAGGGCGATCCGCCGTTCGGCTCCGGTATCGCGCGCAGGTCACCTCGTCGACGCCCTCGACGACAATGCCGCGATACGAGCTTTGCACCCGCAGCTTGCGGTCGCCTCCTCTTAGGCGTGAGTTTCTCTCCGCAGGACCTTGCCGACATGGCGATTACCTGTACCCAAAAGGGAGGGGTATATGGATCACCAGACGGAGCAGACGCTCGTCCAAAACGGCTTTGGCACCGTGACGGACAGACGCGTCATCTATTTTCAATCCAAGGGATGGATCCGGGGCGGATCGGGAGAAGAGATACCGCTGCAGTTCGTCACCTCGGTGCGCCTCGACATCTCGCGTCATCTCCTAGTCGCATCGCTGGTGCTCGCGTTCGGGTTTGCATTCGTCGGGCTGGGCGATGAGGCCGAATTTCTTGGCTTGATACTGATCGCGTATGCCGGACTTCTCATCTGGGGATCGCCGATGGTGGTCGTCACGATGGTCGGCCGGGACTTGAATGCCGCCATAGGCTTGTCGTGGAAGCGCGGCGAGGCTTCGGCGTTCGTCGGCCAGCTCCGTACGCGGCTGTTCGGACATAAGCCACCCGCAGACTGAAGTCGGTTGCGGTCGGTCATGTCGACGGTTTGAGCCCGAAGCTGGGGATCGGCGCGGGAAGTCACCGAGCTCCCAGGCGAAGCCACCGTCACGCTCGATCGTGGCCCACAAAGGGCGCAGCACCGATCCGATCTTTCGACTCCAGCGTCACCATTGCGATCGGCAGCAGCATGGGCAGTTCGACAATCGATCCCTGGATGATGGCGAGATAAACCAGCGGGTGCCCGGGGAAGGCGGACGCCGCGACGCCGATCACCGGTTCCGAGTTGCAGTGCTCGGTAGTAACAAAGCCATGACACGCCTCCGGCAACGGCCGAAAGATGAGAAAGCTCGCGCTTTCACGTGTCAGCGACCTCATTCATTCCACGTTGCCAACCCCTCGTTTGCCCACGTTGCCAACAGCTCGTCCATCGCCGAATCATGCGGCTGGCTCGATGTTCTGATTCAGACGGAAGAAGTTGTCCGGGTCATACGTGTTCTTCAGGGCTGCCAGGCGATCGTAGCTTTCCCGATAGGCAGACCGCGTTCGCTCCTGACCTTCCTCGCCGAGAAAATTCACATAGGCGCCGGTGGCAGAACACGGTTCGATATCCCCCCAGAACTCGCGCGTCCAGGAAATATGTCGCTGGCTCTCTGTCGGCTCGGTCCAGGTCGCGGCGGCGTTTACGCAGAAGGCCGCGTCTTCAAGCCTTGCCGCGCCACCCAATTGATACAGCGTCAGAACCGACAGCGGCGATGTCATCTGACGCGCGCCGTCGACGATTACGTCGATGGCCGCGTCACTGAGTTCGGACAGATACGCGGTCTTCCAATAGTTGTGGCGTCCGCGCGGCTGCGCGGCGTCGAACATGGTCTGGTGAGTGATGTAAGGCTTCAGGCCGATGCCATCCACCAACGGCGGGCCGAAAGCGCGCAATGGCTGCACCGCGCGCTCGCCGGCCTCGATGACGCCTGCATAGCAGACGGCGATCCCGATGACCGGCATGCCGCGCAGAAAGGGCGGCAGCTTGGGAAGATGCGGCAGCCGGCGCAAGATGACGATGGTGGTCAGCTCATAGGGCGCGGTCGCGGCGTAGTCGCGATAAAACCGCAGCACCTCGGGCGCCTTTTCCTGCGGATACAGCACCCAGCCGGCGAGCACGATCGGCCCCACCTGGTGCAGACGAAAACGAAACTCGGTGACGATGCCGAAATTGCCGCCGCCGCGCTGCAGCCCCCAGAACAGTTCCGCGTTTTGCTCCGCGCTCGCGTGCAGGAATCGTCCCTCGGCCGTAACCAGATCGGCGCTCAGTAGATTGTCCGCCGTTAACCCGTGCTTGCGCATCAGCCAACCGATGCCGCCGCCCAGGGTCAGGCCGGCAACCCCGGTGGTGGACACAATTCCGCCGGTCACTGCCAATCCATGCGCCTGTGTCGCGCGGTCGAGGCCGCCCCAATTGAGGCCCGGTTGAACCGCCGCGAGTCGCTCACCCGGATCGACCAAAACGGCTTGCATGGACGACAGATCGATGACCAGACCGCCGTCGCAGGTCCCATGACCCGCCACACTGTGTCCACCCCCGCGGACCGCGACCAGCAGTTCGTGAGCGCGCGCGAACTCCACCGCCGCCTTGACGTCGTCGACGCACGCGCAGCGGGCGATGAGCGCCGGCCGCTTGTCGATCATGCCGTTCCAGACCCGGCGCGCCTCGTCGTAGTCCCCGTCGCCGGGCTGGATGAGCCTGCCGGCGACTCGCTTCGCGAGTTCCGCGAGGGAGGCGTTCGGCAGGCGCAGCGCGGGCATGATCGGCAGCAGCTTAACCGATCGGCTTCACTTCGCGACCACGATCTCCGCCTCGGTCGAGATCGTCGGCGGCATGCGCATCGTGCATGCAACCGGCGAATGCGCCTCGCCCCAGGCCGCGATCTCGCGCAGGGCATCGTCGCTCGCCCCCTGCGCGCCGATCCTTCAACCTCGCCGTGAGCGGCGCGGCTGTGCTGCGCGCCTTGGTTGGGTTCCTCGCGAGGGCGTCGCTGTCGCGTTCGAGCGACTCGCGGATTCTCGCCTGTTCCATCGGCTGCCTCCTCAGAAGCTGAGCGTCGCGGCGCCCTGCTTTATCAGCTCGTGCATCTTGCTCGCGCCGGTGATCGTCACGCCGTCGATCAGGTCACCCGGCTCGTAGCCGCGCGCCTTGACGCAGGGCGTGCAGGCCCACAGGCTGCCGCCGCGCTTGATGAAATCGCCGATCATCGCCTCGAGCGGCTCGAGCGGGGCGACCTGGGTCGACAGCGCAGCGCGCTTGCGCACCAGGTCGACACCCGCGCTGGTGAGGAAGATCGAGACGCCGAGCCCTGCCGTCAGGCCGCCGTTGGCGATGGTGAAGGCGACCGAGGACAGTTCGTGGTCGGTGCCGTGCGTGATCAGAACAACGAGATTGCGATTGCCGTTTTCCATGTGATCTCCTTTACTAGGCCTTGACAGCGAGCAACGAGACGCTCTTCACGCCGTACTTCCTGGCGGCGCCCTTCGCGTTGTCGGAAATGAAGCGGTACTGCGGGTTGTCCTGGATGGTCTCGAGCCGCAGGCCGGCGCGCTTGATCGCTTCGAGGTACTGGTCCACCTGCATGGCGCCGCCGATGCAGGCAGCCCACAAGGCGGCTTTCTCGGTAACGCCGTCGGGAAGCTGGGCTTCGGTGACGATGTCGGCGATCGCGAGCCGCCCGCCGCGCCGCAGCAGGCGCGCCGCTTCGTTGAATACCCGCTGCTTGTCCGGCGCGAGGTTGATCACCCCGTTGCTGATGACCGCGTCGAACGAGGCGTCGTCACGGCGCACGCTCTCGATGTAGCCCTTGAGGTAGGACACATTGTCGAAGCCCGCCGCGGCACGCAGGCGCTCCGCTTTGTCGAGCTGTTCGTCGGTCATGTCGACGCCGAGCACGCTTCCGGTCGTGCCGACGTGCAGTGCGGCAACGAAGGCGTCCATGCCCGAGCCGCTCCCCAGATCGACCACGGCTTCGCCCGGCCGCAGCTTGGCGAGATGGAAGTAGTAGCCCACGCCCGCGAACGAATCGATGGCGGCCGCCGGGATGCGGTCCAGATCGCTGGCGGGATAGCCGAGGCGCTCGGCGAGCGCGCGGCCCATCTCGAAATGAAACTCGCCGGCCGGGTTGAGGGCCACGTCCCGATACATGGCCTTGACCTTTTGCTCCAGGTCGGCGGTATCGAGCCCCGCCTTGGCAGTCGTCGCTGTGCTCACGATGCACCTCCTTGTCGGTTGAAGTGGCATCACGATAGCGACCGCCTCTTCCGGTCGTCTTCCGCAAACCTTCCGCTCAGTGCGCGCCAGCCATGCGGTCGAATAGATAGCTCATCGGCGAGGTCGAGCCCTTCAGCACTGACGCCCGCATGAGGTCAGTCGCCAGGCGGCGGGCGTCGCGCAACCCCTCGGGGTTGCCCCGCGCCCGCTCCACGCCGCAGCGGACGATGGCGGCGCAGGCCTCGCCCACCGGGTTACCGGTCTTGGCCGCGAGTTGTTCGAGGCGCTGCGCGCAGCGTGCCCCGCGCTCAATGTCGCCTCCTTCGAAGTAGTAGAGCGCCAGCCAGGGATAGAGATCCAGGCTGCAGGCCGTACACGGGCCGTTCGCCTCGAGTAGCGCTTCGCTTTGCGCTACCAAGTCGGCCACCTGCCCGGTATCCCCGGCCTGCAGACGGTTCCAGATGCCGACGCCGTAAAGTCGTTGCAGGCAGTGATCGCGGATCGACGCGCGTTGCGCCTGCTCGATGCCTTTCTGCACCGACTGCCATCCCTGCTCGATGGCGTTGACCACGGTATGCAACACCGCACGGCGCGCCAGCGCATAGGCCATGCCCGCCGGCGAACCGACCTTGTCGTGCAACGCGAGACTTTCATCGAGCTGCTTCAGCGCCGTGGCGGTGTCGCCCTGCCACAGATGAATCGTCCCCAGCGCGTACTGGCAGATGGCCACGCAACGCAGGTCGCCCAGGCGATCCGCCTCCGCGGAGACTTCCCGCATGAAGGTCGTCGCCTGATCCAGCATGCGGTCTTCGTGCACGTGGTATTCCCACAAGCACAGGTGGGCATCGGTGGCCACCACCAGGTCGGGCGACCAGCGGCCGTGCTGCAGGCGTTGTCGCTCGTAGCGCAGTCCTTCCTGCCAGCGCCCCAACGGCAGATAGGCCATGGCGAGGATTTCACACGCCTGCGCCGATTCCACCGCGGCCTGCGCCGATTCCGCCAGATCGAGCGCACGGTGTGCGTATTCCGCCGCTTCCTCGAGCCGGTTGAAGTGCCACAGGTAAAGCGCACGCAGGATATGCAGCCGCGCGTGCGTGCGCGGGTCGTTGCCAACATGGCGCCAGGCCTCCGCGAGATGCTGTCCGGCTTTCTGCATATCGGCGGAAAAGATGGCGACGAGCGCGATCTTGCGATGCAGTTCCGTGACCTCCGCTTCGTTGACGGGCAGGCCTTCGATCAAGGACATCGCGCGTTCATACGCCGCGAAGCCGTGATTCAGGTAGCCCACGGCACGACTGGTATCGCCGATCAAGCTGTAAAGGTTCCCGCAGATCCGTTTCACCATGGCGTCGCGGGCCGGCTCCAGCATCTCCAGCGCCCGGCGGTAGCAGCGCAAGGCGTCGTCGTGCGCATACATCGAGGCCGCCCTCTGGCCGGCGAGCGTCAGAAAGTGCGCGGCCTGCCGGGCATCGCCGGCCATCTGATAATGGAAAGCGATGTTCTCGACGGGCAGTTCGTCTTCCCGCTCGCCAAGCTCGACCAGGCCGCGCGCGACCCGCGCGTGCATTACGCGGCGCCTGGCTTCCGAGGCCGATTCATAAATACAGTTCCGGTACAGCGCGTGGCGAAAATGGTAGTGAATACCGCGTTCGTAGAGCAGTTGTGCCGCGATCAGCTGGTCGATCAAGTCGAGTAAACCGGCATCGGCATCTTCTCTTCCCTCGTTGCCGCTTGGCCACAGCGTCTCCAACAAGGGATAGGAAACGCCCTCGCCCGCGACGGCGGCGATGGTCAATAGCTCACGTGCCGATGAGGAAAGTTTCCCGAGCCGCTCCGCGATGCTGTTGCGCAGCGACGGTGGAATCGTCCCGGTTGATTGCGACCGGTGCGTACCCGGCGACGACGGCCGGCTGCGGAACTCGTGCAGCTCCAGCGCGTACATCGGATTGCCCTCGGAGAGCTGAAAGATCTCGTCGCTCTGCTCGCGCGACAGCGACCGCTCGCCACTCTGTTGCTGAAGCAGATCGTGATGATCGACGGCGCTCAGAGGGCCGAGCGCAAGCACGTTCACCGGCGCCGTTTCTCGAACGCTCCGGACAAGCTTGTCCAGCGGATCGCCGGTCGCCGCTCCTTCCGTGCGGCGGGTGGCAACCAGGAGCAGCGGCACGTCCTGCAGGCGTCGCGCGAGAAAGTGAAACAACTCGAGCGAAACCTGATCGGCCGCGTGAGCGTTTTCCAACACCACCACCAGCGGGGCTGATAAAGCGTGCTGCCGCAGAAACTCCGCGATAGCGGCGAACAAATAGGTCTGGGCCGCCCGCGGGTCGGAGCTGGGCACCGGCTGCGCATCCGGCAGGCGACCCGACAGCACGGAGGCGATTTCCGCGGGTATCCGTTCCTGGCCCGCGGAACTGTCGCGCAGCGCCGCCTGGAGGATGTCGAGGAACGGACCGTAGGCGATCGTCCCTTCCATCTCGTAGGCTGAACCGACGAGCGCGTGAAATCCACGGCGCTGGGCGCGTGCAATCAGCTCCCTGGTCAGGCGGGTCTTACCGATACCGGCCGGGCCTTCGATCACGAGCACGCTGCCTCGTCCGGCGAGCAGTTGGTCCAGGCAGCCATCGATGACCCGGCATTCGGCCTCGCGGTTCACCAGGGGAGCCATTCGGACCGGCGTCTGCAATCGTGTCCGTTCGACGGTGACCGTAGTGTCTGGCGCCTGCCGCTCAATCTCGTCGTACAGTGTGCGGGTTTCCTGCGACGGCGCGACCCCCAGTTCCTCGGCCAGGGCGTCCAGGCAAACGCCGTATTGCTTCAGGGCGCGATCACGTTGACCTTGCCGGCCGAAGATTGTCATCAGACCGCGATGGGCGATCTCCAGCGTGGCATCCTTTTCCAGCGCCGTTCGGTAAGTTTCCGCCGCGGTGGCCAAATCGCCACGCGATTGATTATCCTGAGCGAGCGCCAGCAAGACATCGATATAGAGCTGCCGGAGATGATCGCGCGGGACTCGTGTCCACGCAGCGTACAGATCCATAGGCAGCAGATCGCCCGTGTACAGCACGGCGGCCCGCTCCAGTTCCTTGATCTGCCGGGAGGCCAACGCATCGCGCGATGCCCGCTCAAACGCATCGACGTCCGTGATCACCCCGCCGGGCGGGGTGAGTATCACGAGGTTCTTGATCGTGGCAATCCACTCACCAGCATCGGATTCCTGCTCACCGGCGCCAAAGGCTTTGCGCAATTGATGGATCGCCTTGTACAACTGCGCGGCGGCATTGGCGCTGTCGAGATCAGGCCATAGCAGCTCCATCGCCTGATCGCGCACCAACTGGTGGTCACGGTTCAGCGCCAGCAACTTCAGCAAGGCCGGCGCTTTGCGGCCCGGTATGTCCTCGCTGCTGAGCCTCGTCTCGGAAATGCGGACCTGGAATCGACCGAGAAGGGAAATTTCAACCGATTTATTGCTCATTCAGGTCGGGAAAAACGGACGTTTTGATGGAAAACGATGCCGACAGCGGGAATAGCGTACCTTAAACCACGACGACGTCATCCGTCATTATGAATGCCACGCGCGCGAATGGCGACCTGTTCATTGTTGTGCGCCGGCAGGTATCCGGATCATTCCAGAGCGATTGATGCGGTCAGAATAAATTGGTCGAAAGGGAGGGATGCCTGCTATTGGGCGCAAGCGGCGAAGCCGAGCGAGGCGCCGCCGCGAAAGAAACAGCGCGGCGTCCGACAAAATGTCCACCGGACATTTCGTTTTCGAACAGGAGCTCGAAACGGGTCAGTGGGACAGCCAAATAAAAAAGCCACCTGCGCGGCGTTTTTTCGTCCCTGCGCGGATTCAATCTTGATCCTGTGGAGCTGCCGTGGGCGTGGGCGGTTGCAGGGTGAGGGCAAGCCGCATCCGCTCAGGCTCCCGCAATACGAAGCCGTGCAATGGACTGACGATCGCTCTGGCACCTAAAAAACAGGTGCCTCACCGGGAAACACCCCCTAACTGGCGGGAGCTCAGTGATACCTCTCCGGCTGAGAATCAGCCACCGAGCGATTTCTTCGCGCGAATCAGCACCTGCTCGAGCAATTCCGCGGCGAGATCCATCTCCTCGGTACTGATCTCGAGCGACGGCGCGAGCGTGATGACGTTCTTGTAATAGCCGCCGATGTCGAGCACGAGGCCCATCGTGCGGGAGGCGGCGTGCAAGTCCCCGTCCAGCCCGATCTGGAACATGCGGTCCGCGAGCCGGCGGCTCGGCGTGAATCCGTCCGCCTCGCACATCTCCATGCGCAGGGCGAGGCCGAGGCCGTCGACCTCGCCGACCTCGCTGTGCCTCGCCTGGATCTGCCTGAGCTTGCCGAGGAGATACGCGCCCTTCTTCCGTACCGAGGCTCCGTAATCGCCGCTGCCGAGGATCTTCATCACCGCCAGCCCCGCGGCCGTGCCGAGCGTGTTCGACGAGAAAGTCGAGTGCGTCGAACCGGGTCCGAAGACGGCCGGATGGATGAGTTCCTCGCGCGCCCAGATTCCCGATAGCGGGTTCATCCCGTTGGTGAGCGCCTTGGCGAATACGATGATGTCGGGCTGGATGCCGAAATGCTCCATCGCCCACATCTTCCCGGTGCGATAGAAACCCATCTGGATCTCGTCATCCACCATCAGGATGCGTCGCTCCTTGCAGATCGCGGCGAGCCGCTTGAAATAGTTCTTCGGTGGAATCGTGTATCCGCCGGTGCCCTGCACTGCCTCGACGAAGAACGCGCCGAACTCCGAGCGTCCGGTCTTCGGGTTCCACGCACCGGTGTACTCGTGCTCGAACAGGCGCTCGAACTCCCCGATGCAGTAGTCCTCCGTCTTCTGCGCATTGCCCGGGAAAGGCGAGCGGAACACGTAGGGAAACGGGATAAACTCCGCGCGGTCGGCGAATTCGCCGAAGGCTTCGCGGTAGCGGTACGACGAACTGATCGCGGAAGCCGCGAGAGTTCGACCGTGGTAACCGCCCTGGAACGCCAGCATATGTTGCCGCCCCGTGCTCTTGCGCACGAGCTTCAGCGCGTCCTCGATCGCCTGCGAGCCGCCAACGTTGAATTGCACCCGCCCCTTCATGCCGAAGCCGCGCTCGACGCTCTCGCAGATCATCTCGGCGAGCTCGATCTTTTCACGATGGAGATACTGGCAGGCGAGCTGCGGCAGCCGCTCCATCTGATCGCGCAGCGCCTCCATCACCTCCCGATTTGCGTAGCCGAGGTTGACAGCGGAATACCACATCTGCAGATCAAGGTATTGCCGCCCGTGGAGATCGTAGAGAAAGCTGCCTTCGCAGCGCTCGAAGATCTTCGGCTTCTCGGCGTAGTGGACAGTGTCGCCGTGCGAGCAATAACGGCTCTCTTTTTCGAGCAGCATGAGTTCCTCTTCGTGGATCGCGGCGGCCTCCGGTTTGACATGTAGAATGTTCATCGTATTTGACTAATATGAAATTTGTGAATCGGCAGAACAACAGATAACATGCGTGGTCTATAAGGCACTGGAATTCGTCCGCGCCCCGCAGGCGCGGCCTTCAAACCTCACAAATGGCTGTCGAATGGGCCTGGATTGGCCGGCAATCCCGCGTCGGGCCTCTCGACAGCGGGATCTTTCTTCCCGGAGAAGGCAACTGCGTCGTCATGCTCCTGCACGGCCTGACCGGATCGCCGGCGGAACTCGGCTATGTCGCGCGCTATCTTCAGAACCGCGGCGGCTACGCGGTCCACTGTCCGCGGCTCGTGAATCACGGGCAGCCGATCGGCATACTGGCGCGCACGAACTGGAGGCAGCTTCATGAGTCCGCGAGGGACGGCTTTCTCCAGGCGCGCCAACTCGCGCGCTCCCGAGGCATTCCTCTCGTCATCGGTGGCCTCTCCCTCGGAGCCGTGCTTTCGCTTTTGCTTGCGGCGGAATTTCCCGACGACGTTGCCGGCGTCGCCTGCCTGGCGCCGACGCTCTTCTACGACGGATGGAGCATCCCCTGGTATCACAAGCTTCTCCCTCTGGCCGATTACACGCCGCTCAAGTACTTCACCTACTTCCGCGAAGAAGAGCCGTTCGGGCTGCGCAACGAATCCCTGCGCCAGAAGGTGGCGGCCCAGTACGCCTCAATGTCGCTGCACGAACCCGGCAACGCGGCGGCGGCCGGCTACGCGCATTTTCCGGTGCGGCTCTTCTGCGAGATGCAGCATCTCGTCAGGTGGTGCAAGCGCATCCTGCCCGACGTGACGGCGCCGGTGCTTCTCGTCCAGGCCGAACACGACGACGTGAGCGGCCCCAGAAACGCCCGCTTCATCTTCGACCGGGTCGGCTCTGCGCGGCGCGAGCTGCTTTGGCTCAAGCATTCCTATCACCTCGTGTGCGCCGACATCGAGCGCTCGGTCGTCGCAGACCATCTGCTCCGCTTTTGCCGATCGTTGGCCGGACCTCGGAGCGCGGCGCGGGCGAAGTCCGAACTCCATGCCTAACCCGGTTCTGTTCTTCGACTTCGACAACACGCTCACCACGGGCGACGTGCTCGACGAGCTCATCGCGAAATACTCCCCGAACGATCGCTGGCGCGAGTGGGAGCGCGCGTGGCTGGAGGGACGTCTGTCGGCGAAAGACTGCCTCCAGCGCCAGGTCCGGAACATGCGCGTGTCCCGCGAGGAGCTGTTCGAGCACCTGTCATCGGTGCGCCTCGACCCGGCCTTCGCCGAAATCCTCCGCTGGGCGCGGAACAGACAGATCGAGGTCAGGATCGTGAGCGACAGCTTCCTGCCGCTCATACTTCATGTCCTGCGCTGCAACTCGATCGAAGACGTCCCCGTGCACGCAAACGGCCTCGCGTTTTCGGGGAGCCGCCTGATCCCGTATTTCCCGGAACACGATCCCCGGTGCACGCGCTCGGCGAACGCCAAGGCGCGGCATCTTGCGCCGTATCGCGACTTCACGATCGTCTTCACGGGGGACGGCCGCTCGGACCTCGACGCAGCCCTCGCGTCGGACATCGTGTTCGCAAAGAGCGCGCTCGCGCGCGAGCTTCGCGAACGCTCGATCCCGTTCCATCCGTTCGATACGCTCGAAACCGTGCTCGCCTGGCTGCGGGCGAGCGAAGCATCCCGCGACGCAAGCCGGATAAGCGCCGTCTAGCATTGGCCGATCGCACGCGCGATCAAAACGGCATTGCTGCCGCCGAACGCGAAGGAGTTGGACATCACGGTGCGCACCACTACGCCCTCGCGCCCGCGATGGGGAACGTAATCCAGGTCGCAATCGGGATCCGGCACCCGCAGATTTGCCGTGGGCGGCACGGCGCCGCGCTGTATCGCCATGACCGACGCGATGAACTCGACCGCGCCGGTCGCGCCCATCAGGTGGCCGTGCATCGATTTACTGGAGCTGACCGGGATCTTGGCCGCCCCCGCTCCGAAAACCCGCTTGATGGCCGCGGTTTCGATCGCGTCTCCGGCGAGCGTCGCGGTACCGTGCGCGTTGATGTAATCCACCTCGTCCGGCGCCACCCCTGCATCGGCGAGAGCTTGCCGCATGGTCGCGACCTGGCCCTCCAGACCCGGCCGGGTGAGATGTTCGGCGTCGCTTAGGGCTCCATAGCCGAGCAGCTCTGCGTACGCCCGGGCGCCGCGCGCCGACGCGTGTTCCAGGCTCTCCAGTACCACCATGCCTGCGCCTTCCCCGAGCACCAGACCGGTCCGGTCCTTCGAAAATGGCCGGCAGGAACTCGCTGGATCCTCCGCATCGGTGACTGCGAGCGTGCGCAGCGCCTCCCAGGCGCGGATCGTGCCGAACGTCAGCAGCGATTCCGCGCCGCCGGCAATCGCCGCATCCGCGTAGCCGTGGCGGATCGCGCGGCAGGCTTCGCCGATGGAAACGGCGGACGAGGAGCACGCGGTCGAGTAGGTGACGCTCGGCCCGCGGAGGCCGTAGTCGATGGAGATGTTTCCCGCGGCGGCATTGTTCATCGCGCGCACGACGACATAGGGGGGAAGACGATCCTTGCCATGAAGAAATATCTCCTCGTACGCCGACTCGACGGTGCGGGAGCCGCCCATGCCCGTTCCGACGAACACACCGGTGCGACCTTTCACGGCTTCGGTAAATTCGATTCCGGAATCCCGGATGGCCTGGGCAGCGGCCTCGAGCGCGAATTGGCTGAAACGGTCGAGCAACGGGAGTTTGGTCTTCGGGAAACGCGCTGCGGGATCATAGTCGACCGCACCGCCGATGTCGGAAACGAGCCGCGCCGCGAAGCTCGAGGATAGCCTGCGGATCCCCGAGCGGCCGGCGAGAAGGTTGTCGAAGAACGCGTTGCAATCGTTGCCGACCGGACTCACCACTCCCATCCCAGTGACCACGACGCGGCGCGGATTCACTATGCGTTACTCCGGCCTGCCCGCCTTCTCAGCGACCAGCCGGTCGACGATATCGGCGATGTCCTGCACCGTTCGGATGGGTACGCGCTCGTCGGGCATCTTGATGCCGAATTTATCCTCGATCTCGAACATGGCTTGGAGAACCGAGAGCGAATCGATGCCGAGTTCGTCGAGCGGCCGGCCAGGATCGAGATCTTCTAGCTTCACCTCGGCCTCCGCGGCGATCAACTGCTGTATAGCTGTTAGAGTGTTCACGATTTATGCGGCATCCGCCGCCTCTGCCATGGCTGGTACTGTGCTTTCGACGTAGGCGTCGACAAGGGCTGCTGAGTTTCTGCTAAGCCCTGCCCCCGCTTTCGCAGACCAGGCGCCACCAGCATCCGGGCAGGGAACGTGTCCGGCACCAGCCACAATGCCAATAGTACGGGTTCTTCGTGCGTAGCGTCTTTCCCATTACGAGATTTGCGGTGATCTTCCGTACCGAGGACTGCAACGATTGATTCGCGGGGATGCCCGTTCTGGGCGCCGTATTCTTCTATGGCGCCACTTTTTTTATGGGACCTTGCAGGGCCTTCTTGACGATGACTCGCTTGACAGACTCGGTCTTATTCAACGAACTGGTGCCGACAGCGGTTCCGGTTGCCGCGCGAACGACCGGTCCAATCTGCGTCCAAGTTTCAGATCCAATCGCTGTAACGGCGCCTCTGCCGATTACCTCGCCGACCTCGGCGCCGCTATCGATCACAGATCGGCAACCGCAACACCAAACCGGTGACTCGGTGCGGCCTGAACCTGCCGGAGAGTGATCTTAACATTGCTGGCTTACGCAAAGCTTACAAACAGAATGGCCTACCTGAAGGTTTCCGACAGGCTGATCGAACAGGCAAGCAAGGACGACGCTGCCGAAGTCGCGCGGCTGCCGCGGCCGCACTTCGGACCAAGATCGAAGTGGAAGCGACCACACCACCCGCAGCGCGGTGTCCAACGAAATTTCAACCTGACATTTCGTTGTCGAACAGGGGTCCGAACCGGGCCTGTGGGAAAGCCGAATAGAAACCAGACTCGGTAGGAGCACACATGCCGCACGGGGATTGTTCGCGGACCGCATTGCCTCTGCGATCCGCGAATCCCTCCTCGGCGCAAGCGCCGACTCGGGACCGCCGCGCATAGAGCAGCGCGGCGTCCAAGCCGACATTCACTGGACGTCGGCTTGTCGAACCACGGGGTCCTGCGCACCCCGTGGGGCGCGCCAGACAAAAAATAGCCACCGCGCGGGTGGCTATTTTTTGTCTGGCGTCCCCACGGGGATTCGAACCCCGGTTACCGCCGTGAAAGGGCGATGTCCTAGGCCTCTAGACGATGGGGACCCGATGCAGGAGCGTGAAAGTGGTGGAGGTAAGCGGGATCGAACCGCTGACCTCTTGCATGCCATGCAAGCGCTCTCCCAGCTGAGCTATACCCCCACTGGAAAGAGCGCGCATTATACGGAGCGACTATTTCTGTGTAAAGAAAGCCTTACCCTGGATAGCCGGCCAGCTCGCGATCCATTCTGGCCAGCACCTTCTCGCGGCCGATCAGCTCCAGCGTGGCGTCGATCGAAGGCGTCTGCGGCTCGCCGGTCACCATGACCCGGAGCGGCATGGCGACCTTGGGCATCTTCAATCCATGCGCCGCGACTGCCTCCTTGATCGCCTGGCCGATCGCACCGCGCGCCCACTCGATTTCTGCGAACCGGCTGCGCAGCGCCTCCAGCGCGGGCCGGACCTCGGGCGCGTAGTGCTGCGCGCGCAGCGCGTCGGTGGCGCGCAGCTCGCGATAGAAGAGCACCGCGGCATCCGCCAGCTCCTCCAGCGTCGCGGCGCGCTCCTTGAGCAAGGCCACGACTTTGCCGAGATCCGGTCCTTGCGCCGGTTCGCATTGCCGTTCACGCAGGAACGGCTCGACCAGGGCGGCGAGACGGGCGTCGTCCGACACCTTGATGTAGTGCTGGTTCAGCCAGGCGAGCTTGGCCGGGTCGAACTTCGCCGGCGAGCGGCTGATGTGGGTCAGCTCAAACCACTCCACGAACTTGTCCGCCGGAAACACCTCGTCGTCTCCATGGCCCCAGCCAAGCCGCGCCAGGTAATTGAGCAGCGCCTCCGGCAGGTAGCCGTCCTCCTTGTACTGCATCACGCTCACCGCGCCATGGCGCTTGGACAGCCGCTCGCCGTCGGGCCCCAGGATCATCGGCACGTGACCGAACTGCGGCAGCGTCGCGCCGAGGGCGTTGAAGATGTTGATCTGGCGCGGGGTGTTGTTCACGTGATCGTCGCCGCGGATGACGTGGCTGATGTTCATGTCCAGATCGTCAACCACCACGCCGAAGTTGTAGGTCGGTACGCCGTCGGCGCGCAGGATGACGAGGTCGTCGAGCTCCTCGTTGTTGATTGAAATTCGCCCCTTCACCAGGTCGTCCCATGCCACCTCGCCGTGGTCCGGGTTGCGGAAGCGCAGTACCGGCGTCACTCTCGCGGGAGGCGTTTTTCCCTTCGCGTTCTCGGGACGCCAGCGCCCGTCGTAGCGCGGCTTCAGGCCCTTCTTGCGCTGCTCCTCGCGCATCGCTTCCAGCTCCTGCCGGGAGGCATAGCACCGGTAGGCCTTGCCCTCGTCGATCAGCTTCTGCGCGACCTCGCGATAACGGTCGAGCCGCTTCATCTGGAAGTACGGCCCCTCGTCGTAATCCAGGCCGAGCCAATGCATCGCATCGAGGATGGCCTGCGTCGAGACTTCGGTGGAGCGCTCGAGATCGGTATCCTCGATGCGCAGGATGAACCGCCCGCCCGTCTTTCTCGCGTACGCCCAGGAGAACAGCGCGGTGCGCGCGCCGCCGATGTGCAGGTAACCCGTAGGGCTGGGTGCGAAACGCGTGCGGACCATGCCGAAGCGGCCTCGAAAAAGGGCGCATTGTACGCGAAGGGCGCCTGCGTTGACCCTGCGCGCGACGCCATGGTTTAATTCGCCCTCTTTTCGGGGTGGTTAGCTCAGAGGTAGAGCACTGCTCTCACACAGCAGGGGTCACTGGTTCGATCCCAGTACCACCCACCAGCCTCTCCCGATTTGCTTCCAACCCCGGCCGAGTCGTCGAATGATGCGAATTTTTGCGCTGGGTCTTGCCCTGTTTCTCGTCGCGGGATCGGCGCCTGTGCGAGCCGCCGCGCCGGACGTCGACGCCGCCCAGCTGCTCTTCGAGTCGGCGAAGGACAAGGTGCTCAAGATCCGGGTGGTGCTGAACGCGACCCAGTCGCAGGCCGCGGTCGGCTCGGGATTCCTGGTCAGCGGCGACGGACTCGTGGTCACCAACTTCCACGTCGTCTCGGATTTCCTCGAACGTCCCGCCGAGTACACCGTCGAATACGTGCGGCACGACGGGCGAACCGGCCCGCTCAGGCTCATCAACGTGGACGTGATCCACGACCTCGCGCTGTTGCGCATTCGGGGTCGCGATCTGCCGCATTTTCGCCTGGTTTCGCATATGCTGGAAAAGGGCGAGCGCGGCTACTCGCTCGGCAACCCGCACGACCTGGGCCTCACCATCGTCGAAGGCACCTACAGCGGCCTCATTACCGAGTCGCTGTACGAGCACATTCACTTCACCGGCGCGATCAACCCCGGCATGAGCGGCGGGCCGGCGATCACCCGCGACGGCGAGGTGTTCGGCGTGAACGTCTCGCGGCTGGTCGAAGCCGAGCTGGTGAGCTTCCTCGTGCCGGTGAAGTTCGTGCGCGAGCTGCTCGCCGCCACGCGCGACGAGTCCGCCACGCCCGAAGCGCTGCTGCGGCGCGCACGCGACCAGATCCTCGGCGCACAGAACGCGACGCTGTCGCGGCTGCTCGCCGCGCCGTTGCCCACCGCCGCGCTCGGCGGCTACCGAGTGCCGGCGAGCGTCGGCGAGTTCATGCGCTGCTGGGGCCGCGCGGAGGACGAGCAGACCAAGCTCTATCGCGCCAGCACGCAGATCTGCTCGCTGGAGGATGCGATCTTCGTGTTCGAGAACGTGCGCACCGGCTGGATCGATTTCGAGCACACGCTGCTGGAGAGCCGCAAGCTGGGCTGGATGCGCTTCTACAAGCTCTACGAAACCAGGTTCGCCACGGTGGCGAACCCTCCGCCCGGGCTGGAGGAGGACTTTACCGAGTTCCGCTGCCGGACCGAGTTCGTCCACAACGACAGCCTGATGCTGCGCGCCGCGATCTGCCTGCGCGCCTACAAGCGGTTGCCGGGGCTGTACGACCTGTGGATGCGCGCCGCCACGCTGGACGCCTACGACCACGGCTTGCAGACCACGCTCACTCTGCTCGGCGTGAGCTTCGACAACGGGGAGCGCTTCGCACAGCGCTATCTCGAAGCCATTTCGAGGATGAAGTGATGTTCCTCGAGCTGCTCGACCGTGCCGGAGAAGTGCGCTCGCGGGTGCGCGTGTCGGGTCTTCCCTTCACCATCGGCCGCGCCTACGACAACGACCTGATCCTGGACGATCCGTTCGTCGCGCCGCATCACCTGCGCATCGAAAGGCGAGACGACGGCGCGCTGGAACTGGTCGACCTCGGCAGCAGGAACGGGCTGTACCTGGTCGAGCCGCTGCAGCGGGTGACCCGGCTGGCGCTCGGCGCGGACCAGCGCGTGCGCGTCGGCCATACGCAGCTGAGATTGCGCGAGGCGAACTTTCCCGTCGAGCCGGAACGCGAAGACACCATGCCCTGGTTCAGCGCGCTCGACCGGCCGGTTTTTTTCCTTGCCCTGCTGCTCGCAGCGGGACTTCTGCTCTGGGACGCATACGTCTCGGCGTATGACGAATCGGCTACGGTGCAGATCGTCGCGTCGGTCCTCGCCGCCCTGCTCGGCACCCTCGCCTGGGCGGGCGTGTGGGCGTTCATCGGCAGGCTCGCCACGCACCACGCCGGTTTCTACGCGCACGGCGCGATTGCACTGCTGGGAATGACCGCGATCTGGGTGGTCTACGACCTGGTCGGCTATCTGGAATTCTCGCTGTCGCTCGAGGACGCGCAGCCCTTCGGTCTCGCCGCCGCGCTCGGCTGCCTGGGCGCGGTCATATACGGCCACCTCAGGCTGGTGAGCCGGCTCTCCGCCCGACGCGCCGCCGCGACCGCAGGCACGGTTTCCGGCACCCTGCTCGGCGCGCTGCTGGTGGTGGAGTTCGTGGCGAGCATGGCATATTCCCCGGACCCCGATTTCAGCGCCAGCCTCAAGGCGCCGCTGTTCCGTCTGAGCCGCGGCGAGACCCTGCAGCAGTTCGTGGCCGGGGCGCGCGCGCTGCGTGTCCAAGTCGACGCGATGCGCGACCAGCGCTGAGCCATGCCCGATCCGGGCCGGTCAGTCCGCCGGCTCGAGCTTTTTCCAGAGGCAGTTGCCCTTGGAGGCCTTGTCGATCGCCTCGAGTTGCGCCGCGTGCTGTGCCAGTTCCTCGTTGCTCGCGCGCAGCACGATCAACTCCAGTTTTTCGTTCCCCGCCACGGCGCCGGCGCTCGCCTTCGGCGACTCCGCCAGCTCCATCAGCAGGCTGTCCTGGCCGCGGGTCATCGCCAGATAGACCTCCGCGAGCAGGCGCGCGTCGAGCAGCGCGCCGTGCAGCGTGCGCGCCGAGTTGTCCACGGCATAACGCTCGCAAAGCGCGTCGAGGGAGTTGCGCTTGCCGGGATGCAGCTCTTTCGCCATCTTCAGCGTGTCGGTGACGGGCTCGCAGTAGTCGCCGATGGCGCCCAGTTCGAGCAGCCCCAGCTCGGCGTCCAGGAAGGCGACGTCGAAAGCCGCGTTGTGGATGATGAGCTCCGCGCCCTCTACGAACTCGAGGAAGTCCTTCGCCACGTCGCGGAATTTCGGCTTGTCGGCAAGGAAGTCGTCGCTGATGCCGTGCACCTGCATCGCACCCGCTTCGATTTCCCGCTCCGGGTTGACGTAGCGGTGGAAGTTCCGCTCGGTGATGCGGCGGTTGACGATCTCCACCGCGGCGAGTTCGATCACCCGGTGGCCCAGAGAAGGGTCGAGGCCGGTGGTTTCCGTGTCCAGTACGATCTGTCGCATATCCTGTTTTCACCACAGAGACACAGAGGCACAGAGAAATTCAACGGCAGATTAACCACCAAGGCACCAAGACACCAAGAAAATCACCAACCTGTGTTTAGCCTTTCTTGGTGCCTTCGTGTCTTGGTGGTTCGTATTGAATCTGTCTTGTTTTTCTCTGTATCTCTGTGGTTGCAGTTCCGTTCACTACTTCGGCCACGCCGCGGTTGGCAAGCATGTCCGCGCGCTCATTGCCTTCGTGCCCGGCGTGACCCCGCACCCAGATCCACTCGATGTCGTGCAGGCGGGCGAGTTCGTCGAGCCGCTGCCAAAGCTCCACGTTCTTCACCGGCTTGCCGTCCGCCGTACGCCAGCCGCGCCGTCTCCAGTCCCGTATCCAGGCGCGGATGCCCTTCGCGACGTACTGGGAGTCGGTGTGCAGCTTGACCTTCGAGCGGCGTTTGAGCGCGGACAGCGCTTCGATGACCGCCTGCAGCTCCATCCGGTTGTTGGTGGTGCGCGCCTCTCCGCCGTACAGCTCCTTCTCGCGTTGCTTCCAGCGCAGCAACACACCCCAGCCGCCCGGACCCGGATTACCCTTGCACGCGCCGTCGGTATACGCCTCGATGAGGTCGGTCATCGCGAATCGCCGGCCATGCCGTTGTCTCTGGCGGCGAGCGCGTCGTCCGGATGGCTGTGCTTGTGCGGCACGGCGGCGAGGGCCTTGCGCCGCTCCGACACCGTCTTCCATTTCGGCGTGATCAGGCGCATGCCGTGGACGCGCTTGATGCCGTGCAGGAAATACACCCCGCCGGCGAACGGCCACCAGCGATCGCCGGCTTTTTCCATGAACCCGAAGCGCCTGCGCCACTTGTCGGTCGCGAACGGCGGCACATAGCAGGCCATGCGGCCGGAGGCGATTTCGAAGCCGAGCAGCGCCATCCAATCCTTGAGTCTCGGAAGATTGATGAACTGGCCGCACCACGGATATACGCCGTCGCGCGCGCCCAGCCGGCGCACGCCCCACAGGCTCCAGGGATTGAAGCCCGAGATGACGACATGCCCTTCCGGCATCAGGATGCGGGAAACCTCTCGCAGCACCTGGTGCGGATTGGCGCTGAACTCCAGGGTATGCGGCAGGATCACCAGATCGGCGGCACCCGACTGGACCGGCAGCGCACGCAGGTCGCTCGCGAAGGTGACCGGGCCGTCGATCGCCGTGAAGCCCCGCAACGGCATACGGTTCGCGCGCAGGAAGTCGCATTCCGGAAGCCCGAGTTGCAGCGCGTTGAAGCCGAAAACGTCGGCCACTTCCAGGTCGAAATAGCGCTGTTCCGTCTCCAGCAGATCACGCCCCAGCGGCGTGGCAAACCACTTGGAGAGCGTGGCCGCCTCGCAGGTGGACATCGAATGATCCGGTGAAAAAGATGGGCTCATGGACGAGAGCGCCGTCGCTGCGCCGCGCGTTGTCCGCGACGACCGCATCCGGCGGTTACGCCGCCGCGAACTCGCTGCAACCCTGCATTACGCGTCGTCATGGCGATCACCCGACGGCAACGACTACTCGCCGGGAAGTATAACCCAAGGGTCATCGGGGGCGGGGACATGCCCGGCGCCGGACACGGGCCGGCGACGGGATCGAGGCGCACAACAGCGAAAGAGCCGGCTTTCGTACGCGCTCAGCGCAGGCTGGAGTTGATCCCTTCCAGCGCCTTCGCCCCCGGGCACAGTTCGCGCTCGCCGAGCAGGTTGAAAGCCGTGTCCACCGTGCCGAGGTGGGCGTGGATGTCCTCGGGCTCCTTGTCGACGTACAGCAGACCGGTCACGATCTCTCCCGCCGCCTTGCGCTGCTCGAGGTAGTGCATGGCGTGGACGCGGTCGTGCGGGTCGTAGTCGGCTTCGAGCTTGCGCAGCCTCAGCACCGATCCGTCGTGCTGGGTGATCGCTTCGACGCTTCCGGGTTCGTACCAGGCGGTGATCGGCGCGCGCGGCAGGATGACGTCCAGCCGGTTCACCGCGTCGTTGTGCTCGCGCACGTAGTCGTAGCTCTTGGTCGAGCCGGCGTGGTTGTTGAACGCCACGCAGGGCGAGATCACGTCGAGGAAGGCCGCCCCGCGGTGCAGGATTGCGCCCTTGATGAGCGGCACGAGCTGATCCTTGTCCCCGGAGAAGCTGCGCGCGACGAAGGTCGCGCCGAGCTGCAGCGCAAGCGCCACCAAGTCGATCGCGGTGTCGTTATTGGCGTTGCCGCGCTTGTCCTTGGAACCCTGGTCGGCGGTGGCCGAGAACTGCCCCTTGGTCAGGCCGTACACGCCGTTGTTCTCGACGATGTACACCATGTTCACCCCGCGGCGCAGGATGTGCGCGAACTGCCCGAGGCCGATCGAAGCCGAATCTCCGTCTCCCGACACGCCCATGTAGATGAGATCGCGGTTGGCGAGATTGGCGCCGGTCAGCACCGAGGGCATGCGGCCGTGCACCGAGTTGAAGCCGTGGGAATTGCCCAGGAAATAGGTCGGCGTCTTGGACGAGCAGCCGATGCCGGAGATCTTCGCGATCCGGTGCGGCGGCAGATCCAGCTCGTAGCAGGCCTGGATGATCGCAGCGCTGATCGAGTCGTGCCCGCAACCCGCGCACAGCGTGGAGATCGCGCCCTCGTAATCGCGGCGCGTGTAGCCGAGCGCGTTCTTCGGCAGGCCGGGATGATGCAGTTTCGGTTTCGCTATGTATGTCATAAGAATTCGGCTCTCGACCGGGAGGAAAGCAAGATCAAACAAATATTCGAGTGTTCAAAACCTGCGCCGGCGACAACCCTTGGGTTGGCGTCCGGTTCTTGCCCTCGCCTGTCGTCTCGACTTGGATTTCCTCCGCGTCCTCCGTAGTTCGGCAGTTTTTCACGCGGTTTTCTTGATCGGCTTGACGTTCATCGCCGCGAGACCTTCGCCGATCTCCCTGGCGATGAACCGCGCAGTGATCGGCGTGCCGTCGTAATGCAGCACCGGGATGAGCTTGGCGGGATTCGCCTCGCATTCGTTGACCAGCAGCGTGCGCAGCTGCGCGTCGCGGTTCTGCTCGACGACGAAGGTCTGGTCGTGCGACTCGATGAACTCCGCGACCTCGTGCTGGAACGGGAACGCCCGCACGCGCAACGTGTCGAGATGCACGCCCTTGTCGCGCAGCCGGTCGAGTGCCTCGCGCATCGCCGGGCTGGTGGAACCGTAGTAGATGACGCCGTAGCGCGAAGGCTCGGCGGACTTGTGCATCTCGGGCCGGGGCAGGAATTGCTTGGCGGTTTCGAACTTGCGCAGCAGCCGCTGCATGTTCTCGACGTAGGGTCCGCCCTCCTCGGTGTAGCGCGCGTAGGCGTCACGGGTCGTGCCGCGGGTGAAGAATGAGCCGCGCTTCGGATGCGTGCCGGGATAGGTGCGATACGCAATGCCGTCGCCGTCCACGTCCAGATAGCGGCCGAACTCCTTGCCCGCCTCCAGGTCCTCGAAGCGCATGACCTTGCCGCGGTCGTAGCGGCGCGCGTCGTCCCAGGCGAACGGCGCGGCGAGCCGCTCGTTCATGCCGATGTCGAGGTCGGACAGCACGAACACCGGCGTCTGCAGACGTTCCGCGAGATCGAAGGCCTTGGCCGCGAAATCGAAGCACTCATGCGGATCCTCCGGGAAGAGCAAGACGTGCTTGGTGTCGCCGTGCGAAGCATAGGCGCAGGACAGCACGTCCGCCTGCTGGGTGCGGGTGGGCATTCCGGTCGACGGGCCGCCGCGCTGGATGTCGAACAGCACCGCGGGGATCTCCGCGAAGTAGGCCAGCCCGATGAACTCCTGCATCAGCGAGACGCCGGGGCCGGAGGTACAGGTGAAGGCCCGCGCGCCGTTCCATCCGGCGCCGATCACGATGCCGATCGAGGCGAGCTCGTCCTCGGCCTGCACGATCGCGAACCTGTTCTTTCCCGTCTGCGCATCGACCCGGAATTTCCGGCAGTGGCGGGCGAAGGCCTCCGCCATCGAGGAAGAGGGCGTGATCGGATACCAGGCCGCCACCGTCGCGCCGCCGTAGACGCAGCCGAGCGCGGCGGCGCTGTTGCCGTCGATGAAGATCCGGTTGCCGACCGCATCGGCGCGCCGCACGCGAAGGGAGATCGGGCACGGCAGATATTTGAGCGCATAGTCGCGCCCCATGTGCAGCGCGTGCAGATTCGGCGCGATCAGCTTGTCCTTGCCCCGGAACAACTCGGCGATCAGCTTCTCGATTTCTCCGGCGTCCATCTCCAGCAGCGCGGACAGCGCGCCGACGTAGATGATGTTCTTGAACAGCTGCCGCTGCCGCGCGTCGGCGTATTCCCGGTTGCAGATCTCGGTGAGCGGCATGCCGATGACGTGGATGTCGTCGCGGAATTTCGACGGCGGCAGCGGCTTGGTGGAGTCATAGAAGAGATACCCGCCCGGCTCGATCGAGGCGACGTCCTTGTCCCAGGTCTGCGGGTTCATCGCCACCATGAGGTCCACTCCGCCGCGCGCGCCGAGATATCCCGCCTCGGAGACCCGCACCTCGTACCACGTCGGCAGCCCCTGGATGTTGGACGGAAAAATGTTGCGCGGGCTTACCGGCACCCCCATGCGCAGGATCGACTTCGCGAAGAGCTGGTTGGCGGAGGCCGAGCCGGAGCCGTTTACGTTGGCGAACTTGACGACGAAGTCGTTGATTTTTTCCTGAGCCATGAGCATGGGGATCGGCGGGCCCGGCCCGCGGGTATCGTGTTTACGCCGGCTGCGCCACCTTGTGCTTGCTGCGGCAGCCCGGGCCGGCGGGCGTCGGCTCCAGATAGAACTTGCGCATGTCCCACGCGCCGGTGGGGCAGCGCTCCGCGCACAGCCCGCAGTGCAGGCAGAGATCCTCGTCCTTCACCATCACGCGGCCGGTCTTGAGCGCATCGGAAACGTACAGCGCCTGGTCCGGGTTCTTCGCCGGCGCGCGAAGCCGCCCGCGCAATTCGGGCTCCTCGCCGTTTTCCGTGAACGTGATGCAGTCCATCGGGCAGATGTCCACGCAGGCGTCGCACTCGATGCAAAGCGGGCGCGTGAACACCGTCTGAACGTCGCAGTTGAGACAGCGCTGCGCCTCGCGGAAGCCGCTCTGCTTGTCGAAGCCCAGCTCGACTTCGACCTTGATGTTCCTGAGCGTGATCTTCTTGTCCGCCCAGGGCACTCGGTAGCGGGCGTCGAGCGAGACCTCGTTGTCGTAACTCCACTCGTGGATGCCCATCTTCTGGCTGAGGAGGTTCACGTGCGGCGCCGGGCGGCTGCGCGGGTCTTCGCCGTGGAACAGCTTGTCGATGGAGACGGCGGCATCGTGGCCGTGCGCTACCGCCCAGATGATGTTCTTCGGGCCGAAGGCCGCATCGCCGCCGAAGAACACCTTCGGG
>DASRFY010000211.1:0-87252 GCA_035651315.1 Burkholderiales bacterium
AGGAAGTGTCGGAGATCGTGCGCGTCTGCGCCCGCCACAAGACTCCTGTCGTGGCGTACGGCACCGGCACTTCGCTCGAAGGGGCGGTAATCCCCACCGCCGGCGGGGTGGTGGTGGATCTCATGAACATGAACCAGGTGCTGCGCGTCAACGCCGAGGACCTCGACGCCACCGTGCAGGCGCGGGTGACCCGCAAGCAATTGAACGACTACATCCGCGACCAGGGCCTGTTCTTTCCGATCGATCCCGGCGCCGACGCCTCGCTCGGCGGCATGGCCGCCACCCGCGCCTCCGGCACCAACGCCGTGCGCTACGGCACGATGCGCGAGAACGTGCTGGGACTGACCGTGGTGCTCTCCGACGGGCGCGTCATCCGCACCTCGCGCCGCGCGCGCAAGTCCGCCGCGGGCTACGACCTGACGCGGCTCTTCGTCGGCTCGGAAGGCACGCTCGGAATCATCACCGAGGTAACGCTGCGCCTGTACGGGCTGCCCGAGGCGATGGCCGCGGCGGTGTGCTCCTTCGACACCATCGAAGGCGCGGTCAATACCGTGATCCAGACCATCCAGCTCGGCGTCCCGGTGGCGCGCATCGAGCTTCTCGACGACGTGCAGATGGATTCGGTGAACCGGTTCTCCAGGCTCGACTACCCGGTAAAGGACACGCTGTTCCTCGAGTTCCACGGCACCGAGGCGGGGGTGCAGGAGCAGGCGCAACTCGTGCAGTCGATCGCCGCTGACAACGGCGGCGGCGAGTTCAAGTGGGCCACCAAGCCCGAGGAGCGCAGCAAGCTGTGGGCCGCGCGCCACGACGTGACCTACGCCAACAAGGCGCTGCGGCCCGGATGCGAGATCTGGGCGACCGACGTATGCGTGCCGATCTCGCGCCTCGCCGAATGCATCACCGAAACCAAGAGAGATCTCGCGGGCAGCTTCCTGACCGCGCCGCTGGTGGGCCACGTCGGCGACGGCAATTTCCATCTCGGTTTTCTGATCGACCGCAATAGCCCGAAGGAGCTCGAGGAAGCGGAGCGGCTCAACGAGCGCCTGGTGATGCGCGCGCTGGCGATGGACGGCACCTGCACCGGCGAGCACGGCATCGGGCTCGGCAAGCAGAAATTCCTCATCGCCGAGCACGGCGAAGCGGTCGCGGTCATGCGCAGCATCAAGAAAGCGCTCGATCCCGACAACATCCTCAACCCCGGCAAGATCTTCACCCTGTAGGCGCGTGCCCTGCGATTCGACGCGCGGTGCGCCTGCCTGCCCGCGCCGCGATTGCGCATGATCGCCGATCCGGAAATTACGCCATGGCGCCGGCGGTGATGGCGGCGGTGCTGTTCAGCGCGGTGCTGCATGCCGCGTGGAACACGCTGATCAAGGCCTCGCGGGACAAGCAGACCGACGCGACGCTGGTATGCATCGCCGGCGGCCTGATCGCGGCCGCGGCGCTGCCGTTTCTGCCGTCGCCGCTGCCGGCAAGCTGGACGTGGATCGGCGCATCGATCGTCCTGCACGTGGCCTACTTCTCGCTGGTCGCGCGCGCCTACCGCTTCGGCGATCTGTCCTACGTGTATCCGTTGATGCGGGGCAGCGCGCCGCTCATCGTGGCGCTCGCCACCGCGGTGCTGCTGCGGGAACGCCTGTCGGCGGGAGAATGGCTGGCAGTGGGGATGCTGTGCGCCGGCGTGCTCACGCTCGCATGGGAGGCGCATGCCGCCCGCCCCGGCCACGGCACGGCCACCGTGTCCGCGATCGCGAACGCGCTCGTCATCGCGGCCTACACCGTGGTGGACGGCATCGGCGCACGCGCCTCCGGCGATGCGGCGGCGTATACGCTATGGATGTTCCTGCTCACCGCAGCGCCGCTGACCGCAATGGGACTGTGGCGCGACCGGGCTGCGCTGCGCGCGCGTGCGGCCCGAAGCTGGTGGCTCGCGCTCGCCGGCGGGGCGTGCACGGTCGGCGCATATACGATCGTGCTGTGGGCGATGACCCGCGCGCCGATCGCGCTGGTCGCGGCGCTGCGCGAGACCTCGGTGCTGTTCGGCACGCTGCTGGGCGGCCTGGTGCTGCGCGAACGCCTGGGCGGCGTGCGCAGCCTCGCGGTAGGGTTGATCGCCGCCGGCGCGATCGCGCTCAAGCTGCTCTAGAAAAAACCGGCGAGTCAACCCTGGAAGCCGATCTCGCGGTGGCTGCCGTCGCAGAACGGCTTGTTCTTCGACGCCCCGCAGCGGCAAAAGGAGGCCTGCGCGCCGGACCAGGCGACCCTGCCGTCCGCCTCGCACACTTCCATTTCTCCCTGCGCGCGCAGCGGCCCGTTGGACCTGACCGACACGCGCAGCGCCGGCCCCGCCGCGCCCGGTTCGACCGCTTTCGGCCGATAGTCACGCGAGACCCGCACCGGGTCGCGAAAGCCGGCGGTTCTGTGGGAACCGTCGCAGAACGGCTTGTGCGAGGATTTTCCGCAGCGGCAGAGCCGGGCCTCGGAAGTCTTCTGAATGAGGGTGCCGTCCGCGGCGAAGATCTCGATCTCGCCTTCGACTTGCAGCGGACCGTCGATTTGCGGGTGAATCAGATTCCGGTCCATCGCTTCTTCCCCGGGCCCGGCGCCTTCCGCCGGCCCTATTGTGCCACCCAGCCGCCGTCGATCGGCAGCGCGGCGCCGGTGATCGAGGCCCCGGCCTCGCCGGTCAGGAATACCGCCAGCGCGGCCACCTCCTCGATCTTCACGAATTCCTTCGACGGCTGGCGCTCGAGAATCACCTTCCTGATCACCTCCTCGCGCGGGATGCCGTGCACTTTCGCCTGGTCTTCGATCTGCTTGTCGACAAGCGGCGTGTGCACGTAGCCGGGGCAGATCGCATTGCAGGTGACGCCGGTGCCCGCGACTTCCAGCGCCACCGTTTTCGTGAGCCCGACCATGCCGTGCTTGGCCGCGATGTAGGCGGACTTGAACGGCGAGGCGACCAGGCCGTGGATGGAGGCGATGTTGACGATGCGGCCGAAGCCGCGCCGCTTCATTCCCGGCAGCGCGGCCCGGATCGCATGAAACGACGACGACAGATTGACGGCGAGGATGTGGTCCCATTTCTCGATCGGGAACTCGTCCACCGGCGCGACGTGCTGGATGCCGGCGTTGTTCACCAGCACGTCTACCTTGCCCAGCCGCGACTCGCAGTCCTCGACCATCGCGGCGATCTCGGCCGGCCGCGTCATGTCGGCCGGGTGGTAGAAAGCCTGCACCTTGAACTGCGCTTGGATGGCGCCGCGCGCCTTGTCGATCTGCGCCGCATCGCCGAGGCCGTTGAGCGTCACGTCGCATCCCTGGGCTGCAAAGGCGCGCGCGATGCCCAGACCGATGCCGCTGGTCGAGCCGGTGACGATGACCGATTTTCCTTTCAGCATCCGAGATCCCTCGATCCGATGTCGTCGCGCCGCCGGACAGTCTAGCAAAGCACGCTACAGCGCCGGGCGAGCGAAGTAGCCGGTCAGCTCGAGATAGCCGAGCCCCGCGATGCGACCGTTTTCCAGCGCGCGCACCGCGCCTTCCCAGTACACGGTGCCAGTGCTGGCGCGGGCATCGAGCTCCTGGTCGTCCATCAACGGCTGCAGGAGGAATACCCGGTCGCCCGCGCGCAGCCGCATCGCGACCGGATACTGCGCATTCGTGCGCGGCGAGCGCCAGCGGCGCAAAGCCTCGAACGCGATGTTTCGGCTCGACAGCCGGCGCACCCGACCCGCGGGCTCGCGCAGCGTGCCGGCCGCCCACAGCGTGGCGCCGTCCCGCGCGCGAATGCGGAATGCCATCAACGCGCCGCCGTCGCTCAAGTTGACGCCGGTCCAGTCCCAGCCCGCCGCTTCTGGCGCAAGGTATTCGCTGGACCATTCGTGATCGAGCCATGCCTGCCCTGCGACGCGCAGCCGCCTACCTTCGATCTCGATCTGCCCGCTCACCGCGAGGTGCGGGCGGCTGTAGTAATAGCTCGCCTGCGCCGGCTTGCGCCCTTTCCGGCTGTAGCCGGCCTCGCCCTGCAGCAGGATCGGCTGCGTGGCCTCGAAGCGCAGATCGAGCGTGAATTCGCGCGCCGCGACGCGGGCGAGATAACGCTCGCCTTCGCGGCGCAGCCGCCAGTCGCCGATGCGCACGTCGGTGTCGTTCTCCCGCGCGTAGGCAAGGCCGAACCCCTCGCGCGCCGCGCGCTGATCGTGGCGCAGCCGGCCGGCGCGAGGATCGGCGATCGCCGCGTGCGCGAACAAGAGCTGCTTCGGGGCGAACGCAGACGGATTGTCTTCCTGCACGCCCGGCCGGCTGCGGAAGAACGTGACCTGGAAGCCGAACTCGCTTCCTCCTTCGTCCCGCAGCCAGCCGGTGACGTACCACCACTCGGTGCGAAAGGCGGAGTGCGCGCCGTCGTCGCGCGGAAATTCCAGCCGGTATCCCGGCCGCACCTCGGGAAAGTCTGCGCCTTTTCCGGTCGAAGGCCAAAGAAAGGAGAAACACAACGCAAAGCCCGCAAAGGAGCGCAAAGGTCGCAAAGAAAGGCAAGATTTTGGAATGAACGTCAATGCAGCGGCCTGTTATTGCATCGGAGCGTCAACAGGTCAATGTTGTCAGGTATTGCCATCGGTACGCGGGTGACGCCCGGAAACATCTCCGTTTTCCCTGTTTACCTTTGCGACCTTTGCGCTCCTTTGCGACCTCTGCGTCCTGCTTTTGTATTCGTCGCTTGGGCGCCTTCAGCTTACCAATCTTCCTTCACCGCCTGCACCGCTTCGTCCGACATCGCCTGGCGGCCGCTCAGCACCGCGGTGAGCACTGCGGCCGCGAGCAGCGCGGCGACGAACGCAGCCAGCGCGCCGAGCGGCCAGTGCATCTCCATGCTCCAGTGAAAGGATTGCCGGTTGACGACGTAGACCAGGATCACGCTGATCGTCGCGCCGAGGATCAGGCCGATGGCCGCCGCCATCGCCGCGACGACCAGGCCCTCCAGCACGAGCATCGCGCCGATCTGGGTCCGGCTCACGCCGAGATGCCGCAGCATGCCGAACTCGCGCCGCCGTCCGAACGCGCGCACGGCGAAGTTCGCCGACAGCCCGGCCAGCGCGATCACCATCGCCGCGCCTTCGAGCGCGTAGGTTACGGCGAAGGTGCGGTCGAAGATCGCGAGCGAGCGCGCGCGGATCTCGCCCGGCTGCGCGATCTCGAGCCGGTCTCCGCCCTCGATCGACGCGCGTACCGCCTGCGCCACGGCGGCCACGTCGGTGCCGGCGGCCAGCCACAGCCCGGCGTCGTTCGCGGTCGCATCGCCGGTCAGGCGCCGGTAGGTCGCGCGCGAGATCGCGAGCGCGCCGTTCTGCCTGGCGTAGTCGCGCCACACGCCCGCCACCGCGAAACGATGGGCGGCGCCGCCGAGCGGCAGGCTCACTACCTGACCGATCTTCCATCGGAACTCGTCCGCCACGTACTCGCTCACCCACACCGGCGGCGCGTCGGGCGGCAAGGCGCCGGCGCTCTTCACCAGCGGGATGGATCGGGCGGGATCGCTCTCGTCCAGATCACGCGCCAGCAGGGTCACCCGCGGCAGCGCGGGATCGAGCAGGATCTGCTGCACGCGCAGGAATTCCACCCGCCGCACGCCGGGCAGCGCGCGAATGCGCTCCTGGGTCTCGGGCGGCAGATAGGCGCTGTCGCCCTTCGGCGCGGCACGCAGATACAGATCCGCGGGCAGCACGCGGTCGAGCCAGCCCTCGAGCGAGACGCGAAAGGAGGCCACCATGATCGCCATCGCCACCGTGAGGCTCACCGCCGCGACCAGCGCCGCCAGACCGACGCTCACCTGTGCCGACGCAGCGCGCAACTGGGCGACGGCGAGCCGCCGCCACGGGCTGCGCCCCTCCGGCAACCATCGCGCCAGCACGGCGGTGAGGCGGGGCGTGAGCAGGATCGCGCCCAGCAGCAGCAGCGCGATCGCGAGATAACCGGACAGCGGCAGGCCTTCGACCGCCGGCAGCCAGGCCAGCGCCACGCCGAGCAGGACCAGCACCGCTCCCGGCCAGGGCGATTCCGCGCGCTCGAAGGCGTGCAGCTCGTCGCCGCTTTTCAATGCCTGCGCGGGCGGGATGCGCGCCGCATCGAGCGCCGGCGCGAGACTGCCCAGCACCGCGGCCGCCGTGCCGAGCAGGAGGAACAACGCGGTCGCCAGCGGGTCGATGGCCGCGCGCGCCCGCAGATCGCGGAAATACCCCGCGCCGAGGTCCGCGCCGAATGCATGCAGCATGGCCACAGCAAGCGCCGCGCCCGCGGCGATGCCCGCCGCCGCGCCGGCGCCGCCGACGATCGCGCCCTCGGCGACGAGCATCCGCAGCAAGGCGCCGCGCGTCACCCCGAGCACGCGCAACAGCGCGAGCTGGGCGCGGCGGCGCACCACCGAAAGCGCCTGCGCGGAGAACACCAGCAGGCCGCCGGTGAACAATGCGACCAGCGCGAGCACGTCGAGGTTGACGCGATAGGCGCGGGTCAGCCGGGCGTTCGCCTCGAGAGCGGATTGCGGGCGCTGCACCGCCACGCCGGCGGGCAGCAGGCGCGATATTCCGGCAGCGAAGTCATCCGCGTCTATACCGGGACGCAGGCGCAGATCGACGCGCGTGACCAGGCCTTGGCGCGCGAAGAGCCGCTGCGCGGCGGCGATGTCCATCAGCGCATAAGCCTGCGTTCCCGCGCCGCCGCCCAGAATGCCGGCAAACCGAAGCTTCGCCTCGCGCAGCCCCGCCTGGAGCGCGACGTGGTCGCCGAGCGCGAGGCGCAGCGCACGCGCCGCGGCGGGAGAGAGGTAGAGGGTGTCCGCGCGCAGCGTGTCGAGCGGGTCGTCTTGCGGCTCGCTCTCTCGGGCGATGAGCGCCGGCTGCACCCCGGCTGCGCGGAACACGTCGATGCCGATCACGCGCAAGGTTTCGTCGCGGCCGGCAAGACGCGCTTCGATCTCGAGCGCCGGGCTCGCCTCGCTCACCTCGGGCAACGCCGCGACCTGCGCGTAGAGGCGCTCGGAAAAACCGGCGCGCGGCCCGCGCAGGCTTAACTCGGCTTCGCCCGCCAGCGCCGCCTCGCCGCGCGCCATTTCCTCCATCGCGGCGCGGTTGATGATCTGCACCGCGTAGCCGAGCGCCACGCCGAGCGCGATCGCGGCGGCGGACAGCGCACCTCGCGTCTTGCCGCGCCAGAGCATGCCGGCGACGTGGGCGATCATGCGATCCGCGACGGAGCGTTCTCGACCAGGCCACGTGGGGTGAGCGTGAGCACGCGATCCGCGGTCGCCGCCGCCAGCGTGGAGTGGGTGACGAGGATGCCTGCGGCAGCGCCCGATTTGACCTGCGCGCGCAGCAGCTGCAGCACCTGCGCCGCGGTGTCCGCGTCGAGATTGCCGGTCGGCTCGTCGGCGAGCACCAGTTGCGGCCGGTGCACCAGCGCCCGCGCGATCGCCACCCGCTGCAGCTCTCCGCCGGAAAGTGTGGCCGGCATGTCCGCGCCGCGCCCGGCAAGCCCGACCGCTGCGAGCATCTCCGCGACGCGCCGCTTGCTTTCGGCGCGGGGAACGCCGAGCAGGTCGAGCGGCAGCGCGACGTTGCGCGCGACGTCCAGATACGGCAGCACGTGGAAGGCCTGAAACACGAAGCCCATGCACCGCCTGCGCAGCAGGGTGAGCGCGTCGTCCGACAGGGCCGACAAGGGCTCGCCTTCGAGCAACACTTCCCCGGTATCGGGGCGATCAAGCCCGGCGATCAGATTGAGCAGCGTAGATTTGCCGGCACCCGACTCGCCCATCACCGCGAGGTACTCGCCGCGCGAGAGCCTTAAGTCGACGCCGTTCAGCACCGTGCGCGGGCGCGGGCCGTCGTAGGACTTGGTGACCGATCGAATCAGCAGCACCCGCGGATCATAACGCTTCGTCCGGCGGCGCCGCTCTCGCGCCGCGCAACCGCGGCGCGCGGCGCCTTGCAAAGCGCTGCTATACTCGCGGCTCCTTGGGGAGTAGCCGCCCTCCGGTGTCGTGGAGGGGGATGCGTCAACACACTCGACCTGGCGGTCGTGGCGCATCCGGCGCCGCAGCGCGGGCATGGCGAGACCAATGGCAGCAGCGCCGGCTCGGGGCTCGGGCGGCGGTGCTCTGCCATCGGTCCACCGCTGCCCAGCCCACCGCATCCTGTTCATGGAAGCCTTTCTCGTCTCCGCCGGCATCGTTGCGATCGGCGAAATCGGCGACAAGACCCAGCTGCTCGCGCTCATGCTCGCCGCGCGCTTTCGGCGGCCGGTCCCGATCGTTCTCGGCATCTTCTGCGCCACGCTCGCCAACCACGCCGCCGCCGGCGCGGTGGGCGGGCTCGCGCGCGCACTGGCGAGCCCGGAGGTGTTGCGCTGGGGCATGGGCCTGTCCTTCCTCGCGATCGCGATTTGGGCGTTGTTTCCGGACCGGGTGGACGAAGCCGAAGCGGCCGCGACGTCGCGCCTCGGCGTCTTCGCGTTGACGGTCGCGACTTTTTTTCTGGCCGAGATCGGCGACAAGACGCAGATCGCAACGGTCGTGCTGGCGGCGCGCTACGACTCGCTGGTCGCGGTAGTGGCGGGAACGACTTGCGGCATGTTGCTCGCCGACGTGCCCGCGGTTTTGCTCGGCCAGGCGGCGGCGCCGAAAGTACCGCTCAAGGCGGTTCGCATGGTCGCCGCGGCGCTGTTCGCGCTGATGGGCGCGGGCGCGATCGCGGGCTTCAACATTCTCTGAGCCGACGGTGCGCCGGGCGGCGCGTCAGCGCGCAGCGCGGGCCGCATTCGGCTGCCGCAGCAAGCGGCGCACGAAACCGGCGAGGGCGTCGAGCGTGGCCTGCTTCCGGTCCAGGTGCGGCGCGTGCGCGCAGCGCTCGAGCATCAGCGTCTCGACCGGGCCGCGCAGTTGGCGCTCGATCGCCCTTACCTGGGCAACGGTTCCGTACTGGTCGTCCTCGCCCTGGATGAGCAGCACCCGCGCCCGCACGCCGGCCAGGTACGCTTCAATGTTCCAGCGCCGGAAGTCCGGATCCAGCCAGATGTCGTTCCAGCCCTGAAACGTCGAGGCAGGATCGTCGTGGTAGCGCGCGAGCTTCGCTGCAAGGTCGGTGGTCTCGAACGCGACTTTCGCCTGGGCGATGCTATTTACCGTCAGCTCTTCGACGAATACGTGCGGCGCCATCAGCACCAGCCCGCGTACCGGCCACCTGCCGCTGCCCGCATGAATGAGCGCGATCGACGCGCCGTCGCTGTGCCCCACCAGGATCGGACTCGCCACCCCGAGCTGGCGCAGGAGGTCGGGCAACGTCTCCAGCGCCTCGCGGTGCATGTAGTCGACCGCGCGCGGCGCGTCGAGCCGGTCGGATTTGCCGTAGCCGTAGCGAGAGTAGATGAGCGCCGGACAGCCGGTCGCCGCAGCCGCCTCCGACGGAAAGCCCTTCCACATTGCCAGCGAGCCCAGCCCTTCGTGCAGGAATACCAGCGCCGGGGCATGGGCGCCGGCGCGCGCCGGCCGGATCCATTGGTATTCGAGGCGGTGTCCGCCGGAGGTGAGGAAGGAAACGCTCATCGTCGGAGGCTCTACTTGTTGTTCATCGCGCGCAGCCTGAAGCGCTGGATCTTGCCGGTCGCCGTCTTCGGCAGCTCGGGAATGAACTCGATCCAGCGCGGATACTTGAACGGCGCGAGGCGGTCCTTTACATGCTGCTTGAGTGCGTCGGCCAGGGCGGGCGTGCCCGCAACCCCGGGCCTCGTGACCACATAGGCCTTCGGTTTGACGAGCTGTTGTTCATCCGCGGCGCCGACCACCGCCGCCTCCAGTACGTCCGGATGCGTCACCAGCGCCGCCTCCACTTCGAAAGGCGAGACGTACATGCCGCTCACCTTGAGCATGTCGTCGGAGCGGCCGCAGTAGGTGTAATAGCCGTCCCTGTCCCGGGTGTACTTGTCGCCGGCGCGGGTCCAGGGCCCGAGGAAAGTCTCGAGCGACCGGGCGCGCTTGTTCCAGTAGTACGCCGCGCTGGTCGGCCCGCTGATCTGCAGCTCCCCGATTTCGTCCACGCCGACTTCGCGGCCTTCCTCGTCCACCAAACGGATGCGGTAGCCCGGCACCGGCTTGCCGGTGGTGCCATAGCGGACCTCGCCAGGGCGATTGGACAGGAAGATGTGCAGCATCTCGGTCGAACCGATGCCGTCGAGGATGTCGACGCCGAAGCGAGCCGCCCAGCGCCGGCCGATGTCGGCGGGCAGCGCCTCGCCGGCGGAGGCGCAGATGCGCAGCGCCACTTCGTCCTTCTTCGGCAGATCGGGACTCGCCAGCATGGCGCCGAACAGCGTTGGCACGCCGTAGAAGATCGTCGGACGCTGCTCCCTGAGACGCCTGAACACCGCCGCCGGCGTCGGCCGCTCCGCCATCAGGATCGTCGTCGCCCCCACCGACAGCGGGAAGGTAAGCGCGTTGCCCAGGCCGTAGGCGAAGAACAGCTTCGCCGCGGAGAACACCACGTCGGCTTCGCGAATGCCGAGGATCGGCCGGGCATAGAGCTCGGCGGTGTGGATCAGGCTGGAATGGACGTGCACCGTGCCTTTCGGCGCGCCGGTCGAGCCCGAGGAATACAGCCAGAAGCACACATCGTCACAGGTGGTCGGCGCGGGTTCGATGCGATCCGCCGATTTCTGCAGCAGCGGCTGCAGATGAACGTGACCGCGCGAATCCTTCCCGGAGACGATCACCTGCTCGAGAAACGGCGCGGTTTTCAGAATCGGCTCGAAGGCGGGCAGCAAAGACTCCGAGACCACCAGCGCCCGGGCGCGGCTGTCTTCCAGCATGATCCTGTAATCCGCGGTGGTGAGCAGCGTGTTGGCGGCGATCGGCACGATGCCCGCCTTGATCGCGCCCAGGAACACGCTCGGGAAATCGATCGTGTCCAGATGGGCGAGCATGATGCGGTCTTCCATGCCCAGCCCGAGCGAGACGAGCGCGTTCGCGGCGCGGTTCACGCGCTGCGCGAGCTCGCCGTAGCTGTAGCGCCCCGTATCGTCGATATAGGCGATCTTGTCCGCGCGTCCCGCCGCGAGATTGCGCTCGATCAGATCGTAGGCCGCGTTGTAGTCGCGCGGAATCGCCACGGTCGGCGGGCTGACCGAATGATCCGCCCGGCTGAGTCCTGCCACGCCCCCCTCCTTTCCCCCTGTTCCCTGTATGGTGCGGCTCTTCGCGGCGGTTGCCGCGAGCGGGCAGTGTACCCAGAAGGCGCCACGGCGGCCGCAAACGGCGCCGGGCGCAACGCGCGTCGTGCAGGTTCTGCAGCGCTTCCCTAGGCCAATCCGAAATCGCCCCGCTGCGCGTCGCCCGCCGGCGCCGCCGCTGCCGCACCGCGGCACAGTGCGATCCAGCCTTCGATCCATTCCACGGCTTCGTCCTCGGGCAGCGTACCGTCGCTCGCGTCGTTGAACATGATCTCGCCCACGCGCTTTGCGCCGAGTTCTCGGAGGATGCGGTCGAAGCGCTTGCCGCCGTTGCAGAACGTCTCGGCGTAGGTGCGGTCACCCAGCGCAACCACGCCGTAACGGACATTCGACAGGCCCGGACGCGCCGACTGCAGCGATTCGTAGAGCTGCTTGGCGTTGTCCGGCACGTCGCCCTGTCCGTAAGTCGACGTGCAGATCAGGAACAAGCCGCCGCGCGCGAAAAATTCGGCGCTCAGGTCGTCCATGAGCACGGTATGCGCGCGGACGTCGAGGTCCTCGAGCCGAAGCTCCAGGGCCTGGGCCACGAGCTGCGCGATTCCGGTCTGGGTGCCCACCAGGATAGTCAGCTCCAGTGCCTGCTGATCTGCGTCCGTCACGTCCGATCTTCCCCGGCTTGTATTGCGCCGTACATGCATTATCATGCACATGATGGTGCTGATAGGCAATAAAGTGCAGCCGGCCGCGCTGCCTTGCCGCAATGGGCGCGCGTGACCACAGGCCCGGCTCGAAAGCCCTCTCCTCGCCCGGAGCCGAGGACGCCGCGCTGCTGCGCACGCTCGGCGAGCGGGTGCGCGATGCGCGTTCGCGCCGCGGCCTGACGCGCAGGATGCTGGCGCGCGACTCCGGCGTGTCCGAGCGCTACCTCGCCCAGCTCGAGTCCGGGCGCGGGAACGCCTCCATCCTGCTGCTGCGGCAGATCGGCGCGGCGGTCGGGCTTTCGCCGGCGGCCCTGTTGAGTCGGCCCGACGAAGAGCCCGCCGAACTGGGCTTCATCTACCAGTTCCTGCGCCGCCTGCCGCCGCAGCGGCTGGCGCGGGTGCGAGAGCAACTGCTGCGCGACTATGGCAACGCGATGGCGGTTCGCGGCAAGCGCGTCGCGCTGGTCGGCCTGCGCGGCGCGGGCAAGTCCACGCTCGGCGCTGCGCTCGCCGCCGCGCTGCGCGTAGCGTTCATCGAGCTGGATCGCGAGATCGAACGCGAAGCGGCCACCAGCCTCGCGGAAATCTTCCTGCTCTACGGACAGCAGGGCTACCGCAGATACGAGCGCCGCTGCCTGGAAAAGACGCTGGAGGCGCACGAGCGCTGCGTCATCGCCACCGGCGGCAGCATCGTCTCGGAGCCGTCCACCTACGACCTGCTGCGGTCCACCTGCTTCACCGTCTGGCTCAAGGCCTCGCCCGAGGAGCACATGGCGCGGGTGATTGCGCAGGGCGACACGCGCCCGATGGCCGGCAATGCGCAGGCGATGGACGACCTGCGACGGATCCTGGCCGGCCGCGCGCCGCTTTACGGGCAGGCGGACGCGACGGTCGAGACCGCCGGGCGCAGCGTGCGACAAAGCCTCGCGGCGCTCAAGCGCGCGATCCGGGCCCGGGAAGGAGGAGCACCATGAGCGCAGTCGCCCAGGGCGCGGCGCCGAAAGAGACGACGCCCGTCACGTTCGATACCCATCCGGACCGCTACGCGCACTGGCGGCTGTCGATCGACGAGCCGGTGGCGACGCTCGCGATGGACGTCGCCGAGGACAGGGGCCTGCAGCCGGGCTACCGGCTGAAGCTCAACTCCTACGACTTGGGCGTGGACATCGAGCTCAACGACGCGCTCAACCGCATCCGCTTCGAGCACCCGGCGGTGAAGTGCGTGGTCATCACCAGCGCAAAGGAGCGCATGTTCTGCTCCGGCGCCAACATCTACATGCTCGGCCAGTCCGGCCACGCGTGGAAAGTCAACTTCTGCAAGTTCACCAACGAGACCCGCAACGGCATGGAGGACTCCAGCCGCCACGAGGGCCTGAAGTTCCTGGCGGCGGTGAACGGCACGGTCGCCGGGGGAGGCTACGAGCTGGCGCTCGCCTGCGACGAGATCGCGATGATCGACGATCGCTCGTCCACGGTGAGCCTGCCGGAAGTGCCGCTGCTCGGCGTGCTGCCGGGAACGGGCGGCCTGACGCGGCTCCTCGACAAGAGGAAAGTCCGGCGCGATCTCGCCGATGTGTTTGCTTCCACGGCCGAAGGCGTGCGCGCCGATCGCGCGCAGCAGTGGAAGCTGGTGGATCATATCGCGCGCCCGCAGCAGTTCGCACAGGTCGTGAAGGAACGCGCCGCGGCGCTGTGCGCGCAAAGCACGCGAAGCGCAACAGGGCAAGGCGTATCGTTGCCACCGCTCGCGCGCACGATCGACGCGGAGGGCTTGCACTACCGCCACGTCGACGTGCGGATCGACCGCAAGGCGCGCAGCGCGACGATCACGGTCCATGGGCCGGACGGCGCGCAGCCGGCAGACGCAGGCGAGATCCGGGAAGCCGGCGCGCAGTGGTGGCCGCTCGCCGTGGCGCGCGAGCTGGACGACGCGATCCTGATGTTACGCACCAACGAACTCGAGATCGGCCTCTGGCTTCTGAAGACCCTCGGCGACGTGCAGGCGGTACTCGCAACGGATGCCGTGCTGAAGGCGCAGCGCGACGACTGGTTCGTGCGCGAGACCGTAGGCTGGCTGCGGCGGGCGCTGGCGCGGCTGGATGTCAGCTCGCGTAGCCTGTTCGCGATCGTCGACCACGGTTCGTGCTTTGCCGGCACGCTCGCGGAGCTGGCGCTCGCTGCCGACCGCAGCTACATGCTGGCATCGCCGGAAGCGGAACCGGGCGCGCCCGAGATCGCGCTGTCGGAAATGAACTTCGGCGCCTACCCCATGGCGAACCGCTTGACGCGGCTGCAGACGCGCTTCTGCGGCGAAATCGCCGCCGCCCACGCGCTGCGCGCGCGGATCGGCCAGCCGCTGAAGGCTTCGCAGGCGCTCGCCCTCGGGCTGGTGACCTTCGCCCCCGACGACATCGACTGGGCGGAAGAGGTGCGCATCGCGGTGGAGGAACGCGCGAGCCTTTCGCCCGACGCGCTGACCGGCATGGAAGCCAACCTGCGCTTCGCCGGCTCGGAGACGATGGAGACGCGCATCTTCGGGCGTCTCTCGGCGTGGCAGAACTGGATCTTCGGCCGTCCGAATGCGGTCGGCGAGCACGGTGCATTGAAGGTTTACGGCTCCGGCGCCAAAGCCAAGTTCAGCTGGGAACGAGTGTGAAAAGCGGAACATCAACGCCTCAACGCAGTGGCGCAGAATCCAAATCCACTTCTCAACGCAGAGGCGCAGAGGACGCAGAGTTCGCAGAGGAAAATCGGGAATGAAATGTGTGGACAGCAGATCGTCGGACTTGAACATGGAGAAGCGCATTTGAGCACATCCGCGTCGACTGCCAATGCAAGACAAGGCCAATGCTTACACCCTATCTCTTCCACATAGCACGACTGTGGCTCCGGTATCGAGTTCTTTCTCTGCGAACTCTGCGTCCTCTGCGCCTCTGCGTTGAGATTTCGATGTTAGGAGTTAATTCGTGAGCATCAACTACAGCGAGCGGATTCCGAACAACGTCGACCTCGCGAACGACCGGGCGCTGCAGCGCGCGCTCGAGCACTGGCAGCCGAAGTTTCTCGACTGGTGGCGGGAAATGGGGCCGAACCGGTTCGCCTCAGACGAGGTGTACCTGCGCACGGCGGTGGGCGTGGACGCGCAGGGTTGGGCGAGCTACGGCTTCGTGAAGATGCCGGACTATCGCTGGGGCATCTTTCTCGCCGATCCGACTCCGGATCGCACGATCGGTTTTGGCGATTACTTCGGACAGCCGGCCTGGCAGCAGGTGCCGGGCGAGCTGCGCTCGGCGTTCCGCCGCATCATCGTCACCCAGGGCGACACCGAACCCGCGTCGGTCGAGCAGCAGCACCTGCTCGGCCTCACCTGCCCCTCGCTGTACGACCTCAGGAACCTGTTCCAGGTGAACGTCGAGGAAGGGCGCCATCTGTGGGCGATGGTCTACCTGCTGCACGCCCATTTTGGGCGCGATGGGCGCGAAGAGGCGGAAGAGCTGCTGGCGCGCCACTCCGGGGACGCCGACAAGCCGCGCATCCTCGGCACCTTCAACGAGCCGATCCGCGACTGGCTGTCTTTCTTCATGTTCACCTACTTCACCGACCGCGACGGCAAATTCCAGTTGAAAAGCCTCGCCGAGTCGGGGTTCGACCCGCTGGCGCGCACCTGCCGCTTCATGCTCACCGAGGAAGCGCACCACATGTTCGTCGGCGAGAGCGGGGTCGGGCGGGTGGTGAAGCGCACGCTGGAGGTGATGAGGGAGCTGGGCACCGACGATCCGGACGCGGTGCGAAGACAGGGAGCGATCGACCTGCCGACGATCCAGCGCTACCTGAATTTCTGGTACAGCTCCTCGCTGGACCTGTTCGGCTCGGAGGTGTCGTCGAACGCGGCATCCTCGTTCGCCAACGGCATCAAGGGGCGTCCCGACGAGACGCAATACGAAGACCATGATTGCGCCGATGCCAGCTTCGAGCTCGAGACGCCGCAAGGCAGGGAAGTCGTCGGCCTGCGCAACGCGATGAACGAGGTGCTGCGCGAGGCCTACAGCAGGGACTGCGAGATCGGGGTCAGGCGCTGGAACATGCAGATCAGGCGCGCGGGGATCGATTTCGAGCTGAAGTTACCGAGCTCGCGGTTCCGCCGCATGATCGGCGTCTGGGCCAATGCGACCGTCGATCCCGCCGGCAATGCGCTGGCGCGCGAAGAGTACGAGCGGCGCATTGCCGAGTGGATCCCGAGCGAGTCCGACCGCGCCTTCGTCCAAGGCTTGATGCAGCGCGTCGTCGAACCGGGGAAGGTGGCGAGCTGGATCGCCCCGCCGGAGCGCGGCATCAACAACCTGCCGGTGGATTACGAGTACGTGCGGCTCGACTGAACGGGGTCCGGCGGCGGCGCGCGGCCGGGACTTCGGGCGCCCCTGCGCGGCGCGCCCCGCGATCGCGTCGGCGCCGACGCGAGTCGATTCCTCAGGACGCCTTCTCTGCGCTCAGCGGGCCCGAGCCGTACACCACGACGTAGAGCATGCCGCCCATGATCGCGAGATTCTTCATGAACTGGATCTGCTGCATCATCGCCTGGTCGGCGGGCGCGGCCCAGAAGGCATGGAAGAACAGGCCGGCGAGGAAGGTGAACACGAACAGCGCGGCCGCCGCCCAGCGCGCCTTCCAGCCGATCACCAGGAGAATGCCGCCGCCGAGTTCGACGATGATCGCAATGACCGTGAGCAATTGCGGAGCCGGCAGCCCCGCCGACTGGATGTAGCCCGCCGTGCCCTGGAAGCCCATGATCTTGCCGAGGCCCGAGATGATGAAGATCACCGCGAGCAGAATGCGTGCGACCAGCGGTCCGAATTTCTTGATCGTCGTCATGATGGCGTTCTCCCTGTCAGGATTGATAAGGCATCGGGTAACTTCGGCTGCGCTGCTCCTGCTGCGAGGAAGCGGCCCAATATAGCCTTTCGCCGCGCCATACAACAAGCGCTTCACGTCAGGCCAGATCGAAAAGCAGCACCTCCGCCCGGCGGCCGTTGTCGATCGCGATGCGCCGCTCGCCGGTCGCCCCGAGCGCATCGCCGGCGGCAAGTGCCTTGCCATTGACTGCGGCTTCGCCGCGAGCAACGTGAACATACGCGCGGCGGCCGGGCGCGATCTCGTGCTCGACCCGTTCTTCTCCGTCGACCAGCGCCGCGTAGAGGCAAGCATCCTGGTGAATCTTCACCGAGCCGTCGCCCCCATCGGGGGAGGCGAGCAGCCGCAACCTGCCGCGCTTTTCCGCGGGGTCGAAATACTTCTGCTCGTAGCTCGGCGCGATCGAATAGACCGCGGGCTCGATCCAGATCTGCAGAAAGTGCACGAGATCCCGTTGCGAGGGGTTGTATTCGCTGTGGAACACGCCGGTTCCGGCGCTCATGCGCTGCACATCCCCCGGCCGGATCACCGAGCCGTTGCCCATGCTGTCGCGGTGTTCGAGCGCCCCGTCGAGCACGTAGCTGATGATCTCCATGTCGCGATGCGGGTGCTTGTCGAAACCGGCGCCCGGCGCGACGCGGTCCTCGTTGATGACGCGCAGCGCGCCGAAGCCCACGTGGCGAGGGTCGTAGTACCCGGCAAACGAAAAGGTATGGAAGCTCCGCAGCCAGCCGTGGTCTGCAAAGCCCCGTTCGCCGCTCCTGCGAAGTTCGATCATATTGACCTCATTTCTCCTTTCAGTCCGATCCGCAACTAAAGCAGGGGCAATATATGATTCAAGTACAAGATGTACAAGAATAATTATTGGAATGTATTATTCAATTTATCTGAATGTTTCAAGTGCACTCCGGCAGGAATTGGACTCAAGTCATCGCGGGCGCGAGCGCGCAAAGCTTGAAATTGGCAAAGTCGATCAGCGACTCCGGCGACAGATAGGCGCGCAGCGCGAGTACGGTGAGCGCGAGACAGATGAGCGCGAGCACGACCCACCAGAGCGCGGATCGCCAGCCCGGCGCGATCACGCCGCCTGCGCCTCCACGCGCGCGAGCGGCCTTTCGTCGATCGGCAGATTGAGAATGGCGGCAACCACGCCCAGGACGATACTCCCCATCCAGACCGGATAGTACGAACCGCTCGCGTCGAAAAGATAACCGCCCAGCCACACCCCGGCGAAGCTGCCGATCTGATGGCTCAGGAAGACGATGCCGAACAGCATCGAGACGAAACGCACGCCGAAGATCTGCGCCACCAGGCCGTTGGTGAGCGGCACCGTGCCCAGCCACAGGAAGCCGATGCCGGCGGCAAACAGATACACCGTGACCGGGGAAACCGGCAGGAACAGGAACGCGGCGATGATGACGGCGCGCAGAATGTAAATGCCCGACAGCAGATATTTCTTGCTGAAGCGGCCGCCGAGCATGCCGGCGGCAAACGACCCGGCGATATTGAACAGCCCGATGAGCGCGAGCGCGGTGGCGCCGACCGCAGGCGCCATCTTCAGGTCGATCAGATACGCGGGCAGATGCACCGAGATGAACGCCACCTGGAAGCCGCAGACGAAGAACCCCGCGGTCAGATACCAGAATCCGGCATGCGCGCCCGCTTCTCTCAAGGCGGCGCCGAGCGACTGCTCGGCCCGGGCTGACGTCGCGGACCCGGGCCCACGCCGCTCGACCATTGCCGCCGCGAGCGGGACCGTTGCCAGTATCGTCCCGGCCAGCACGAGCAAGGCATGGTGCCAGCCAAGGCCGGAGATCAAGAGCTGGCCGAAGGGCAGCATGAGGAACTGGCCGAACGACCCGCCCGACGAGGCGATGCCGAGCGCGAGGCTGCGCCGCGCCTGCGGAAAGGCGCGACCCACTACGCCAAGAATGACTCCGAAGCTCACGCCGCTGATGCCCAGGCCGACGAGGATTCCAGCGCTGAAGTCCAGCATCAGGGGAGTGGTGGAATACGGCATGAGCGCAAGCCCGGCGGCGAACAGCAGGCCCGACACCGCGACGACACGCCCGGCGCCCTGACGATCCGCCCAGGCGCCGAAGAAGGGTTGCGCCATTCCCCAGATCAGATTGCACAGCGCCATTGCGAAGGAAAAGTGGCTGCGTCCCCAGCCCAATTCCGCGCTCATCGGCTGCAGGAACAGGCCGAAGCTCTGCCGGACTCCCAGCGCGAGCGTGAGGATGACGGCGCCGCACAGGAGTACTACGGCCGGCGTGCGCCAATGTGTGGTGGGATGCATCGATTTTCCGTCCTTGTTTCGAAGCGAGTATCGCGCGCCGAAATGCACGCCGCCGCAGGGCTCGACATCAGAAGCCGGAGACGGCGCCGCAGCCCCCCGCCGGCTTGCGCGCCGCCACGCCTCATCTCCCTACTTATATAGATAAAAAGGCGGCAGGTGAATAAACACCTGCCGCCAGATTTGCGCCCCGAGCCGTGACGGTGCGCTGTCGCGCTACAGCTCCTTGAGATCCTTGTGCGGCGCGGACAGCGCGCCGCTGCCGCCGGAAGCGGCGCCGGCCGGCAACGAAATCGCTTCTTCGTCTTCCAGGCTGGGCAGATGCACCCTGCGCACCAGGAGCGAATACACGGTCGGGATGACGAACAAGGTCAACAGCGTGCCGAAGGTCAGCCCCCCCACGACCACCCAGCCGATCGCCTGGCGCGATTCCGAACCCGCGCCGTGCGCGAGCGCGAGCGGGACCGCACCCAGCACCATCGCCGCAGTGGTCATCAGAATGGGGCGCAGCCGCAGCGTCGCCGCCTCCACCACCGCCTCGAACTTCTCCATTCCCTTGGCGCGCAACTGGTTGGCGAATTCCACGATCAGGATGCCGTGCTTGGTGATCAGGCCGACCAGCATCACCAGGCCGATCTTGGAATACACGTTGAGCGTGCCGCCGTGATCGAACTTGGCATTGATCCACATGGTGAGCAGCGCGCCCATGAACGCGAGCGGCACGGTGAACATGATCACGAACGGGCCGACGAAGCTCTCGAACTGCGCGGAGAGCACCAGGTAGATGAACACCAGCGCCAGCACCAGCGTGAACCAGAGCTGGCTGCCCGCCTCGCGGAACTCGCGCGACACCCCGTCGAGGTCGGTGCGCACTTCCTCCTGCAGCTCGCTCTTCACCAGACCGTCGATGTGATCGAGCACCTGGCCCAGGCTGTAGCCCGGCCCGACGTTGGCGTTGATGACCGCGGCGCGCAGCTTGTTGAAGTGGTTGAGCTCCTTCGGCGCCACCGTCTCCTGCAGGCTGACCAGGTTGGACAACTGCACCAGATCGCCGCTCGCGCTGCGCACGTAGATGGAGGTGAGGTCGCTGGGCTGCATGCGTTTCGCGTCCTCCATCTCCACCACCACGTCGTACTGCTTGCCCTCGTGCTTGTAGCGCGTCGTGTCGCGCCCGCCGAGCAGGGTCTCCAGCGTGTGCCCGATCGCTTCCATCGACACGCCGACCGCCGAGGCCTTGTCGCGGTCGATGCGTACCGCGAGCTGCGGCTTGTTGAGCTTCAGGTCGGTATCCAGTCCGGTGACGCCGGGATACTGACTGAGCTTGGCCATCATCTTGTTGACGTAGCCCTGCAACTCCTCGTACGTGTTGCCGTAGATGACGTACTGCACCTGCTTGTCCAGGAAGCCCTGTCCCAGCGACGGCGGATTGAGCGCGAAGGAAAGCGCCCCCGGCAGGCCGCCGTAGAGCTTGGGCGTGAGCTCCTTGGTAATCTGCTGCTGCGAGCGCTTGCGCTCGTCCCAGGGCTTCAGCACCGCGAAGGCGATGCCAAGGTTCACCGGGTTCGGACGATCCAGACCCGGCGCCACCACCGCGAACATGGTGTCGATCTCGGGAATGCCCTTGGCGATGCCCTCGACCGCGTGCATGTAGCTGTCGGTGTACTGCATGGTCGAGCCTTCCGGCGTCACCACGAAAGCGAGAAAGATGCTGCGGTCCTCGACCGGCGACAGCTCGTCCTTGAGCTGGGAGAACAGCCAGATCATCCCGGCGGCGACCGCCGCGAACAGGGCGCCGACGACCCAGCGGTGGCGCAGGCTCGCCCGCAGCACCGCCCGGTAGCCGTTGTTCATGCCCTCGAAAAAGGGCTCCGTCTTCTCGTAGACCCAGCCGTGATCGCCGGTCTTGAACAGCCTCGAGCACATCATCGGCGTCAACGTCAGCGCGACGAAGCCGGACACGATTACCGAGGTCGCGACGGTCAGCGCGAACTCGGTAAAGAGCTTGCCGGTGTTGCCGGTCATGAACGAAAGCGGCGTGAACACCGCCGCCACCGTCACCGTCATCGCGATCACCGCGAAGCCGATCTCGCGGCTGCCGATCAGCGCCGCCTTGACGGGCTTCATGCCCTGCTCGATGTGGCGGTGGATGTTCTCCAGCATGACGATCGCATCGTCCACCACCAGGCCGATCGACAGCACCACGCCGAGCAGGGTCAGCGTGTTGATCGAGAAGCCGAGCGCCTTGAGGAAGGTGAAGTGGCCGATGATCGACACCGGGATCGCCACTGCCGGAATCAGGGTGGCCCGGGCGCTGCGCAGGAAGACGAGGATCACCAGCACCACCAGCGTCAGCGCCTCGAAGATGGTACGGTAGACGGCCTTGATCGATTCCTCGATGAAGATCGAGGTATCCACGGCGACCCACGCCTTCATGCCCGGGGCGAGCGAGGCCTGCAGGCGAGGCAGCAGCGCCTTGACGCTTCGGGCCACCTCGAGGGTGTTGGCCGTGGACTGCTTGACGACCCCCAGTCCCAGCGCCTCGTTGCCGCCGACGCGCACGATCTTTCGGTTCTCGTAGGGGCCGGGAGCGGCGTAGCCCACGTCCTTCAGCCGGATCGGGTAGCCGTTCACCGTCCGGATGATCATGTTGTTGAATTCCTCTGGCGACAGCAGGTCGGTGCGCGGCTGCACGGTGAATTCGCGCTGGTTGCTTTCGATGCGCCCGCCCGGCGAATCCAGGTTCTGAGCGTACAGCGCGTCCTCGACGTCCTGCACGGTCAGGCCCTGGGCCGCGAGGCGCTCGCGGTCCAGCCAGACGCGCATCGAATACTTGCGCTCGCCGCCGATGATCACCGAGGAAACGCCGGGCAGCGCCTTCAGCGGGTCGGTGAGATAGCGATCGGCGAAGTCGGTCAGTTCCATCGGCGAATGGCGGTCGCTGATGATGGCGATCCAGAGGATCGGCTGCGCGTCGGCCTCGATCTTCGACACCACCGGCTCGTCGGAGGTCTGGGGCAACTGCTTGCGGATGCGCGCGACCCGGTCGCGCACGTCGGCGGCAGCGGCATCCACGTCGCGCCCGGTGAAGAAGGTGATGGTGATCTGGCTCACCTCTTCCCGGCTCTGCGACTTGATGGTCTTGATGCCTTCGATCCCGGAGAGCGAATCCTCGAGCGGCTGGGTGATGGCGCTTTCCATCACCTGCGCGGTCGCGCCCTTGTACACCGTGCGCACCGACACCACCGGCGGGTCGATGTTGGGGTACTCGCGCACTGCCATGCGGGTGAACGACAAATAGCCGACCAGGACGATGAGCAGGCTCATCACCGTGGCCAGCACCGGGCGTTTGATCGAGATGTCCGATAGAACCATGGCGCCCCCTCCTCAGGCCGGGCCCCTCAGCCCGCCTTTTTCTCCGTTTGCGCCGGCATGCCGCCCGGCGCCGCAGGTGCGGCCGGCTGCGCGCCCATGACCATCACGGGCGCACCGTCCTTGAGCTTGATCTGCCCGTCGGTGACGACCACGTCTTTGTCGCCCAGTCCGCTGGTCACCTCGACCTCGCCCGGCCGGCGCACGCCTAGCTCGATCTTGGTGAGCACGGCCTTGCCGTCGACGACGCGGAACACGAAGGCATCTCGGCCCTGCGGCCAGATCGCCTGCTCCGGAATGACGATGGCCTTGGGCCGGACATCCAGGGTGAGGCCCACGCGCACGAACATGCCAGGCTTGAGCTTGCCGTTGCGATTCGGCACCCGCGCGCGCATCAGGACCGTGCGCGTCTTTTCGTCCACCGCCGGCTCGACGGCATAGACCCGGCCCCGGAACTCCTCGTTCGGATACGCATCCAGTCGCACCGCGACCTCCTGGTTGGGGCGGACCTTGGATAGAAAGACTTCGGGGATGCGGAAATCGAGCTTGATCGAGCTCACGTTGTCCAGGCGCACGATGTTGTCGCCCGCCTTGACGTAGGCGCCGGGGCTTACTTCGCGCAGCCCCAGCGTGCCGGAGAACGGCGCGCGGATCACCGTCTTGGCAAGTTTAGCGCGCGCTTCGTCGGCGCGCGCCTTGAGCCGCTCCACCGAGCCGAGCTGCACATCCAGCGCCTCCTTGCTGATGAACTTCTGCTGGAAGAGCTCTTGCGCGCGCTGGTAGCGTTGCTGTTCGGTGCGCAAGTCGGCTTCGATTGCCGCGAGCTGCGCCTCGTATTCGCTGCTGTCGATGGTGACCAGCTTCTGGCCGGCCCCCACCGCCTGCCCTTCCTGGAACGGCAAGGCAGTGATGCGGCCGTCGATCTCGGGGCGGATGACGACGGATTCCTCGGCCAGCAGCGACCCGACGGCGGAAACCTCGTCTGCAACCTTGGTCACCTTGACCGGCGTGGCGCGCACCGGCAACCCCATCGGCTTGGCGGGAGTCTGGGCTTGCGAGGCGGGCGGCTGCGCGGCAGGCTTGGCCTGCTGCGCGTTGGCATCGTTCTTCGAGCCGCATCCGGACGCAAGCAGGACCCCGCACAGGAGCAAAGGCGGACCGAAAAGGGAAGTGCGCGAGCTGAGCAACAAAGGAATACTCCTCAATCGTCCGGAGTGCGAGGCGCCGTCGCGAAAGAAAGGCATCCTTCCCGCTGCATTCGCGTGGCGCACCGGCGGGCGATCCGGACCAGTGCCAACGGTTGAGACAAGGTATTGGTTTGTTTTGTTTCTGACTATTTAGTCAGTTATTTGCCGCGCATGATAAACGACTTTTGATTTCCGGACCATGAAAATTTCTCTGGACGCGCTCGCGGTCCTGGATGCCATCGTGCGCAACGGCAGCTTCGCCGCGGCCGCCGAAGAACTGCACCGCGTGCCCTCGGCGATCACCTACACCGTGCAAAAGCTGGAACAGGACCTGGGCGTGAAGCTGTTCGACCGCGGCCGCCAACGCGCCCGGCTGACCAATGCCGGCGAAGAGCTGCTGCGCGAGGGCAGATTCCTGCTGCGGGCGGCCGCCGATCTCGAGTGCCGGGTACAGCGGGTCGCCACCGGCTGGGAGTCCGAACTGCGCATCGCGGTGGAAGACATCGTCCCGGTCGAGAAGCTGTTTGCGCTGCTGAAGGAGTTCTATCGCCAAAACGCGGGCACGAGAATCAGGCTGTCCGCCGAGATCCTCGGCGGCTGCTGGGATGCGCTGCTGTCCGGCCGTGCCGACCTGGCGATCGCCGCCCCGGGCGAGGTGCCGCCGGAGGCGTCGATCGCAGTCGAGCCCATGGGGCAGTTCGAGTTCGTGTTCGTCGTCGCGCCCGATCATCCGCTGGCACAGGCGCGGGAACCGCTCGCCGCCAGCGACCTGCTTGCGCACCGCGCCGTGCCGGCGGCGGATACTTCGCGCTTGCTCCCGCCGCGCAGCTCGGGGCTCGTCGAGGGCCAGGACACGCTGACCGTCCCCAACATGCGCGCCAAGCTGGCGGCGCAGATCGCGGGGCTGGGTGTGGGTTTTCTTCCGCTCAAATGGGCCGAACCCCATGTCAAGGCCGGGCGCCTGGTGCGCAAGGAAGTCGAAGGAAACAAGGCGGCCGCGAACGTCTTTCTGGCGTGGCATCCGCGGCAGGCGGGGAAAGCGCTTGACTGGTTCCTCGCGCGGCTGCGCGAGCCCAACATGCGCGCCTATCTGCTGGGCGAGGCCGCGTACCCTGGCGGGCGCGAAACCTAGGCAAATGCCGCAAACCGCCGCCCGCAGCGGGTAAGCGGGCGCAGTCTCGCTGCTTCAGAACATCAGGACTGCGGTTGCGCTTCGCTGGCGGCGATCTCCTGATGCACCTGCTTCATGTCCAGCGACAGTGTCTTGTCGATCACCTGCGTCAGCGCCGAGGCCGGCAGCGCGCCGGCCTGCGAGAGCAGGATGACCTTCTCTCGCACCACCATCAGGGTGGGAATGGAGCGGATGTTGAAGCTCGCCGCGAGTTCCGGCTCCTCCTCGGTGTTGACCTTGCCGAAGACGACGTTCGGATAATGCTCCGAGGCGGCCTCGAACACCGGCGCGAACATGCGGCAGGGGCCGCACCAGGGAGCCCAGAAGTCGACGACGACGGTGTCGCTCCCGCCCACCACCTGCTCGAAGTTGTCCTTGGTCAGTTGGACCGTAGCCATCGAAATTCCTTCTCCATGGCGCCGATGCGGCGCAAAGTATTTCCGGCGCCGCTGCGGCGCAAAGTGCGGGCAGTGTATCAGGCGGTCGAGCGCCGCGCCTGCCCGCTTCGCGGCTGGAAGCGCCCGAAGTGCAGAAGCACGGTCGGCAGGACGAGCAGATTGAGTATCGTGGAAGTCGCCAGTCCGCCGACGATGATGATCGCCATCGGCCCCTCGATTTCCCGCCCCGGCTCACCCGAGCCGACGGCGAGCGGCAGCAGCCCGAGCCCGGTCACCAGCGCGGTCATCAGGATGGACGGCAATCGCTCCGCGGCGCCGCGCAGCGCGGTTTCCAGCCCCCACGGCGCGCCCTCGGCTTCGACCAGATACTGATAGTGCGACACCAGCATGATGGAGTTGCGCAGCGTGATGCCGAACAGGGTGACGAATCCCACCAGCGAGCCCAGCGAGAGCCAGCCGCCGGTGCCGAGCACCGCGATCACCCCGCCGATCAGAGCGAACGGCAGATTGAGGAAGGTGATGACGAGGTTGTGCAGGCTGTTGAACGCGAGGTAGAGCAGCAGGAAGATGCCTACGCTCGCCAGCAGAGAATGCGCGACGAGATCGGTGCGCGCCTGCCGCTGTGCCGCGGCGGTGCCGCTCACCACGACGTAGTCGCCCGGCGAAAGCCGCACCTGCTTCGCGATCTGCCGGCTTGCATCCTGCTCGAAGGCCTGCAAGTCGCGGCCGTCGACATCGGCGGTCACGGTCTGGATGCGCCTTCCTCCCGAATGCAGCACCTTGTAGCGCCCGCCGGTCACTTCGATGTCGGCGACGTCGGACAGCCGCACCAGCCTGCCGTCCGGATTACGCATGGTGAGCCACCCCACCTGCGCAATGCTGTCGCGGATGCGCGGCGGCAGCACGACGACGAGATCGATCACCTGGGTGCCGCGGTAGATCTGGCCGACGGTTGCGCCCTCGTAAGCGGCGTGGACGGCCGCGAGCGCGGCCGCCGGCGTGAGCCCGAGCGCAGTCACGCGCTCGGGACGCAGCCGTACCGTGAGCTGCGGCGTGCCGGGCGGCGCCTGCAGCTGCACGTCCCGCGCGCCGGGAACCGCGGAAAGCGAAGACGCCACCGCCAGCGCGTCGCGGTCGAGCGCGTCCAGATTGGCGCCGTACAGGTTCACCACCAGCGGCGCCGCGTAGCCGCTGATCGTCTCTTCGATGCGCTCGGTGAGGAAGGTATTGACCGCGAATGCCACGCCGGGAAAGCCGGCGCCGCGCGCGCCGGAGAGCGTGGCGCGGATTTCGTCCAGGATGCGCGCCTGCTCGGCTCCCCCCAGCGAGCCGATCTCGACCTCGAATTCGCTGTAGTGCGTGCCGAAGGTGTCGGCGCCGTTCTTCGAACGTCCGACCCATTGGGCGACCGTTTTCACGCCCTTGACCGACAGGATCGCTTCGGAGACGCGCCGGCCGATGCGCAGCGACTCGGCCTCCGAGGTGCCGGGCACCGCGGTCATGTGGATGATGTAGTGGCCTTCACGCAGCGCCGGGATGAACTCGCCGGAAAACAGCGGCAGGATGCCGATCCCGGCCGCGATCACCACGAATACGGCGCCGACGATGCGGCCCGGATAGCGTTCGATCCGCCGCAGCAAGGCGAGATAGCGCGGCTTGAGCCACGCCACTGCGGGCGGATCGGTGGACTTCAGTTCGCTGCGCGCGAGCAGCAGGTAGCACAGCGCGGGCGTGAGCGTCACCGCCACCAGCAGCGATGCGAGGATGGCGAAGATATAGGCCATTCCCAGCGGGGCGAAGAGCTTGCCCGCGACGCCGGAGAGCGTGAGCAGCGGCACGAATACCAGGGCGACGATGAAGGTGGCATAGACGACCGAGCTGCGCACCTCGACCGAGGCATCGAGCACCACTTCCTGCGCCGGCCGCGGCGCCGCCGAGGCACGGTTCAGGCGCAGCCGCCGGAAGATATTCTCGGTGTCGATGATGGCGTCGTCGACCACTTCTCCGAGCGCGATCGCGAGCCCGCCCAGTACCATGACGTTGAGCCCCACGCCGAAATGGTCGAGCACCAGCACCGCCGTGAGCAGCGACACCGGGATCGCCAGCGTGCAGATGAACGCGGTGCGGGTGTTGAACAGGAACAGGAACAGCACCAGCACCACCAGCACCGAGCCGACCACGATGTCGCGCCGCACGTTGGTGACCGCGGTCTCGATGAAGTTGGCGGGACGGAACAGCTCGGCGTGCAGGGTGACCTGCTCCTTCTCGAGCAGCGGTCCCAGCTCCTCCAGCGCGCGCTCCAGCTCCTGGGTCACCGCGTGCGTGTTGGCCCCGAGCTGGCCCTGCACCATCATGAATACGCCCGGCACGCCGTCGATCGCCGCCGCGCCGATCGACGGCGCCGGCCCCTCGGTCACTTCGGCGACGTCCGAAATGCGCACCGCCTGCCCCGCGCGATAGACCAGTATCACGCGCCCGACGTCCCCGATCGCGTGCGGCTGGGCGTCGGTCTGCACGATGATCTGCTGATTGGGCGTCTTCACGAATCCGGTGCCCGCCATCCCGGCCGCGCCGCGTGCCGCGGCCGCCACGTCCTCGATGGAAAGCGCGTAGCCGCGCAGCCGTTCCGGATCGACCTGGATCTGCCACTGGCGCACGTCGCCGCCGAACACGTTCACCTCCGCCACGCCCGGCACCGCGAGCAGATGCGGGCGGATGGTCCAGTCGGTCAGCGTGCGCAGCTCCATCAGGCTGCGCGTCTTCGACGTGATGCCCACGCCGAGCACGGTGCTGGCGGAGGAAGTCAGCGGCGTCATGGTCGGCGGCGCGACTCCGCGCGGCATCTGCCCGGCGAGCACCGCGAGCCGCTCGTTGACCACCTGGCGGTTGCGGTAGGTGTCGGAGCCGTCCCGGAAGAACACGTGCACCACCGACAGGCCGGGGATCGATTGCGAGCGCAGCGACTCCAGCCCGGTCACGCCGCCGAGCGCGCTTTCGATCGGCTGCGTGACCAGCGTCTCCACCAGTTCCGCGGAAAGCCCCGGAGCCTCGGTCTGGATCACGACCTGGCTGGGGGAAAACTCCGGGAACACGTCGAGGTTGGCGCGAAACAACGTGTACAGGCCGTAGGCGATCAGGGTCGCCGCGAGCGCGACAACTACGCCCGCGTAGCGGATGGAAAACCGGACGATCGCTGCGATCATGAATAACGATTAACCACAGAGACTCAAAGACACAGAGAAAATCCGGATTAACCACCAAGGCACCAAGGAAATCGTAAAAGTTGTTCCTGAGTTTCTTGGTGTCTTTTGTGCCTTAGTGGTGATATATCGCTTTGGAAGTTCTCTGTGCCTCTGTGTCTCTGTGGTTCTATGGTTGGTATTCAGTCTTCATTCTCGTTTCTGATCTGGAACTTGAGTTCCTCGGACAGCAGCAGCTGCGCGCCGCTCACCACCACCTCGTCGCCTTCTTTCAGCTCGCCGCCTGCGTCGAACCAGCCCCCGGCCAGCTCGCGCGAGGCGGAAATCGAATAGCGCGCGAAGATGTCGTCGTCCGCGCGCACGTACACCCACGGTTTGCCCGCGTGCCAGACCACCGCCTCGCTGGGAACGATGACGCCGCGACGCTTGCCCGATCCGGTCCCGACCCGCGCCGCCACGCGCGACCCTACCCGCAGATCGGCGCCGTCGACCAGGTAAAAGAAGGTCTGCCCGGGCAGCGCGCCTTCTACCTGCGGCGCGTCGGAGACGAAACGGGCCGGCCGCGGTTTTGCCGCGCCGATCACCGGCGCGACCGAAAACTGCGAGCGGACGACCGTGCGGGGCAGGCCGTACGGAAAGGCGAGCTGGACCAGATGCGCTTCGCGCCGGAGCAGTCGCTGCAGGACCGCGGACTCGGGTCTGCTCGCCCAGCCCGCGATCGTCGGGCCCCAGGCGGTGCGCAACGTGTCGTATTGCGCCTCCACGTTCGCCTGCGCCGCGGCGGCCTGCGCGGTCTCGGCGCGATAGCGCGCTTCGGCATTGCGCAGCGCCTGCTCCGACGCGTTGCGCTCGTCGCGATACAGCGCCTGCGTGCGGCGATACTCGGCCTCCGCCGCCGCCGCGGTGGCGCGCCGCGCCCCCGCCTCGGCCGCCGCGGCCAGATACCGGCCGCGCGCCTCGAGCAGGGGCTGGATGTTGACCACGGTACCGTAGACCTCGGTGACGTCGGCGGTTTCCGCGGCGGCGAGCGGCCGCGTGGCGATGCCGCTCGCCTTCTGGCTCTGCACAGACACGCGCACCACAGCCCGCCCGCCCTCGCTGCCGGCGCCGGAAGGCGTCTCGATGCTCGCCTGGCGCGAACCGGCCGCGGGCCGGATTTCGTCGCGCGCGAAAAACACGAGCGCCCAGGACAGCGCGGCGATGACAAGTGCCATTGCCGCGATCAGGATCTGCGTCGCGTTCGGCCTCATCTGCCGCCTTCGGAATCCGCGACCGGCGGGAGCGGGCCGAGCGCGCCCAGAATTGGCCGCTGCAGCGCGTCTTCCAGCGCGGCGATCGCCCGCAGACGCGCGATACCCGCCTCGCGCTCCCGGTCCTGCGCCGCCAGCGCGGACAGCCGCGCGGCGGTCAAATCCATGCGATCGGCGCCGCCCGCCGCGAACAGCTTTTCCACGCGCGCGAACTGGGCGCGCGCAAGCTCGGCCTGCCTTGCCGCCGCCTCGGATACCGCGCGCGCGGATTGCGCGCGCGTGAACGCCTGGCCGGTTTCCCCGATCACGGCGACTTGTTGCGCCTCGAAGACCCGTGCCGCAAGCTCGCGCCGGGCCTGCGCCTCGCGCACCAGGGCCTGGGCGCGGGATCCGGTCGGGAGAACGATATTCGCGGCGAGCGACCAGACGTTGTCGCCCTGGTCCCACAGATAGCCCGGCGAGAGGGAAAGCTCCGGATACTGCGATGCCACCGCGAGCTTGACCTCCGCATCGGCGGCGCCGAATTCGAGCAGGCGGCGGCGCACGTCGAGACGATTGCGCAGCGCGAGCGCTCGCGCCCGGCTCGGCTCCGTCACCGCATCGGCGGGCGCGAAAGGCTCGTCCGCCACGGCAATGCGTTGCGCCGTGTCCTGCGGCAGGCCGAGCGCCTGCGCAAGCCGGGACTGGGCTTCCTGCACGCGCGCCCGCTCGAACGCGACGCCGGATTCGACCTCCCCGAGGGCGAGGTCTTCCTGCCCCAGGTCGCGCGACGACATCGCGCCCAGCTCCACGCGCCGCATCACCAGCGCGCGCATCTGGGCGCGCGCGGCGAGCCTCGCCTCCAGCGCCGCGAGGCGACGGCGCGCGTCCAGCAGGTCGATCAGGCTGTCGCGTACCCAGGCGCGCGCGCGCCACACCGCTTGCGCGACGTCGAGCTGTGCGGCCTCGTCGAGCATCGAGGCGCGCTCGGCACGCGCCTCGCGCCGGCCCGTCGTCACCCAGGGCAGTTCCAGCGCGACTCCGACGCTCCACGGCTGCGAAGGCTCGAGCCCGTTGCTGTGGTGCTCGACAAGTGGCTGCACGCCGAACGGCGGCCGCTGCGCGGCGGTGTTCAGTTCGGCGCGCGCCACCGCCGCCTGACCGCGGGCGACCCTCACCTCGGTGCTGAAATAGATCGCCGCAAGGGAAAGCTCCTCCAGCCGCCACTGCGCCGGCGGCCAGCTTCCCGCGTAACCGGCGCCGGCGGCGAACTGCGCGAGACCGGGCGCGGATTCGCTGCGCTCGCCAAAAGCGCGCGCGGAAGCTTCCGCGTCAATGGGCCGGGCCTGGTACGGCACGGGAGCGCAAGCGCACAGCCCCGCCGCGCACAGCGCGACCAGCCATAGCCCCGGGCGGCGCTCCGAGCACATCGCACAGGCTCAATGCAGCTTGACGTGCGGCTCGGTGCGCCGCGTGATCAGGCGCGCGAGGGTGTCGAGGAAGACCTTGGCGAAGCCATGCAGCGCGTACTCGTGCATCTTGTACAGGGAGAGATACATGAGCTTGGCAAAATATCCCTCGATCATGAGGCTGCCGCGCGAGATCGCGCCCATCAGGCTGCCCACGGTGCTGTAGGCGCCGAGCGAAACCAGCGAGCCGAAGTCGCGATAGGTCCAGGGCTTGATCGGCCTGCCCTCGATTGCCGCCGGCAGCCATTTCGCGAGATGACTTGCCTGCTGATGCGCCGCCTGGGCGCGCGGCGGCACCGGCGTATCGCGCCCCGGCCAGGGACAGCTCGCGCAGTCACCGATGGCGAAGACGCTCGGGTCGCGCGTGGTCTGCAGAGTCTGCGTCACGACCAACTGGTTCAGCCGGTTCGTCTCCAGGCCGTCGATGTCCTTGAGAAAATCCGGCGCCTTGATTCCCGCGGCCCATACAACGAGCTCGGCCGGAATCAATTTGCCGCCTGCCGTGCGCACACCCTCGCCGCTTACCTCGGTCACGCGCTCGCCGGTCAGTACGTCCACTTTCAGTTTCCTGAGCAGCCGCAGGGTGGCCTCCGACAAACGCTCCGGCAGCGCGGGCAGGATGCGCGCCGCCGCCTCGATGATGGTGAGCTTGAGGTCGCGCTCCGGATCGATGCGGTCCAGGCCGAATGAAACCAGCTCGCGAATCGTGTTGTGCAGCTCGGCGGACAACTCCACCCCGGTCGCGCCGGCGCCGATGATGGCGACCTGCAGCTGCGCGGCGGTGAGCGGCTCGCTCTGCGCGTTGGCGCGCAGGCAGGCGTTGAGCAGGCGCGAATGGAACAGCGCCGCCTGCCGTGGCGTGTCCAGCGAAATCGCGTACTTCCCCGCGCCGGGCGTGCCGAAATCGTTGGTGCGGCTGCCGATCGCGAGCACCAGGGTGTCGTAGCGCACGCTGCGCGCGGGAATCACCTCGCGACCGTCGGCCTCGACGATCGCGGCAAGCTTCACCTCCCTGCGGGCGCGGTCCAGACCGATCATCTCGCCGAGCTGGAAGTGGAAATGATGCCAGCGCGCCTGCGCGAGATAGTCGAGCTCGTGGTCGTTGAGATCCATCGAGCCGGCGGCGACCTGATGCAGCAGCGGCTTCCACAGATGGGTGCGGGAGCGATCGACCAGCGTGACAAGCGCCTTCTTCCTTCGTCCCAGCCTTTCGCCGAGCCGGGTCGCGAGCTCGAGCCCGCCCGCGCCGCCGCCGACGATCACGATCCGGTGCAGCCCCGACCCGTGCGCGTCCGCCGCCTTGTTCAATTCGTCCGTCCCTCGAAGCAAAGTGCGAAGGATAGAGGATTGCACGCGCTTTTCCCACCGCCGGGATGGCACTGCACCCGACGAGTGTTCACGGTGCGCGCGAGGCGACGCGCGAATGCGATCGATCTCGGTCCGGGTCTGCCCGCGATCCTTCGCAAGCCGCGCCCGCTCGATGAAATCTGAGCTTTCCTAGAGCTGCGGATTCAGGCGCTCCAGCCTGGAGTGCAGCTTGTTCAGCGCATTGAGATACGCCTTGGCGGAGGCCACCACGATGTCGGTGTCCGCACCCTGGCCGTTGACGATGCGGCCTCCCTTGGAAAGCCGCACGCTCACTTCGCCCTGCGAATCCGTGCCGCTGGTGATCGCGTTGACGGAATAGAGCTGCAGGTCGGCGCCGCTTGCCACGATCGACTCGATCGCCTTGAAGGTCGCGTCCACCGGTCCGCTGCCCCGCGCCTCTGCCTTTTTCTCCTCGCCCGCCTCGGACACGACGATGCGCGCCACCGGCGTCTCGCCGGTTTCGGAGTGCGCGAGCAGCGACACAAGCTTGAAGTGCTCCTGCTCCTGGGTAACCGTTTCGTCGGAGACGAGCATGACCAGGTCTTCATCGAAGATTTCGTGCTTCTTGTCGGCAAGCTCCTTGAAGCGCATGAACGCGGCGTTCACCGCCTCCTCCGACTCCAGCTCGATGCCCAGCTCCCGCAGGCGCTGCTTGAACGCGTTGCGCCCCGAGTGCTTGCCGAGCACGAGCTTGTTGGCGCTCCAACCCACGTCCTCGGCGCGCATGATCTCGTAGGTCTCGCGGTGCTTGAGCACGCCGTCCTGATGGATGCCCGACTCGTGCGCGAAGGCGTTGGCGCCGACGATCGCCTTGTTCGGCTGCACCGGGAAGCCGGTGATCGCCGACACCATCTTCGAGGCCGGCACGATCTGGGTGGCGTCGATGCGGGTGTCGCAGGGGAAGAAGTCCTGGCGCGTGCGCACCGCCATCACCACTTCCTCCAAGGAAGCGTTGCCGGCGCGCTCGCCCAGCCCGTTGATGGTGCACTCCACCTGTCGTGCGCCGGCCGTCACGGCGGCGAGCGAGTTGGCTACCGCGAGCCCCAGGTCGTTATGGCAATGCACCGACCACACCACCTTGTCCGAGTTGCGAATGCGGCTGCGCAGTTCGCGGATCACGCCGGCGAACTGCTCCGGCAAGGTGTAGCCGACGGTGTCGGGAATGTTGATAGTCCGCGCGCCAGCGTCGATCACCTTTTCCAGGATCCGGCACAGGAAATCAATCTCCGATCGCCCCGCGTCCTCGGGGGAGAATTCCACGTCCTCGGCGAGCGACCGGGCCAGCCTGACCGACTTCACCGCCTGCTCGATGACCTGCTCGGGCTGCATGCGGAGCTTGCGCTCCATGTGGATCGGCGAGGTCGCGATGAAGGTATGGATGCGGCCCGCGGCCGCCGGCTGTACCGCCTCGCCGGCGCGCCGGATGTCGCTGTCGGCGGCGCGCGCCAGTGCGCATACGACGCTGTCCTTGACGACCTGCGCCACCGCGCGCACCGACTCGAAGTCGCCATTGCTCGCGGCGGGAAAGCCCGCCTCGATGACGTCCACGCGCATGCGCTCGAGCTGGCGGGCGATGCGCAGTTTTTCCTCCCTGGTCATCGACGCTCCCGGACTCTGCTCGCCGTCGCGCATCGTGGTGTCGAATATGATCAAACGCTCTTTCATGTACGGTCTCCGATTGGCTGGACTGGTTCGGCCCCCGAAGAGCGGCGTCCTCGGGGCGCAATTGCGCCGTCTAGGGCATTTCGGGTTTTCTCAGCAAACCCGACAAACTGTTGGGGGAGTCGAGAGTATTTAGCGCCCGAGGCGCAGCAGCAGGCCTGCCAGCAGAATGCTGGCATCGAGGAGGTTCTGTTGGCCGTGCTGCTCGAGAAGCATGGAACCGACTATAAGGGCTTTGGCGGCGAGGCGCAAGCGCTCAGGACTGGGGCGACCCCGGTTCCTTGCGCGGCGGGGGCGGCGGCTGCGGACCCTTGCGCCGGAAGGTCTGCAGGACCCACATGACGTAGCCGGAGCCGGCGTAGATCAAGAACAGAGAGAAGAGCACTTCCGGGAGATTGTCTGCGATCTGCACCAGCGCCACCACGCCGAAGGCGATCAGCACCACCACCCAGAACGGCACACTCTTGCGGAAATTGACGTCCTTGCCGCTGTAGAACTTGATGCTGCTCACCATGGTGAAACCGGCGAACAGTGTCAGCCCCCAGGCCAGCCAGGGCAGGTCGCGCCGCGGTATGTCGTAGGCCTCCATTGCCCACACCAGTCCGGCGATCACGCCCGCGGCGGCGGGACTGGGCAGTCCCTGGAAGAAACGCTTGTCGACGGTGCCGATGTTGGTGTTGAAGCGCGCCAGGCGCAGCGCGGCGCCGGCGCAGTAGACGAAGGCAGCGAACCAGCCCAGCCTGCCCATGCCCTTCAACGCCCATTCGTAGATCACCAGCGCCGGCGCAGCGCCGAAGGCGACCATGTCGGAGAGCGAGTCGTACTCGGCGCCGAACGCGGACTGGGTGCGCGTCAGCCGCGCCACGCGGCCGTCGAGCCCGTCGAACACCATCGCAACGAATATGCCCATCGCCGCCAGTTCGAAACGCAGGTTCATCGCCTGCACGATGGCGTAGAACCCCGAGAACAGCGCACAGGTGGTGATCGCGTTGGGCAGCCAGTAGATGCCCGGCCGGGCAAGGCCGGTCTTGAGCAGCCATTTCGAGCGGGGTTCGGGATAGTTCATGCGAGCGAACTACTGGTCACCCGGGCAACGATGGTGCGTCCAGCATACACCTTGTCTCCGACCGAAGCAGCGGCGCGCGCGGCGGGCGGCAGGTAGAGATCGACGCGCGAGCCGAAGCGGATGAAGCCGAAGCGCTGGCCGCGCGCGAGCGCGTCCCCCGGCTTGACGTAGCACAGAATGCGCCGCGCGATCAGCCCGGCGATCTGGACGCAGGTCAGCTCGATGCCGTCGGCGGTGCGGATCAGCAGGGCATTGCGCTCGTTTTCGAGCGAGGCCTTGTCCAGCGCGGCGTTGAGGAATGTTCCGGCGTGGTACCAGACCTGTTTCACCTCCCCGTCGACCGGGCTGCGGTTGGAGTGCACGTTGAACACGTTCATGAAGACGCTGATCTTCAGCGCGTCGCGGCCGGTGTACGGATCGCGCGCCGCGCCCACCATCACGACACGGCCGTCGGCGGGCGCGAGCACGGCGTCGCGATCGGAGGGCGCCTGCCGCGCCGGATCGCGGAAGAACTGCAGGATGAAGAGCACGACCAGCCAGAAAGGCAGCGACCACCAGGCGCCGATCGCCGTGACGGCCAGGGCGACGATCGCCGCCGCCGCCAGGAACGGCCAGCCTTCGCGGGCGATGATCGGGTGGGGGTAGTGGGACCGCACTGAGTAAGAAGCGAGGAGGGAGAGGAGGAGCGCTCCTCGCCCCTCGCTAGTTCTTCGACCTGTCGACCAGGCGGTTGGCCTTGATCCAGGGCATCATCTCGCGCAGGCGCTCGCCGACGATCTCGATCTGGTGCTCGCGGCCGATGCGGCGCAAGGCGTTCAGCTTGGTCGCGCCGGTCTTGTTCTCGAGCAGGAATTCCTGGGCGTAGGCGCCGGTCTGGATCTCCTTGAGGATCCTGCGCATCTCCTTCTTGGTCTCCTCGGTGATGATGCGCGGTCCGCGGGTGAAATCGCCGTACTCAGCGTTGTTGGAGATCGAGTAGCGCATGTTGGCGATGCCGCCCTCGTAAATCAGGTCGACGATGAGCTTCAGCTCGTGCAGGCACTCGAAGTACGCCATCTCCGGCGCATAACCCGCCTCGACCAGAGTCTCGAAGCCGGCCTGGATGAGCGCGGTGGTGCCCCCGCACAGCACGACCTGCTCGCCGAACAGGTCGGTCTCGGTCTCTTCGCGGAAATTCGTCTCGATGATGCCGGCCTTGCCGCCGCCGATGGCAGCGGCGTAGGAAAGCGCGAGATCGCGCGCCTTCATGGAGGGGTTCTGGTGCACGGCGATCAGCATCGGCACGCCGCCTCCCTGCGTATAGGTCGAGCGCACCGTGTGGCCCGGCGCCTTGGGCGCCACCATCACGACGTCCAGGTCGTCGCGCGGCACTACCTGCCCGAAATGGATGTTGAAGCCGTGCGCGAAGGCCAGCGTTGCGCCTTTCTTGATCTGGGGCTCGACCTCGGTGCGGTAGACCTCCGCGATGTGCTCGTCGGGCAGCAGGATCATGACGAAGTCCGCGCCTTTCACCGCCTCCGACATCTCCTTGACTTCGAGGCCGGCCTTGCGCGCCTTGTCCCACGACGATCCGGACTTGCGCACCCCGACGGTGACCTTCACGCCGGAGTCCTTGAGGTTCAGCGCGTGTGCGTGTCCCTGGGAGCCGTAGCCGAGAATGGTGACGTTCTTGCCGTTGATCAGACGCAGGTCGGCGTCCTTGTCGTAGAAGACTTTCATGTGTTTGCCTCTGTTGGAAATGCGCGAGGGACGGGCGGCGAGCGGTAAGTGGGCAAGAGCGGCGCCGCTCCTCACTGCCTCCGCATCCCGCCCCGCTAGAGTTTGAGAATGCGCTCCCCGCGGCCGATGCCCGATGCGCCGGTGCGCACGGTCTCGAGGATCGCGCCCTGTTCGAGCGTCTCGATGAACGCGTCGAGCTTGGCGCCGGTGCCGGTCAGCTCGATGGTATAGGACTTGTCCGTCACGTCGATGATGCGGCCGCGGAAGATATCGGCGAGACGCTTCATCTCCTCGCGGTCCTTGCCCGATGCGCGCACCTTCACGAGCATCAGCTCGCGCTCGATATGGATGCCGTCGGACAGGTCGACGACCTTGACCACGTCCACCAGCTTGTTGAGCTGCTTGGTGATCTGCTCGATGACATCGTCGGAGCCGGTGGTGACGATCGTCATGCGCGAAAGCGACGCGTCCTCGGTCGGCGCGACGGTGAGCGACTCGATGTTGTAGCCGCGCGCCGAAAACAGCCCGGCCACGCGCGAAAGCGCGCCGGCCTCGTTCTCCAGGAGCAGGGAAATGATGTGCCGCATGTCGGTCGGGATGAAGGGGGCGCGGTCCATCAGACGAGGATCATCTCGGACAGACCCTTGCCGCCCGGGACCATCGGGAACACGTTCTCGGTCTGGTCGGTGACGAAGTCCAGGAAGACGAGGTCGTTCTTGCGCGACAGGGCATCCCGGAGCGCCGCCTCGATGTCGCCGGGTTGCTCGATACGCCTGCCGACGTGGCCGTAGGCTTCTGCGAGCCTGACGAAGTCGGGCAGCGCGTCCATGTAGGACTCGGCATAGCGGTTGCCGTGGAAGAACTCCTGCCACTGTCGCACCATGCCCATGTAGCGGTTGTTGAGGTTGACGATCTTGACCGGCAGGCGGTACTGCTTCGCGGTGGAAAGCTCCTGGATGCACATCTGGATGCTCGCCTCGCCGGTCACGCACACCACGGTTGCCTCCGGATGGGCGAGTTGCGCGCCCATCGCGTAGGGCAGGCCCACCCCCATGGTGCCGAGTCCGCCCGAGTTGAGCCAGCGCCGCGGCTTGTCGAACTTGTAGAACTGCGCCGCCCACATCTGATGCTGGCCGACGTCGGAAGTGACGTAGACGTCGTCGCCGCGGGTCAGCTCGTAGAGCTTCTCGACCACCATCTGGGGCTTGATGATCTGGCTGCCGCGGTCGTATTTCAGGCAGTCGCGGCTTCTCCACAGCTCGATCTGCGCCCACCAGGTCTGGAGCGCGGCCTGATCGGGTCTTTCCCTCGACACGGCGAGCTGGCGGATGAGTTCCTGCAGCACCTCCTTCACGCCGCCGACGATCGGAATGTCGACGCGCACGCGCTTGGAGATGGACGAGGGATCGATGTCGATGTGGACGATCTTGCGCTCTTCCTGGAAGAAATGCTTCGGGTTGCCGATGACCCGGTCGTCGAAGCGCGCGCCGATGGCGAGCAGCACGTCGCAGTGTTGCATCGCCATGTTGGCCTCGTAGGTCCCGTGCATGCCGAGCATGCCCAGGAACAGCGGATCGGTACCCGGAAACCCGCCCAGGCCCATGAGCGTGTTGGTGCACGGAAAGCCCAGGGTTCGCACCAGTTGCGTGAGTTCCTCGTGCGCATTGCCGAGCACGATGCCGCCGCCGGTGTAGATCATCGGACGCTTGGCCTGCATCAGAAGCTGCAGCGCTTTCTTGATCTGGCCGCTGTGGCCCTTCACCACCGGGTTATAGGAACGAAGCTGGACCGATTCCGGGTAGAAGAAATTGACCTTGTGCTGCGTGACGTCCTTCGGGATGTCGACCACCACCGGCCCCGGGCGCCCCGTCGTCGCCAGGTAGAACGCCTTCTTGATGGTCACGGCGAGATCCTTGACGTCCTTGACGAGGAAGTTGTGTTTCACGCACGGGCGGGTAATTCCCACCGTGTCCACTTCCTGGAAGGCGTCCTGCCCGATCGCATGCGTGGGAACCTGCCCGGTCAGGATCACCATCGGGATCGAGTCCATGTGCGCCGTGGCGATGCCCGTGATCGCATTGGTGACGCCGGGGCCGGAGGTGACCAGTGCGACGCCGACTTTTTCCGTGCAGCGGGCATAGCCGTCCGCCGCGTGCACCGCCGCCTGCTCGTGCCGGACCAGAATGTGCTTGACCTTGCTCTGCTTGAACAGCTCGTCGTAGATCGGCAGCACGGCGCCGCCGGGGTAGCCGAAGACGTACTCCACGCCCTCCTCGGCCAGGCAGCGGGACACGATTTCGGCGCCGGTCAGTTCGGCGGTAAAAGCCCCGGTCATCTCCATGGACGCACCTAAGTTGCGAGTTTTGCTGCGAAAACCAGTGACGATACCGACTCGACTCTAGCCGGTCAAGGCATGGGCCGCAGCGCAGGATATAAAAGTGTAAGCGGTGTGACGCGCACCGGCGCGCATCGAGAAAACTGCGCAGCGCGCGCGGGGAGGAATACGGCGTCCGCGCGCTAGAGCCGGGCGCGCACCCAATCCTTCCAGGCGTCGAACAACTTCGCGTCGCGGGCCGCCAGCACCGCACGGTGCCAGAGCTTGTCGGCCCAGAAGTCGTCCGAAGACAGCGTGCCCATCCGCCCTCCCGCCTCCTCGAGGATGAGCGAGCCGGCGGCGTAATCCCACAGCTTCTGCCCGCCGTGCAGATACACGTCGAAGCGCCCGGCGGCGACGTAGCACCACTCGAGCGTGCTGGCCCCGAAGTTGCGCTGCGAGGAATAGGGAGGCGAGGCCGCGAGCGCCTGGGCGAGCCGGGCGGGCAATCGCTTGAAATCCACCTGCGCCATCGCGTTGCGAAGCAGGGGCACCTGCAGCTTGATCGGCAGCGGTTCGTCGTTCAGATACGCGCCCTGGCCCTTGCGAGCGTGGAACATCTCGTCGGCCACCGGGTCGTAGACCACACCCAATACGCTGCGCCCGCTTCGCATCAGCGCCACCGACACCGCGAAATACGGCAGCCCGTTGACGAAATTCGAGGTGCCGTCGATCGGATCGACGCACCACAACCCCTCTTCTCCGGCGATCCAGCGCTCGGCTTGCTGTTCCTGGGTCATTTCCTCGCCTACCACCGGACCGGGATGAATTTGCGGCAGCAACCGCGCCAGTGCGTCCTGGGCGGCGAGATCCGCCTCGGTGAACAGGCTTCCGTCGGCCTTGCGTCGGTGCGCCACCTTGAGGTAGCGAGGCATGATCTCCTCGGCGGCGACTTTGCGCACCACGGCCATTACCCGCGTCGCCGTGCCGCTCGCGGCTTTCAGCGTTGCTTCCACTTGATCGAGCACCCCATGCTCGCAATCTGCTGGGCCGGTCCTTTTCCGGTCTGCGCGATCTGCACCATCGCCTCGAACAGCTCGCGGCGCGCGCCGGGTAGCGCCGAGGTTCGGGACGCATCGAGGCGGCCGCGATACTGGAGTTCGAGATTCTTGTTGAAGCCGAAGAAGTCGGGCGTGCATACCGCTGCGTAGTCGCGCGCCACTTCCTGGGACTCGTCGAACAGATAAGGAAAGGGGTACGAAAATTCGGCCGCCACCCGTTTCATGTTCTCGAAAGAATCCTCGGGATAGTCGGCAGGGTCGTTGGAGCTGATCGCCGCACAGCCCACGCCGTGCGCGGCGAGTTCCCTGCAATCGCGGATGATGCGTTCACGCACTGCCTTCACATACGGGCAGTGGTTGCAGATGAACATGACCAGCAGGCCGTTGGAGCCGCGCACTTCCGACAGCCGGTAGCGCTTGCCATCGGTACCCGGCAGATCGAAGTCTCGCGCCTTCCAGCCGAAGTCGCAGATCGGCGTTTGCGCAGCCATTGCTTACACCTCGGAAAGCGGGGAGTTGCGCGCCACGCGGCGCGCGCGAAAGCGCGCAGCCGATGCATGACCCGGTCGTCGTCGCATGGCAAAATCTTAACATGGTTAAGGAGTTGCAGAAGAAACCGGCGCGGCCGGGCGTGCGCTTCTTCTACCCCGGCAATCTCGGCAGCGGCGCCGAAGTGCGCCTGCCCGCGGATGCCGCGTATCACGCGGTGCGCGTGCTGCGTCTGTCGGTGGGGGAAACCGTCGTGCTGTTCAATGGCCAGGGCGGGGAATTCGAGGCGCGCATCACCCGAATCGGAAAGGGGGACGTGTCGGTAAAGACCGGCGCGCAATCGGACCCGCAACGAGAATCGGCCCTGGACCTGATTCTCGCGCAAGGCGTCTCGAGCGGCGATCGCATGGATCTCACGCTGCAAAAATCGGTCGAGCTCGGCGTGGCGTCGATCCAGCCGCTCACCACCGAGCGCAGCATCGTGCGACTGTCCGGCGAGCGCGCGGCGCGCCGTGCCGAGCACTGGCAGAACCTGGTGATTGCCGCGTGCGAGCAGTGCGGGCGTAACCGGGTGCCGCAGGTGGCGCCGCTCATGCGCTACGGGGAGTGGCTGGGCGCGCTTCCCGGGCAATGTGCGACCGGCGAGTTGCGCCTGCTGCTCGCACCCGAGGCGACGCTGCCGATCAGGGCCCTGCCGAAGTCTGCCTCGCGGGTGATCCTACTCGCCGGACCGGAGGGCGGCTTCTCCGCGGCGGAAGCCGGGATGGCCGCCTCGCGCGGATTCGTTGCCGTCAGGCTGGGACCTCGCGTGCTGCGCACGGAAACCGCGGCGCTCGCCGCGTTGGCGGCATTCCAGGCGCTGTGGGGCGACTTCTGATTGCCGCGCCGCTATACTTCGAACCTTTTCACGCTCGCCTCGCTCTCCAAACATGAACCTCAAGAACGGCGTCGTCATCGTCACCGGCGGCGCGTCCGGGCTGGGCGCCGCCACCGTCGAAATGATCGTCGCGGCCGGCGGCAACGCAATCATCGCGGATCAGTCGCGCGCCGCGGGAGAAGCGCTCGCCGCCAGGCTCGGCGCGCGCGCGCGCTTCGTCGAATGCGACGTCACGAAGGAAGAGCACGGGCGCGCCGCGGTCGCCGCCGCGCTGACGAACTTCGGCGCCCTGCACGGGCTGGTGAACTGCGCCGGCATCGCGATCGGCGAAAAGACCGTCGGCAAGGAGGGCCCGCACCGCCTCGACACCTTCGTGCGCGTCCTCAACGTCAATCTGATCGGCACCTTCAACATGATCCGTCTCGCCGCCGACGCGATGTCGAAACAACCGCCCAACGCGGCCGGCGAGCGCGGCGTGATCGTCAACACCGCATCGGTGGCGGCCTTCGACGGCCAGGTGGGGCAGGCCGCCTACTCCGCCTCCAAAGGCGGAATCGTCGGCATGACGCTGCCCGTCGCGCGCGACCTGTCGCGCAGCGGCATTCGCGTCATGACCATCGCGCCCGGCATCTTCGAAACACCGATGCTCAAGGGCTTGCCGCAGGAGGTGCAGGACTCGCTCGGCATGCAGGTACCCTTCCCCTCGCGCCTCGGGCGCCCCGCCGAATACGCCCAGCTCGTGCGGAGCATCTTCGAGATCGAGATGCTCAACGGCGAAGTCATCCGCCTCGATGGCGCGATCAGGATGGCGCCGAAGTAACCGGTCGTTGCGCCCATGGCCTCCTCCGCACCGGAATCCTTCGTGCAGCGGTTCCGCGCCGCCGCGCAGTACATTCATGCGTTCCGCGGGCGCACCTTCGTCATCGCCTTCGGCGGCGAGGTGGTGGCGGACGGCAAGTTCGCCGCCCTCACCCACGACCTCAATCTGCTCGCCAGTCTCGGGGTGAGACTCGCGCTGGCGCACGGCGCGCGCCCGCAGATCGAGCACGAGCTCGCCGCGCGCGGGTTGCAATCGCGCTACGTGGACGGCGTGCGCGTCACCGACGAGCAGACGCTTTCCTGTGTAAAACAGGCGAGCGGCCGCCTGCGCGTGGAGATCGAGGCGCAGCTGTCCACCGGCCTGGCGAACTCGCCGATGGCGGGCAGCCGCATTCGCGTGGCTTCCGGCAACTTCGTCGTCGCGCGCCCGCGCGGCGTGGTGCACGGCGTCGACATGCTCTACGCCGGCGAGGTGCGCAAGATCGACGCCGAGGCGGTGCGGCGCCGTCTGGACGACGAGGAGCTGGTGCTGCTCTCCCCGCTCGGCTATTCGCCCACCGGCGAGATATTCAATCTCACCGTCGAGGATGTCGCCGCGCAAACCGCCATTTCCCTCGGCGCGGACAAGCTGATCTTTCTCACCGACGAAGCGGGCCTGCCGGGCCGCGGCGGGGAACTGCTGCGCGAACTCACCGTCTCGGAGGCGGAAGCGCTGCTGCGCGACCGGCAGCGCCTGCCCGACGGCGTCAAGCCTTACCTGCCGTTCGCCATCCACGCCTGCCGCGGCGGCACGCCGCGCGTGCACCTAGTCAGCCGCCACGTCGACGGCGCGCTGCTGCTGGAGCTGTTCACCCACGAAGGCGTGGGCAGCATGGTGACGCAGGACCCGCTCGAGCGGCTGCGCGAGGCGACGATCGAGGATGTCGGCGGCATCCTGCAGCTGATCGAACCGCTGGAGGCGGACGGCACGCTGGTCAAGCGCTCGCGCGAACTGCTGGAAATCGAGATCGAACGGTTCACCGTGCTCGAACACGATCGGATGATCGTGGGCTGCGCCGCGCTGTACCCGTTTCCCGAGGAACAGACGGGAGAACTCGCCTGCCTGGCGGTGCATCCGGACTATCGCAATGCGCGCGCCGGCGAGCGACTGCTGCAGGCGATCGAGACGCGCGCCAAGGAAGCGAAACTCAGGCGCGTATTCGTGCTCACCACGCGCGCATCGCACTGGTTCATCGAGCACGGCTTCAGCGAGGCGCCGCTCGCCGCGCTGCCGGCGCGCAAGCAGGCGCTTTACAACTACCAGCGGCGCTCGAAAGTCTTCGCCAAGTCCGTCTGACCCGGGCCGGCCTGGCGCGGGCCTATAATCATCCGCCTGAGTTGTCATGCGGCTGTAACGCGCTGGTCGCCGGCCGCGTGTAACCTACTGAAGCGTAAAACGATGGCCAGAATGGTGAAGTGCGTAAAGCTGGGCCAGGACGCAGAAGGCCTGGACTTTCCCCCGTTTCCCGGCGCGCTTGGCAAGCGCATTTTCGAAAACGTCTCGAAAGAGGCATGGAAGGGCTGGCTCGAGCACCAGAAGATGCTGGTGAACGAGAACCGGCTCAACCTCGCGGATCCTCAAGCCCGCAGGTACCTGATGGAGCAGACCGAGCGCTACTTCTTCGGTCCGGGCGCCGACGTTGCCGCGGGGTATGTGCCGCCCGGACGCTAGTCGCCCGCTGTGCGGGGAGCCGGCCCCGCAATTGCACTTCACCCGGCTGTCATTTCGGCGCGGGAGGACATCATTAGCGACGCGGCATTCAACAAGGCCGAAGCGCCCGAGCTGCCGGCGGGACCGGCGGCCGAAAAGGCGGCGCGCAAGAAGGCGGCGATCGCCGGCGCCAAGAGCGGCAAGCCGCGCGGCGCCGACCCGCACCTTTTCCTGAACCGGGAGCTGTCCCAGCTCGAGTTCAACCGGCGCGTGCTGGCGCAGGCCGAGGACCCCGCCGTTCCTCTGCTGGAGCGGCTGCGTTTCCTGTGCATCGTATCGAGCAATCTCGACGAGTTCTTCGAGATCCGCGTGGCGGGACTCAAGGCCCAGATCGAGCTCGGCGTCGACGCGAGCGGGCCGGACGGCGCGCAGCCGATGCAGGTGTTCCGCCAGGTCGCCGCACGCACGCACGAACTGGTGGCACACCAGTACCGGCTGTGGAACGAGCAGCTGTTGCCGCAGCTCGCGGAGCACGGCGTGTGCTTTCTACGCCGGCGCGACTGGAACGAGCAGCAGAAGACCTGGATCCGGGCCTACTTCCGGCGCGAGATCATGCCCGTGATGACGCCGATCGGGCTCGATCCGGCGCATCCCTTCCCGCGCATCCTCAACAAGAGCCTGAATTTCGCGGTGCAGCTCTCCGGCAAGGATGCCTTCGGCCGACGCTCCGGCATCGCGCTGGTGCAGGCCCCGCGCGTGCTGCCGCGCGTGATCCAGCTGCCGGCCGGCATCGCCGGCGCGGACCACGCCTTCGTCTTCCTGTCTTCCATCATCCACGCGCACGTCGGCGAGCTGTTCGCCGGCATGGAAGTGCAGGGCTGTTACCAGTTCCGCGTCACGCGCAACTCCGAACTGTTCGTCGACGAGGAGGAGGTGAAGAACCTGCGTATCGCGCTGCAGGGCGAACTGCCGCAGCGGCATTTCGGCGATGCGGTGCGGCTCGAGGTGGCCGACCTGTGCTCGAGCGAGATCTCGGACTTCCTGCTGCAGCAGTTCAATCTCGGCCCCGACGACCTGTACCGCGTCAGCGGCCCGGTCAACCTGGTGCGGCTGATGCAGATCCCGGATCTGGTCGATCATCCGGAGCTGAAGTACCGGCCTTTCGTGCCGGGGCTGCCGGCGGCGCTGGCGGAGAACGACGACATGTTCGCCGCGATCCGCCGCGGGGACCTGCTGCTGCACCACCCGTACCAGTCCTTCAAGCCGGTGGTGGGTTTCATCCAGCAGGCGGCCGCCGACCCGAACGTGGTGGCGATCAAGCAGACGGTGTATCGCACCGGCGTGAACTCCGAGCTGATGCAGTCGCTGATCGACGCGGCCCGCAGCGGCAAGGAGGTCACCGTGGTCGTCGAGCTGCTCGCGCGGTTCGATGAAGAAGCGAACATCAACTGGGCGCAGCGGCTCGAGGAGGTCGGCGCGCACGTCGTATACGGCGTGGTCGGCCACAAGACCCACGCCAAGATGGCGATGGTGGTGCGGCGGGAGGAAGGCGGGCTGAAGCGTTACGTGCATCTCGGCACCGGCAACTATCACGCGCGCACCGCGCAGCTTTATACCGATTTCGGCCTGCTCACCTGCGAAGAGGCGATCTGCGCCGACGTGAACGACCTGTTCATGCAGCTCACCGGGCTGGGCAAGGCGAGCAAGCTCAAGCACCTGTGGCAGTCGCCCTTCACGCTGCACGCGCAGATACTCGGGGCGATCCGTCGCGAGGCGGACGCGGCGCGCGCCGGGCAGCCAGCCCAGATCATCGCCAAGATGAACGCCCTGCTCGAGCCGGAGATCATCGCCGCGCTTTATCAGGCCTCCAAGGCGGGCGTGCAGATCGATCTCATCGTGCGCGGCGTGTGTGCGCTGCGCCCGGGCTTGGGCGGCACTTCGGACAAGATCCGCGTGCGCTCGATCATCGGCCGCTTCCTCGAGCACCACCGCGTGTTCTACTTCCGCAGCGCGGACGCGGTGTATCTCGCCAGCGCCGACTGGATGGACCGCAATTTCTTCCGGCGCATCGAGGTGTGCTTCCCGGTGCTCGATCCGAAACTGAAAAAGCGCGTCGTCGACGAATCGCTGAAGACCTGTCTCGCCGACAACGTGCAGGCGTGGGAAATGGACGCCGCGGGGCACTACCTGCGCCGGCAGCCGAACCGCGCCAAGCCGGCGGCGGCGCAGGCGGTCCTGCTGGATCAACTCGCCGCGAATCCCGGCGGCCAAGCCTAGGAAGGCTCTGCACAAGCTACACGACGCGGGCGATGTCGCGGCATTTGTTCGCGGGCACAGCACGAATGAGCACCGAGATCGAGCTCAAGCTCAGCGTTCCGGCCGCGCGCGCGGGAATGCTGTGGAAGACCCGCGCGCTCGCCCGCCTGCCGCACGCGCCTCCGATGACGCGGCGGCTGTTTTCCGCCTATTACGATACGAAAGACTTCGCGCTCCATGCGGCCGGCGTAACGGTGCGCCTTCGGCGCGAGGCCGGCCGCTGGGTGCAGACCGTCAAGGGCGGCGGGGAAGCGAGCGGCGGGCTGCACAGCCGCAGCGAAAGCGAGGAGCGGGTACCGGCGCAACTGTTGAATCTGCCGGCGCTGGCGCAGGCCGGACTCGGCGAATTGCTCGAACGCGGCGCGCTGCACCGCGGGCTCGGCGTCGTGTTCGCGACGCAGGTCCGGCGCACCACGACCATGGTGGAGCCGCTGCCGGGCAGCCGCGTGGAGCTGAGCCTGGATCGCGGCGAGATCGTGGCCGGCGTGCGCCGCGAGCCGTTGTGCGAAATCGAGCTGGAGCTGAAATCGGGTTCGACGGACGCGCTGTTCTCGCTCGCGAGCGCGCTCGCGCACGAACTGCCGCTGCGACTGGACAATGCATCGAAGGCGCAGCGCGGTTACCGGCTCGCGATCGGCGAGCGAGCGACGCCCGCCAAGGCCGCTCCTGTCGCGTTGCCCGGGAGCGCAACGGTCGACGAAGGTTTCCGCACGGTGGCCTTTGCCTGCCTGCAGCAGCTGCAAGCCAACGAATCGGGCGTGTTGCACTCGCCCGATCCGGAATACGTCCACCAGGCCCGCGTCGCGCTGCGGCGGCTGCGCTCGGCGTTTACTGCCTTTTCCGGCGCGGTGCCGAAGGATTTTTTCTCCGCCCAGTTCGGCGCGCTGCGCGCGCTGGCGGCAACGCTCGGAGAAGCGCGCGACTGGGACGTGTTCGTCGGCCAGACGCTGCGCCAGGCAGCCGGCGGCGGCGCCATTCCAGCGGCGCTGGCGCGCTTGAAGCGCCGCGCCGCCGCACAGCGCCGTCGCGCCCGCTCTGCGGCGAAGCAGGCGCTGGAGAACGCCGATTACACGCTGTTGCTGATCGATCTGGTCCGCATGTTGCACGCCGGCGACTGGGTGCGATCGCGCACGCCCGAGCAGGCACAGGCGGCACGGGAAGACCTGGCGCGCTTCGCCGCGCGCTCGCTCGCCCGGCGCGACGCCAGGCTGCGCAGCCGCGCGGACGAGGCCGAGGACTGCGACCCCGCGGCAGTGCATCGCCTGCGCATCGAGGCGAAGAAACTGCGCTATGCGTGCGAATTCTTCGGCGGCCTGTTCGCGCACAAGAAAGTGCGCGGCTATCTTTCCCGCCTCCTCGATCTGCAGGAACTGCTCGGCGCCGTCAACGACGCGGCAACGACGCACCGACTGCTGGAAACGCTGGCCGAACGGGGCGCAAAATCCGACTGCGCGGACGCGCTGAGCTTTCTGCACGGATACACTGCAGCACGGATGCAGGCGCGGCTCGATGCGCTGCCGGCGGCGCTGGGCGCGGTTGTCCGCGCCAAGCCTTTCTGGTAACGAGCGAGGCTATGGACCTTATCTTTTGGCGGCACGCCGAGGCAGAGGACGGCCTGCCGGATCTCGCCCGCAAGCTCACGCCGAAAGGCGTCAAGCAGGCGCGCGCCATGGCCGAGTGGCTGCGCCCCAGACTGCCGCGCAGGACGCGGGTAATTGTCAGCCCCGCCGAGCGCGCCAGGCAGACGGTGCGCGCGCTGACCGACGACTTCGAGATCGTGAAGGATGTCGCGCCGGGCGCGTCGCATGCGGCGCTGCTCGGCGCGGCCGGATGGCCGCACGCCGAACATGCGGTGCTCGTGGTCGGCCACCAACCGGCACTCGGCTACGCCGCTTCGCTGCTGCTCGCCGGGACGGAAGCGGAATGGAGCATCAAGAAAGGCGCCGTGTGGTGGCTGAGCCGCCGCGCGCGCCGCGAAGAAAGCCAGGTCGTGCTGCGCGCCGTGATGTCTCCGGACCTGCTTTGAATGGGGAGTCGCCGTGTTCGAGTCCGCCGAGCTGGGCCATGCGATCGCCAAGAGCATTTACGCGCGGCAGGTGCCGAAGCTGCGCGAGGCGCTGCTCGACGCGCAATACGACCTTTCCCGCAACGGCCGCTTCCCGGTCATCATCCTGATCGGCGGCGTCGACGGCGCCGGCAAGGGCGAGACCCTCAACATCCTCAACGAATGGATGGATCCACGCCACATCCGGACGGTGGCTTTCGACGAGCCTACCGACGAGGAGGCGGAGCGCCCTCGCATGTGGCGCTTCTGGCGCGCGCTGCCGCCGAAAGGCAAAATCGGCATCCTGTTCGGCCACTGGTATACCCAGCCCGTCGTCGACCGGGTGTATGGCGCGATCAGGCAGGCGCGGCTGGCGCAGAACATCGAAGACATCGTGCGCTTCGAGAGAATGCTCACCGACGAAGGCGCGCTGCTGCTCAAGTTCTGGTTCCACCTCTCCAAGGCGCAGCAAAAGAAGCGCCTGAAGTCGCTGGAGAAAGACCGTGCCACCCGCTGGCGCGTCACCGATACCGACTGGGAGCGGTTCAAGCTCTACGACAAATTCCGCAGGGTCTCCGAGTTCACGCTGCGCAACACCAGCAGCGCCGAGGCGCCATGGGTCGTCGTGGAAGGCGCCGACGCCTACTATCGCAATCTCACCGTCGGCAAGACCCTGCTCGCGGCGATGCGCGAGCGGCTCGACCAGAAACCGGTGCGGCGGGTCGAGGACCGCGTGCCGCCGATCCCGCGCGCGCTGGATCGACGCGACGTGCTCAACTCGCTGGACCTGTCGCTCGCGCTCGACGTCAAGCAATACGCCGCAGCGCGCGCCGCATACCAGGGCAGGCTGAACCGTCTGTCACGGCATCCGAAATTCGCGAAGCGCTCTGCGATCCTGGTGTTCGAGGGCAACGACGCGGCGGGCAAGGGCGGGGCCATCCGGCGCGTGACCGCGGCGCTCGACGCGCGCCAATATCACATTGTACCGACCGCGGCGCCGAGCGAAGAAGAGCGCGCCCAGCCCTACCTGTGGCGCTTCTGGCGGCACGTTCCGCGGCGCGGGCGCTTCGCCATCTTCGACCGCTCGTGGTACGGGCGCGTGCTGGTGGAGCGCGTCGAGGGCTTGTGCACCGAGGCGGACTGGGCGCGCGCCTACGGCGAGATCAACGATTTCGAGCAGCAACTCACCGACAACGGCGCGATCGTGCTCAAGTTCTGGCTGGCGATCGGCAAAGACGAGCAGTACCGGCGCTTCGAGGAGCGCGAGAAGACCGCGTTCAAGCGCTTCAAGATCACGCCCGAGGACTGGCGCAACCGCGAGAAGTGGGAGGCGTACGAGGCCGCGGTGTGCGACATGGTCGACCGCACCTCCACCGCCATCGCCCCCTGGACACTGGTCGAGGCCAACGACAAGCACTACGCGCGCATCAAGATCCTGAGGACCGTGTGCGAGCGGATCGAGCAGGCGCTCTGACAATGACGCGCGAAAGCCTCGATTCGCGCATTGCCCTTCGCTGATCGCTCGGACCGAGAGGAACCTCGCGCCGAAAGCGGGGCCAGAATGCAGCCTGCATCCCCCAAGTCCGGCTATACTTTTACCGTGGAGCGTTTGAAGATCCTTCTGATCCTGCTGATCTCGTTCTGGCTTCCGATGCAGGGGGCGAGCGCGGTGGTCATGCCCTATTGCAAGCACGACCAGTCGGGCTCTGCGCGAACGTCCGTCTCCGCGCACCACACCGCGGCCGGGCACGGGGCCGTCGGTCATGTCGGGCACGAAGACGGGGATCATTCGACAGGCCACAACTCGGTGCCGGCAGCCGCACTTTCTCCCTGCGACGGCTGCGGGCACTGCCATCTGGCCTGCGCGTTCACGCTGCCTTCCCGCAGTCTTGCCGCCAGCGAATTCATCTCGTTCGCTGCACCCTCGTTCACGCCGCAGCTTCCGCACGGCATCACACCCCACCCGCTGCACCGGCCTCCGCTCCTCGCGCGCGCCTGAATCCGTGCCGCCGGAAGGCGGCCCTCGTCGTCTGAACGCGAGCGTTTCGCTCGCCCATCGCGTGAGGAACTCATGGTTGACATTCGCATGCATGCGCTCGCCGCAGCGGGCGCGTTGATTCTTTCCGGCTGCGCCGTCGTGGCGCCGTCGCCGATCGGGCCGGACCATCCGGCCGATCCCGCCGCAGCTGCGGCACCGCTCGATCCCGCCCCATCGGCGCTTTCCGGCTACAAGCCGGCGGCGGCCTTCGCAAGCAGTCCGCCAGGCATGGACAGCGGCGCGAGCGCGCACGACCACGACCCGACCAAGGAGGAGCAGAAATGAGCCGCTGCGCGAGTCCGATATCGAGGCGCGGCGCGGCAGCAATGCTGGCAATCGCGCTGCTCATCGCCGGCTGCGCCAGCGTGCCGCGCGAGGCCGGTTTCGACACCGTGCGGGATACCGTCGCCTCTCGCGTGCCGTACCAGGTGAAGTGGAACCGCGACGCCGCGGAAGACGCGGAAGTGCGCGCGGCGGTGCAGCGCATGCTCGCCGACGCGCTGAGCGCCGACGAGGCGGTGCAGATCGCGCTGCTCAACAACCGCAGCCTGCAGGCGCAGTACGAGCGACTGGGCATCAGCCAGGCCGACGTCGTGCAGGCCGGGCTGCTCGACAACCCGGTCATTTCGATCACCGCCATGTCCGGCGCGGGCACGGAGAAGGACTACGACCTGGTCCAGGATTTTCTCGGCGTGATCACGCTCGCCGCGCGCAAGAAGACCGCGCTGGCCGCATTCGAGGCGGTCAAGCTCGACGTGGCGAACGAGGCGCTGCGACTCGCCGCCGACGTGAAGTCGGCCTATTTCGCGGTGCAAGGCGACGAGCAGGCGCTGGAGCTGTTCCGAACCGCGGCGGGCGCCGCGGAAGCGGCCGCGATGCTCGCCGAGCGGCAGCGCGAGGCCGGCACCACGCATCGCCTGAACCAGTCGATGCAGCAGGGCTTCTACGCACAGACGCTGCTGGAGGTCGCGCGCACCGAGGCACAGCTTCGCGCCGACCGCGAGAAGCTCAACCGGCTGATGGGACTGTACGGCGGGGAGACGCGCTGGAAGCTGCCCGGCCGGCTGCCCGAGCTGCCGGCGGCGCTGCCGCAGGAGCAGGCGCTGGAAGCCTGGGCGGTCGAGCGCCGCATCGATCTCGCCGCGCTGCGACGGGAATCGGAAGCGATCGCCACCGCGCTGCAGTTCAATCTCGACTACCGCTGGCTGTCGGTGCTGGGAGTGGGCTACTCGGTCACCGAGCAGGCCGAAGGCGGCACCATCAAGGGGCCGCAGCTCGAGTTCGGCGTTCCGCTGTTCGACCGCGGGCAGGCGCGCATCGCGCGGCTGCAATCCGAGCTGCGCCGAAGCGAGCAGGCGCTGTACGCCGCGGCGGTCAACGCACGCTCCGAAGTGCGCGAAGCGCGCGATCTGCTCGCCGCCGCCTACGAGCAGGCCCGGTTCCTGCGCGACACGATGCTGCCGCTGCAGCAGTCGATCGTGAACGAAACGCTGCTGCGCTACAACGGCATGCTGCTCGGCGTGTACGACCTGTTGCTCGCCAAGCAGAACCAGCTCAACGCCGCACGCGACTTCGTGCGCGCCAGCCGCGATTTCTGGGTCGCCTATGCGCAGCTCGAGCGCGCCGCCGGTGGCGGATTGCCGCCGGAGTTTCCCCATCCGGCCGCTTCGACGGCCCCCGCCGCGCAATCTTCGCCGGGAACGCCCGCCGCGGATCAGCCGCATCCATCCGATGGAGATCACTGAAATGCTTACCCGACGCGACATCCTCAAGACCGGGGCGGCGATGCTCGCCACCGGCGCCGTCACCCTTGCGGCGCGCAACGCGACCGCCGCCGAGAAATCCGCCGCCGCCACGCGGCCGCCGATTCCGGTGCCCGCCGGCCAGAGCTACACGCCCTGCGTGACGCCCAACGGCTCGACGCTGCCGTGGAAGATGGACAACGGCGTGAAGGTGTTCCATCTGATCGCCGAGCCGGTGAAGCGCGAGTTCGCGCCCGGCATGGTGGTGAACTGCTGGGGTTACAACGGCCAGACGCCCGGGCCGACGATCGAAGCGGTGGAAGGCGACCGGCTGCGCATCTACGTGACCAACCGTCTCGGCGAGCCGACCTCCGTGCACTGGCACGGGCTCTTCGTCCCGAATGGCATGGACGGGGTGGCGGGACTGACCCAGAAACACATTCCGCCGGGCAAGACCTACGTCTACGAGTTCGCCCTGCGGCAGAACGGCTCCTTCATGTACCACCCGCATTCCGACGAAATGCTGCAGATGGCGCTGGGCATGATGGGCTGGTTCATCGTCCATCCCAAGGACCCGGGGATGCATCGCGTCGACCGGGATTTTCTGCTCATGCTGCACAACTGGGACGTGGAGCCCGGCGCGTTCACGCCGCAGCCGGCCACCATGACCGAGTTCAACATGTGGACGATGAACAGCCGCATCTTCCCCGGCACCGATCCGCTGGTCGTGCGCAGGGGCGACCGGGTGCGCATCCGGGTGGCGAACCTGTCCATGCACGAGCACCCGATGCACATCCACGGCTATTCGATGCTGGTCACCGGCACCGACGGCGGCTGGCTCGAGCCCTCCGCGCGCTGGAGCGAGACCACGGCACTGATTCCGGTAGGCGCGATTCGTGCCCTGGAGTTCGTCGCAGGCGAGCCGGGAGACTGGGCATTTCACTGCCACAAATCGCATCACACGATGAATGCGATGGGGCACACCGTCCCCAACATGGTCGGGGTGGACCAGTCCGGCGTGTCGGACAAGATCTCCGATCTTCTGCCCGATTACATGGCGATGGGCAGCAAGGGCATGGGCGACATGGCCATGATGCAGGAAATGGGCATGCCGCTGCCCGAGAACACGCTGCCGATGATGACCGGCACCGGGCCGTTCGGTCCGGTCGAGATGGGCGGCATGTTCACCGTGATCAAGGTGCGCGACGGCATCGCGCCCGGCGACTACGCCGATCCGGGCTGGTACAAGCATCCGCCCGGCACCGTCGCCTGGGAAGCGTCCGAGGAGGAAATGAAACGCCTGTTCGGCTGACGGCGCCCGATCCGATTTGTTCGTCCACTCTCGTTCCGACCGAAAGGAGAAGCACATGAAACGCACGACCATACTGTTCAGCACGCTCGCTCTCGTCGCCGGCCTGGCGCAGCCGGCCCTTGCCGCGGAGAAAGACCACGAAGTGATCCGGGTCGCACAAGCCGGGGAAGCGCACAAGGCCAAGGGCGTGGTGAAGGCGGTGGATCCCGCAACCGGCAAGGTCAACATCGCCCACGAGCCGATCGAATCCCTGGGCTGGCCGGCGATGCGGATGAACTTCAAGACCCGGGATCCGGCGTTGCTGAAGGGCATCGAACCGGGTCAAAAGGTGGAATTCGAACTCCTGAAATCGGGCAACGAATACCTCGTCACCAAGATCTCGCCGGTCCAATGACCCGACGCAACCAGCGCCCGATCGGAACGATCCTCCGATCGGGCCGAGGAGAATGACATGAAAACCAGCGCGCCACTCGTCTGCGCATTCGCCATTGCACTCGCGACCGCCGCCGCGGCCAGCCTCGCACACGACGATCAGCCGACTACAGCGCATGCGAATCATCCACACGACGCCGGCACGTTCTCCGACGCAGGACAACCCGGCAAGCCATCGGCGGTTACCCGCACCATCCGCGTGAGGATGCTCGACAGCATGCGCTTCGATCCGTCGTCGATCACCGTCAAGACCGGCGACACCGTGCGCTTCGTGGCGGTGAACGAGGGAAGGCTGCGCCACGAGTTCGGCATCGGGACCCATGAGGAGCAGCTCGAGCACGACGAGATGATGAAAGTGATGCCTGACATGGTCCACGACGACCCGAACGTAGTGACTCTGGAGCCTGGGCAGACCAGGGAGCTCATCTGGCAATTCACCAAACCCGGCACTTTTGAAATCGCCTGCCACACACCGGGTCATTACCCGGCCGGCATGAAAATGTCGGTGCGCGCCAAGTAGCCGCGTCCCCGGCGGCCGCGCATTCGCGTGCGGCAAAGGCGTCCGCGGTAACGGACCGAAACAGCCGCCCGGCGCGCGGACTGCGAAGATTGATCTACGTCAATTGCCTTTCCCCGAGCGCGCGTAGATTGGGAACCGGAATCAGCCCGTGTATTTCCTATCCGGGCGGTGATGATTTCAAGTTTCACGCCGTCGAAGGGGGGTCAATCATGCGTCGCTATGTGCAGTGGATACCGGCAGTCCTGTTCGCACTCGCAGCCGGAGTCGCTTTCGCGGCCGACAAGGATGCGATGAAGAAGCACGAGGAAATGGGCAAGAAGGATGTTTATCCAGAGGGAAAGCCGGACACCGGGAAGTAAGCTGACGCGGCGCGATAAAGCGGTTTAACCATTCGGTTCCCGATGGAGCGGCCGGGACGAACATGGATAAGGCATTGTTTGTGCGCATAGCGCGCGCACTGGTCTTCGTATGGCCACTGGCGTGGACCGCGAACGCCATCGCCGCCGACTGCGGTGTTGTGGCGACGCTGGATGGGCACGCCACCAGCACGCACGAAGCGCATTCCGCAAGCGGGCCCCATCCTCCCGGCCATACGCCCCACCTTGCCGGCAAGCATGCCTTGCACGACTCGGTCGATGACGACTCGCACGATGACGATGGAAGCGGGTGCTGCTGCGACAGTATCCAGCCCGCGAATGCGGCGGCGAATCCGCTTCTCATCGCGCCAGACCATCGCGCAGACGCGCAATACTATTTCCTGGCAATGCCGGCGTCCGCCGGCGCACCGGTTCTTCGGTCAGCGACCTTTCGGTCTCCCGACAGACCACCACCAAGTCATCCCTCCGTTCCCCTCTTCCTGCTCTACGGCAGGCTGATCAACTAGTCCCTCGCCGAGCGTACGGATGTCTCGCGCATGTCCGGTGACTTCGAGAGCCGGACCCGCGAGACGAAGCAAGCCGGGCATGGCGCCGGCGACGCGGCGCGCATAGTCGTCCGAGCCCGGCCCTGGATGAATAAGCGCTACTGCCGGTAGCGGAAGGCGCAGCGATCACCGGATCAGTTGCGCGATCAGTGAAATCACGGAGCGACAAATGAGAGTCACCGAATTGGCACGACAGACCAGGGTTTCGCCGCATGCCATCCGATTCTATGCGCGCAGCGGCCTTCTGAAGCCGGACAAGAACCGCAGCAACGGGTACAAGATGTTCGGTCAGAACGATGTCCAGCGATTGCGCTTCATCCGCATGGCGCAGTGCCTGGGCTACACCCTTTCCGAGATCGCCGAACTGCTCGCCCGTCTCGAGGAGGGAGACAACCCCTGTGAACGGATGGAGAGAATCCTCCGGCAAAGGCTGGAAGAAACCGCCGGCAAACTGGAATCGCTGCAAAGGACGCGTGTGGCGATGGAGCGTGCCCTGGCGTGCCTGGAGAAGGGCGACTGGCATGTTGCAGACGTCGAAGGCCTGTGCGCGCACTTCCAGGCCGTGGTGGCGAGCGGTTGATGGCTTGACCTGTGCGTCGCTCACATGTTTTATCGTGCATGCAATGGGGCGGATTGCCCGGCCACCGTTGATGATCGCGCGAAAGCAATGAACGTGGTCGGCGTGGTGCGCAAGACGGGTGCGACAGCGGACACGGTGCGTTATTACGCCCGGATCGGCCTGCTCCAGCCGCGACGCGATCCCCGTAACCGGTACAAGACGTTCACCGAGGCTGACGTCACGCGGCTGCGATTCATCCTCCGGGCGCGGCAACTGGGCTTTTCGTTGCGTGATATCGGCGAGATTCTTCAACGCAGCGACCTGGGTGGGACACCCTGTCCGCTGGTGCGGGAAATCATCCGCCGAAGACTCGACGAACAGGCGCGCGAGCTCGACGCCATCCTGATCCTGCGCGAGCGTATGCGGATGGCGCTCGCGAAGTGGCAGGAAATGCCGGATCGTCTGCCCGACGGCAAGGAGATTTCCGCCTTGATCGCATCGGTGGACACCTGACGTGATGCGACACCGTGGCGCAAACGTTCGCGCTTGGCTGCCGGGACTATTGCTCGCGACAGTCCTCGCGTGTTCCGGTCGAACCGAGGATACGCAAGCACTGAGCGGATATTCCGGCACGGTCGAGGGTGTCACCGTCTATCTGGGCGTGCTGCCCAGCGCGATGCTGCGCCGACATCCGCCCGATCACGCGGAAAGCTCGATGCACGACGGCCCCTCGGCCGCCCGCGGAGAGCATCACGTCCTGATTTCGCACGCGGTTTTCATCTACCGGCAATCGCAGCCATAGGACACCGGGACATTGGAAGCAGGCAAGGCGCAGTGAACCACGAACATCGCAACGAAGACGGAAGGAGGGCGGGCACCGCAAGGTGGAAGTGGGCGTTCGCCGGCTTCCTCGCCATCGCTGCATTTTTCCTGCTCACCGAACATCGGGCGCACGTGCTCGGCTGGCTGCCCTTCCTGATCCTGCTCGCCTGCCCGCTGTTGCATGGGTTCCTGCACGGCGGCCACCAGGGACACGGAGGAAGTGCGCCGCCCGGCGACGGTGAGGATCGGCAACGCGGAGGCGATTGCAAATGAACAAGGAAGCGGTACCGGCATACGGGTTGTGGGGACTGGTGATCGTCAACTCGCTGGTGTTGATCATCTTCGCGTTCAGCTTCGCCAAGCCGCGGGAGGCGCGCGACTGGAGATCGTTCGGCGCCTTCTCCGCGTTCATCGTAGCGCTGTTCACCGAGATGTACGGCTTCCCGCTCACCATCTATCTGCTGTCGGGCTGGCTCGGCAGCCGCTTTCCCGGCGTGGATTTCATGAGCCACGACGCCGGTCACCTGTTGGAGACACTGTTCGGTTGGCGAGCCAACCCGCACTTCGGGCCGTTCCACTTTCTGAGCTTCGTCTTCATCGGCGGCGGTTTCTGGTTGCTCGCCGCGGCGTGGCCGGTGCTGTACGAGGCGCAGCAGTCGCACCGCATCGCCGTCTCCGGTCCCTACGCCCGCATCCGGCACCCGCAATACGTCGGCTTCGTCCTCGTCATGATCGGCTTTCTGTTCCAGTGGCCGACGATCCTGACGGTGGCAATGTTCCCGGTCCTGCTGTTCATGTACTGGCGGCTGTCGATCAGCGAAGAGCGCCAGGCCCGGAGTGAATTCGGCGAGACCTACGATCGGTATGCGGCGCAAACGCCGCGCTTCATTCCGAGATTGCGTACACCGGGTGGGGCGAAAAACGCATAACAGGTTTCCGGCACGCAAGACGTGGACGTCTCCTGTTGGAACAGACAATTCCGCCCTACTGGAATCACATCTGGCTGCTATGGTCGGCCGCCTTCCTCCTGCCGTGGCTGGCCTTGTTCCTCGCCTTTCCGCGGCACCGGAAAGTGATGCGGCAAGCGAGCATCTTCACCATGCCGTTCGGCCTGTCGGAGCCGCTGTTCGTGCCCGCATACTGGAACCCGCCCACGCTTTTCGCGCTTGCACAGCGGACGGGATTCGATATCGAAAGCCTGATCTTTTCTTTCGCCATCGGAGGGGTTGCGGCGGTTCTCTACAACATCCTGACGGCGAGTCTTCCCGTCCCGATGCCGGAGACGCATCACCGCAGGCACCGATACCACCGGGTCGCTCTGCTCACGCCGGCGGTTTCGTTTCCGGTGTTGCTGTTCCTGCCCTGGAATCCGATCTATCCGGCGATCGCGTCCATGGCGCTCGGCGCCCTCGCGACCATCTCCTGCCGGCCGGACCTGACGAAGAAGACGTTCATCGGCAGCGCGCTGTTTGCCGCCTATTATCTGGTCTTCATGGTCGGATTGACGCTGACCGCGCCCGGATATATCGCGCGCGTCTGGAATCTCGGCGCGCTGTCGGGCGTGCTCATTCACGGGATTCCACTGGAAGAGCTGTTGTTCGGCGCGGCCTTCGGCGCCTACTGGTCGAGCATCTACGAACACCTCACCTGGCGGCGGCTCAATTGAAAACCCTCGCGCCGGGGTCAGCGAAGATGCCGGGGCGGTCTTGACCTGAGACCTGTGCGCAAGTTTTACTGTTGCCCGACGCCCATCGCAACCCGCAGGACCGTCATCATGATGAAACGGGACGTCGCATCCGGTACCCCAGAACAACCCCTTGCCGCAGAAGAGCTGGGACGCATCGATGCGTACTGGCGCGCCGCCAACTACCTGTCGGTGGGGCAGATCTACCTGTACGACAATCCGCTGCTTCGCGTGCCGCTCGAAGCGGCGCACATCAAGCCGCGCCTGCTCGGGCATTGGGGCACGACGCCGGGGCTCAACTTCATCTATGTCCACCTGAATCGCGTCATCAAGGCGCGCGACTTGAACATGATCTACGTCACCGGGCCCGGCCACGGCGGTCCGGCGCTGGTGGCGAACGTGTATCTGGAAGGCACGTACTCGGAGGTGTACCCCAACGTGTCGCAGGACGAGGAAGGGATGAAGAGGCTGTTCACGCAGTTCTCCTTCCCCGGCGGCATCCCGAGCCATGTCGCGCCGGAAACGCCGGGATCGATCCACGAGGGCGGCGAGCTGGGCTACGCGCTGTCGCATGCCTTCGGCGCCGCGTTCGACAATCCGGACCTGATCGTCACCTGCGTGGTGGGCGACGGCGAAGCCGAAACCGGCCCGCTCGCCACCGCGTGGCATGCGAACAAGTTTCTCAATCCGGCGCGCGACGGCGCGGTGCTGCCGATCCTGCACCTGAACGGCTACAAGATCGCCGGCCCCTCGGTGCTCGCCCGGATCGGCGGCGACGAGCTGGAGGCGCTGCTCGTCGGCTACGGCTACCAGCCCTATTTCGTGGAAGGCGCCGAGCCCGAAGCGATGCACCAGAAAATGGCCGCCACGCTGGACCGGGTGCTGGACGCGATAGGCGCCATCCAGACCGCCGCGCGCAGTAGCAAGGGAGTGTCGAGGCGACCGCGCTGGCCGATGATCGTCCTGAAGACGCCCAAGGGCTGGACCGGACCGAAGGAAGTCGACGGCAAGAAGACCGAGGGGTACTGGCGCAGCCACCAAGTGCCGCTATCCGAACTGCACGACAATCCGGCGCACGTGAAGCTCCTCGAGCAATGGATGCGGAGCTATCGGCCGGAAGAGCTGTTCGACGAGACCGGCCGTCTGCTTCCCCGGTTGCAGGAACTCGCGCCGCGCGGCGCGCGGCGCATGGGCGCCAACCCGCACGCCAACGGCGGCCTGCTGCTCAAGGACCTGCGCATGCCGGACTTTCGCGACCATGCGGTGCGGGTGGGCGCGCCGGGGCGGACCGTTGCCGAGGCGACGCGGACCATGGGCCTGTTCCTGCGCGACGTGATGAAGATGAACCTGCGGACGTCCAACTTCCGCGTGTTCGGTCCTGACGAAACCGCCTCCAACCGGCTCGGCAACCTGTTCGACGTCACCGACCGCACCTGGCTTGCGGAGCGGCTCGACTACGACGACCACCTGTCGCCGGACGGCCGGGTGATGGAGATCCTGTCCGAACACACCTGCCAGGGCTGGCTCGAGGGCTACCTCCTCACCGGGCGCCACGGCCTGTTCTCCTGCTACGAAGCATTCATCCACATCGTCGATTCGATGTTCAACCAGCACGCCAAATGGCTGAAGGTCGCCGGCCGGCAAATCCCCTGGCGGCGGCCGATCGCCTCGCTGAACTACCTGCTGACTTCCCACGTGTGGCGGCAGGACCAGAACGGCTTCTCGCACCAGGATCCCGGCTTCATCGATCACGTCGTCAACAAGAAAGCCGATGTCATCCGCGTCTACCTGCCTCCGGACGCCAACACCCTGCTCTGCGTCACGGACCAATGTCTGCGCAGCCGCAACCTCATCAACGTCATCGTGGCGGGCAAGCAACCCGCCCTGCAGTACCTCGACATGGATGCGGCCATCAAGCACTGCACCGCGGGCATCGGCATCTGGGAGTGGGCCGGCAGCGACAAAGGCAGCGAGCCCGATGTGGTGATGGCCTGCGCGGGCGACGTGCCGACGCTGGAGACGCTCGCGGCCGTCGATCTCCTGCAACGCCTGGTACCGGAGCTGAAAGTCCGCGTGGTGAACGTGGTGGACCTGATGACGCTGCAGCCGTCGGCGGAACACCCGCACGGCCTCTCCGACCGCGACTTCGACGCGCTCTTCACCACCGACAAGCCGATCATCTTCGCCTATCACGGCTACCCGTGGCTGATTCACCGCCTGACCTATCGGCGAACCAATCACCGCAACCTGCACGTGCGCGGATACAAGGAGGAAGGGACGACCACCACGCCCTTCGACATGGTGGTACTGAACGATCTGGACCGTTTTCACCTGGTCGTCGACGTGGTGGAGCGCGTGCCCGCCGCAGCGCCTCGCGCGGCCCACATCAAGCAGGCGATGCGCGACAGGCTGATCGAACACCGCCAGTACATCACCCGCTACGGCGAAGACATGCCCGAGATCCGCGACTGGAAGTGGGGCGAGAGCCGGGACGTTTGAACGCCGCGCGGCGACCCATCCGATGAACCTCAGCCCCCTGGCGGGCAAGCCCGCCCCTGCGTCCCTGCTGATCGACGTGGCGCGGCTGGTCACCGCGTATTACGCCGAGCGGCCCGACCCCGCCGTGGCCGCGCAGCGGGTGGCGTTCGGCACCTCCGGCCATCGCGGCTCGGCGCTCAACGGCGGCTTCAACGAGATGCACATCCTGGCCGTGACGCAGGCGATCTGCGACTTCCGCCGCGCGCAGGGCGTCGCCGGCCCGCTGTTCCTGGGCCGGGACACGCACGCCCTCTCGCAACCGGCATTCACCACCGCGCTGGAGGTGCTGGCCGGAAACGAAGTCGAGGTCAGGATCGACCGCGAGCTCGGCTACACGCCGACACCGGTGATCTCCCACGCGATCCTCACGCATAACCGCGGCAGCAGCGCGGCGGCCGACGGCATCGTGATCACGCCCTCGCACAATCCGCCGGAGGACGGCGGCTTCAAATACAACCCGCCGCACGGCGGGCCAGCCGACACCGAAGCGACGAGGGCGATCGAACGGCGCGCCAACGCCCTGATGGCGGAGGGCCTGCGCGAGGTGAAGCGGATTGCGTACGCGCGCGCGCTCGCCGCGACTGCCACGCGCCGGCACGACTACATCGGCGGCTACGTCGACGATCTTGGGAGCGTCGTGGACCTCGATCCGGTGCGTTCGGCAGCGCTTCGCATCGGCGTGGATGCGCTGGGCGGCGCGGCACTCGCGTACTGGCGGCATGTGGCGGAGCGCCACGGCCTCGACATCTCGGTCGTCAACGATGCGCCGGACCCGACTTTCCGCTTCATGACCGTGGATCGCGACGGCCGGATCCGCATGGACTGCTCGTCTCCCTACGCCATGGCCGGCCTGATCGGGCTGAAGGAGCGCTTCGACGTCGCCTTCGGCAACGACACCGATACGGACCGCCATGGCATCGTCACGCGCAGCGCGGGCCTGCTCGCGCCCAACGCCTATCTCGCCACCGCCTTGTCCTATCTCCTCACCCATCGCCCGCAATGGCCCGCCGGTGCTTGCGTGGGCAAGACGGTGGTGAGCAGCAGCCTCATCGACCGGGTCGCGGCCCAGCTCGGCCGGCGCGTCTTCGAGACCCCGGTCGGATTCAAATGGTTCGTGCAAGGCCTGCTGGAGGGTTCGACGCTGTTCGCAGGCGAGGAAAGCGCGGGCGCTACATTCGCGCGCCGCGACGGCAGCGCCTGGACCACCGACAAGGACGGCATCATTCTCGGGCTGCTGGCCGCCGAGATGACGGCCAGGACCGGGCGCGATCCCGGCGAGCTGTATCGGGAGCTGGCGAGCCGGCTCGGCGAGCCGGCTTACGAACGCATCGATGCCCCGGCTGGCGCAGCACAGAAGGCCGCACTGATGGAACTGTCGCAGGATCGGCTGCGCCTGGAGATGCTGGCGGGCGATCCGGTGCGCGCAGTGCTGGCAACGGCGCCCGGCAACGGCGCGCCGATCGGCGGCATCAAGGTCGTCTCCGACAACGGCTGGTTCGCCGTGCGGCCGTCGGGAACGGAAGACGTGTACAAGCTCTACGCCGAGAGCTTCGTGGGCGTGCCGCATTTGCGCCGCATCCAGGAAGAGGCCCAGGAGACGATCGCCCGGTCACTCGGTCACTAAGCGCCGCGGTTGCGCGTCGGTCGCTCAGCCCTCGGCCGCATCGCAGATCGTGGCGGCCTGTCCGCGGTCCGCGTGCACAGGCCCTCGATCCTGACGTCGTCCACTACCGGCCGGATGCAACGTCATCCGGCGCGGAAGGTGGTCACTGGCCGTGCATCTGGCCGTGCATCTTGCCCTGCAAGACCTGCATCTGATTCATCATCTGTTCCATCATCATCTGCATCATGTCCATCCGGTTCTGCATTCTCTTCTCGCGGTCCTCGGGGCTCATCATCCCCTTGTCGTGCATGCCGCCGCCACCCTGCATGCCCATCATCATTCCGCCGCCCATCCCGCGCATCTCCCGCATCTGTTCCTGCATGGTCTGCATGTGCTCCTGCAGCAGCTTGTCGCGCTCCTTCGGGTCCTTGGCCTTGCGGAGTCGGTCCATCTGCTCGTTCATCGTCTGCATGCGCTTTTCCATTTGCTGCAACTGCTTTTCCTCCTTGCCCTTCTCCGCCTCGCCCTGCGCCAGCGCGACGGGCAGTGCGAGCGTAAAAGTCGCCAGCAGCGCAATCAGCCACGACATCTTCATGGTCATCCTCCATCGTACGAATAGCCGGGCTGGTTGAGTGCCTCACGGAAGCGAGCCCGGAGCACTTCCGACGATCCTGCCGCAAGCTGGATAAAACCCTGGCACCGAGGAGTCCCTGCGTCGACCACTCGGCCGGCACGTTCCGCGCTGCCGCCATGCAAGCGGCATCGTTACAAATGCAAACATACTCTCGTGCCGCCGCCTCAACTTGACCTGCGTCAACGATGCGAGAAGCGATTGACCTGTGAGTAACTCACAGGATTGCAATCCACGGCGGAGAATCTTCGGGCATGGACGTAACCGCAACGCGTGCAGCGCCGTGCCGGCCCTAGGCGGCGTGCGCCGGCCGCGCACCCGGCGCCCGCATCGTTGCTCCGTTGCGACGACGGTAGTGCGCAATTGATCTTGGTCAACCGGTCGAAGGCGGATTCCCTCGATACTTTTCGCGACGATCGGGCGTCTTTCTCGTGGAGGCAGGCAATGTTTGGTGACGGACTCTGGTTTTTCGGGATGCATGCACTGTGGTGGGTCTTCTGGGTGGTGGTCATCGTCGCGCTCGTTGCCTTCGTCCTGCCGGGATGGAACAGGGGGGAACGGGAAACGCCGCTCGAGATCCTGAAGCGCCGCTACGCGGCCGGAGAGATTTCGAAAGACGAATACGAGGAGCGCAGGGCGACGTTGACGCGGGACACCGATCCCGGCAATTGACTCGCAGCGGCATCCTTACACGAGGAGTGGATCATGGATTGGCTGTCGCAGAACTGGTTCTGGGTGTTGATCTTTGTCGCGTTCATCGCCATGCATCTGTTCGGCCATGGCGGACACGGCGGGGGTGGATGCGGCGGCGGCCGCGACGAGCCCCGCAGGCCCGAGGACGCTTCGCGCCAGGGTGATCGACAACAGCACCACCATCATTGAGGAGGGGCCATGCTGAATTTCAAGCTGGTTTCGTGGACTCTTGGCATCTGGGGCGCCATCACGTTCGTCGTTTGCGTCGTCTACGGGCTGATAACGCCCGAAAGCCTTCACATGCATCAGTTCCTGGAGCAGGTGCTGCCGGCGTTCAAATGGCTGACATGGTGGGGAATCCTGCTGGGCCTGGTGGAAAGCTTTCTGTACGGCGTTTACGCCGGACTGCTGTTCTGCCTGATCTATAACAGGCTGTACGAACGGTGGGGTCGGCAATAAAGACTGCCACCCATTCCCCGCACCCAAACCGAAGGACCGTTTCACCGAATCGATCGGCGCGCTCGGCGGGCGGGAGGGCAATGCCCGCGGACAGCGCAGGAGGGGACGCTTTCCCGCAGCGGCTGTCTTACATGCGGATGGACTTCACGGAGTGGACCATGGCAACCGATCCCGTCTGCGGCATGCAAGTGAATGAGTCCGGCGCGGCTGCAAGCGCCGAGCGTGGCGGCAAGCGCTACTATTTCTGTTCCACGCACTGTGCGACCGAGTTCAATGCTGATCCCGTGAAATACGGCAGCGTGGCGAACACGGCGGCCAGCCGAGGGGCGAAGTACACCTGTCCCATGCACCCCGAGGTGGTGCAGGTCGGGCCGGGCGCCTGCCCGAAGTGCGGAATGGCGCTGGTCCCCGTCGTTGCTCCTGCCGTTGCCGCGGCCGGGTACACCTGTCCGATGCATCCCGAGGTGCACAGCGACCGGCCCGGCAATTGTCCGAAGTGCGGCATGGCGCTCGTACCGGTGGCAGGCGCCGAGCAGGAAAACGCGGAGCTGCGCGATATGACGCGCAGGTTCTGGGCCGGCGTGATCTTCTCGGTTCCCTTGGTTGCGCTTGCCATGCCCCCGTATTTCGGAATTGCGGAGCCGTTCGGGATTCCGCCAGGGGTGCGGGTATGGCTCGAGTTGCTGCTCGGAACACCGGTGGTGCTATGGTCCGGGCGGCCGTTCTTCGAGAAGTTCTGGCGGTCGCTGAAAAACCGCAGCCCGAACATGTACACGCTGATCGGGCTCGGTGTCGCGCTCGCCTATGTCTTCAGCCTGACAGCGGTGCTTGCGCCGGGAATTTTCCCCGAGGAATTCCGCGAGCACGGCGGGCGGGTCGGCGCGTACTTCGAGGCGGCCGCCGTGATCGTCACGCTGGTGCTGCTCGGCGAGGTGATGCAGCTGCGCGCATTGGGACAGACGAGCCAGGCGATCAAGCAACTGCTCGCGCTGGCGCCGAACACGGCGTTGCGCATCGAGCCGGATGGCCGCGAGATCGAAGTGCCGCTCGCCGAAGTACACGTCGGCGACCGGCTGCGCGTGCGCCCCGGAGAAAAGGTGCCGGTCGATGGCGCCTGCCTGCAAGGCTCGTCGAACGTCGACGAATCGATGATTACCGGCGAACCCATTCCGGTGCCAAAGAAGCCGGGTGACCGGGTAACCGGCGCCACGATCAACGGCAAGGGGACGCTCGTCATCCGCGCCGAGAAGATCGGCGCGGATACCCTGCTTGCGAGAATCGTGCACATGGTCGCGCAGGCGCAGCGCACGCGCGCGCCTGTGCAGCGCCTTGCCGACCTCGTAGCCGCCTATTTCGTGCAGACGGTAGTCATGATCGCGCTGGTCACCGCGATCGTCTGGGGAGTTTTCGGGCCGCCGCCCGCGATCGTATACGCGGTCGTGAACGCCGTTGCGGTGCTTATCATCGCCTGCCCCTGCGCGGTCGGGCTCGCCACGCCGATCTCGATCACCGTGGCGATGGGGCAGGGAGCGCTCAACGGGATCCTTTTCCGTAACGCCGAAGCCGTCGAGAAACTGCGCGAGGTCGACACGCTGGTGGTCGACAAGACCGGCACGCTCACGCTCGGCCGGCCTGAGCTCGTCGATGTGGCGGTCGGTCCCGACATCCTGGAGAGCGACGCATTGCGGGCGATCGCAAGCCTGGAGCGCGCGAGCGAGCATCCGCTCGCTCAAGCCGTCGTGAAGGGCGCCGAGGCGCGCGGGATCGTCCTGCAGGCGGTGGAGAATTTTGACTCGGTGACCGGCCAAGGGGTGCAAGGCGCGGTGGCTGGGCGCAAAGTCGCGGTCGGCAGCCGTCTCTTCATGGAGCGTTTCGGCAGCGCGCCGCCGGCGCTTGCCGAGAAGGCCGATCTGCTGCGGGCGCAAGGTAAGACGGCGATCTTCGGCGCGATCGACTCTCGCGTCGCCGCGGTGATCGCGGTTGCCGACCCGATCAAGGAGACGACGCCGGAAGCGGTCAAGGCGCTGAAAGCGCTGGGCGTGAGCATCGTCATGCTCTCGGGCGACTCGCGCAAGACCGCCGAGGCCGTGGGCAGGCAGCTCGGCATCGACGAGGTGATGGGCGAAGTCCTGCCCGAGCAGAAGGTGGACAAGATCAAGGCGCTTCAGGCGAGCGGCCGCGTGGTCGCGATGGCGGGCGACGGCATCAACGACGCGCCCGCACTCGCGCAGGCGCACGTGGGGATTGCCATGGGCACCGGCACCGACGTCGCGATCGAGAGCGCCGGCGTGACGCTCGTCAAAGGCGACCTGCGCGGCATCGCCAAGGCGATCCGGCTCTCGCATGCCACCATGCGCAACGTCAAGCAGAACCTGTTCTTCGCCTTCATCTACAACGCGTTCGGCGTGCCGATCGCCGCGGGCGTGCTGTATCCGTTCTTCGGCCTGCTGCTTTCGCCGATCTTCGCCGGCGCCGCAATGGCGATGAGCTCGGTCTCGGTAGTAACTAACGCCTTGCGCCTGCGACGGGTGAAATTGTGATCCATGACAGAGTCGGCGCACCGGTCGCCGCGTCCGGCCTTCTTGCTCCTATCTTCGCTGCCGCAGATCTGTCCGGTGCTGATCGTCTGGGGCGGCGTAGTCCTGAGCGGGAACGCAGAAAACAGGTGAATTAAAGGCTGCCACGCACGCCGAGACACGAAGGGAAACGACATGAAGTCCTGGAAGCCGCTTGCCGGATTGGTCGGCGTGGCCGCGATCGGCGCGGCATTGCTCGCGGGCAGCCTGCGGCGATTCCACAGGGCCTGAATCCGAAACGAGGAGGTCGAAGTGATGGAACGAGATCCGGTGTGCGGGATGCTGGTCGATACCAAGGAAGCGGCAGGCAGCCGCGACTACGGCGGCAAGACGTACTACTTCTGCAGCCAGAACTGCCTGGACAGGTTCAGCAAGAATCCCAAGCGGTATGTAGGCGCGCCCGGCGATGCGCCCGCAAGCAGTCCGCCACGCAAGGACTGAGCGATAAGCGGTCCGACGAACCAGTGGAAAGTTCGATGAAGACCAGCACAGTGGAAGTCGGCGGCCTGCTCTCCGCGCTGAGCGCGAGCGGGGTGGACAAGCGCCTCATGCGCCTGCCCGGAGTTCACCGCGTGCAGGCCAACTACGTGGCGGGCAGCGCCACGGTGACCTACGACGAGAACGTCACCGATCTCAAGACCATCAAGGCGGCCATCCGCGACTGCGGCTATCACTGCGCGGGGGAGATGCTGCCCAAACACGTCTGCGTGCCCGAGGATCCGCCCGCCGCGGAAGCAGTGGCGATTCCGGTTGCCCCTCACGTGCACCACCCCGCCGTCGCGCCGCGCGAACCCCATGCGCACGCGGAGACGCAAGCCGGCGCGCATGTCGGCCACGTGGAGGCCATGGCCCACGAGATGGGCCACGGCGCGGGCCACGACATGCACGCGATGGCGCGCGACATGCGCAACCGCTTTTTCGTCGCGCTCGCATTCAGCATTCCGATCCTGGTGTATTCGCCGATGGGCGGCATGTTCACGCCGCCGCGGCCGCCGTTCGGGCTGGAGATGAACCTGTGGCTGTTCTTCCTCGCCACCGGTGCCGTCATCTATCCGAGCTGGCCGTTCTTCGTCGCGGCGTGGCGCGCGCTCAGGAACAGCGTGCTCAACATGGCCACGCTGGTGGTGCTGAGCGTCGGTACCGGTTACCTGTTCAGCGTCGGCGCCACTTTCCTGTTCAAGGGCGAGCAATTTTTCGAGGCCGCCTCGGTCCTGCTGGTGTTCATCCTGCTCGGTCACTGGCTGGAGATGCGGGCGCGCGCCGGCGCCTCCGACGCGATCCGCGCCCTGATGGATCTCGCGCCACCGAGAGCGACGGTGTTCCGCGACGGGCGCGAAGTCGAGATCCCGACGGCGGAAGTGAAACTGGGAGACATCGTCGTCGTGCGCCCGGGCAACAAGCTGCCGGTGGACGGGGAAGTGATCGAAGGAACGTCCCAGGTCGACGAGTCGATGCTGACCGGCGAGTCGATGCCGGTGAAGAAGAGCCCCGGCGACACCGTCATCGGCGCCACCATCAACAAGAGCGGCAGTTTCCGCTATCGCGCCACCAAGGTGGGCGCCGACACCGCGCTCGCCCAGATCGTGAAGCTGGTGCAGGAAGCGCAGAACTCCAAGGCGCCCGCGCAATTGCTGGCCGACCGCGCCTCCCAGTGGCTGGTCTTGGCCGCGATCGTCATCGGCCTTGCGACGTTTGCGGTGTGGTTCTGGTGGATCGGCCAGCCTTTGTTGTTCGCGCTGACGCTCACCATCACGGTGTTCGTCATCGCCTGCCCGGACGCGCTCGGGCTCGCCACGCCGATGGCGGTGATGGTGGGCACCGGCCTGGGCGCGATGAACGGGATTCTGTTCAAGAACGCCTCTGCGTTGGAAGATGCCACCAAGCTCAACGTGACCATTTTCGACAAGACCGGCACGCTGACCAGGGCCGAGCCGGATGTGGTCGCCGTGGTGGCCGCGTCCGGCAAGACAGAAGACGAGGTGCTCGCGCTTGCCGCGGCGGTGGAAAAATTCTCCGAACATCCGCTAGCCCAGGCAATCCTGAAGCGTGCCGATGGGCTCAAGCCGGGCGTGGCAACCGAGTTCACCAACATCGACGGCCAGGGCGCAAAGGCCGTGGTGGCGGACGGCCAGACCGTCCTGCTCGGCAACCGCAGGCTGATGGAGGCCAACGGGGTGGACATGGCGGCGTTGCAGGCCAAATCTGCGGAACTGCAGGGGGCGGGACGCACGGTTGTACACGTGGCCCACGGTGGCACGCTGATCGGACTGATCGCGATTGCCGACGCGGTGCGCCCGACCTCTGCCGCCACCGTCAAAGCCCTTCAGAAGCGCGGCGTTCAGGTGGCGATGCTCACCGGCGACAACCATGCCACGGCATCGCGGATCGCATCCGAACTCGGCATCGACATTGTGCTGGCCGACGTGCTCCCCGGCCAGAAGGCAGACAAGGTGAAGGAATTGCAGGCGCAGGGCAAAAAGGTCGGCATGGTCGGGGACGGCATCAACGACGCGCCGGCGCTCACCCAGGCCGACGTCGGCTTCGCGATCGGCGCCGGCACCGACGTGGCGATGGAAAGCGCGGACGTGGTGCTGATGAAGAGCGATCCGTTCGACGTGGTGGGCGCCATCGAGCTGTCGCGCGCGACGCTGCGCAAGATGCATCAGAACCTGTGGTGGGCGGTAGGCTACAACGTGATCGCGTTTCCGCTCGCCGCCGGGGTCCTGTACCCGATCACGCTGAGCCCCGAGATCGCGGCGCTCGCGATGTCCGGCAGTTCCGCTCTGGTGGCGATCAATGCGCTCATGCTCAAGCGCACGAAGCTGACCGGGATCCAGTCGCCGCGAAACGAATTCCCGGCGGGCGGCCAACCCGCGTGAACGATTCCTCCGTCACAACCCGCGATGCGACCGCGCGCCTGCCGGGGACGAAGACGTTTTTCCTGCTGATGGCGGCGACTTTCGGGGTGTCCATGGGATACGGGGTGATCCTGCCGCTGCTGCCGCTCGAATTGCAGCGCCTTGTTCCCGGCGTGAGCGCGGCGACGAGCGCCTGGCACACCGGGATGCTCGCCGGCATCTACATGTTCGCCATCTTCTTGTTCGCGCCGCTGTGGGGCCACGTATCCGACCGCATCGGCCGCAGACCGGTCATTCTCTGTGGCCTGGCCGGTTACGCGTTCACGCTGCCGGCGTTCGCGCTGTCGCCCAGCCTGGGGGCTGCCTATGCGACGCGGGCGGCTGCCGGCGCTTTGGCCTCGGCCGTGATGCCGATCACCGCGGCATTCGTGAGCGAGACCGCGGCGGAAGAACGGCGGGCACGCCGGCTCGCCTGGATCGGCGCCTCCAGCCTGGCCGGGTTTCTGGTCGGACCGGCTGCCGGCGGCTGGCTCGCCAAAATGGGACAAGCCCTGGACGTTGCGGGCATGCCGGTGGGCGGGATGATCCTGCCTCCCCTGTACATTTCGGGTTTTTTCGTGTCCCTGGTCTGGGCGGGACTTTATCTCCTGCTGCCTTCGGCAGCGGTTCCGGCAATCGAACGGACGGGCGGTTCCGAACGCAACGGTCGGCGCGCACGCGGCCGCTTCCTCATGCTGCTGGCGCTCAACCTGCTCATCACCTACGGGCTGGGAAGCTTCGAGGTGGGTGTGGCGCTCCAGGCCCGCCAGCAGATGGGCCTCGACCCCGGAAAGCTGGCGACCATGTTTGCCGAGTGCAGCCTGGTCATGATTGTCGTGGAGATCGTGCTGTTCGCGACGCCGGTCAAGAATCTTTCCGGACGCCCCCTGGTCGTCCCGGCTTTCCTGGCCGTGGCGGTGGCCTTCGTCCTGTTACCGGCTGCGCAGAATTTCTTCTTCATGCTGTTCGTGGTCGGCCTGATTGCCGCCAGCACCGGCATCCTGCTGCCCGCCCTCACCCACCTGGTTTCGCTGCAGTCGGTGTTGCGCATCGGCGCGGCGCTCGGACTGCAGGCCGCGCTGTCCAGCCTGGGGCAGGCCATGGGATCCGCCGCCGCGGGCGCGCTGTACGGGCTCGTCGCCGGCCGTCTGTTCTGGATCAGCGCGGCGCTGATGGGACTCGGTGCAGCGGTAGCCGCCGTCATGCTGCGGCCGGCGCCACTCGCCAAGGCGGCTGCATGAAACGATTCGTGCACGCTCCGATGGGTACCGCATACGGACCGCTTTCGCATCCATGCAGCGAAGGAGCAAGCGTTGTTTAGCCCCGTGCGCTTCATCCAGATCGGTCTCGCGGCGTACGGCCATCTGTTCTGGTGGGCGCTGGTGCGCGCCGGTTTGTGGCGCTCCCGGCTCACCCCGGCGCAGGGATTCAGCCGGATGCTGGAGCGGCTGGGCACGCCGTTCGTCAAGCTCGGCCAGGGCCTGAGCATGCACCGGGAGTTTCTTCCCGACGACTATGTCGCCGCTTTGACGGGCCTGCAGGACCGCGTCGCGCCCTTCCCGGGCGAACAGGCGGTGCGCGAGATCGAACGTTCGTTCGGCCGCGGGGTCGACGAGCTGTTCGCGCAGTTCGATGCGACGCCGCTGGCCGCGGCGTCGATCGCCCAGGTACATGCCGCCCGCCTGCACGACGGCCGCAAGGTCATCGTCAAGGTACGCCGTCCGGGAATCAAGCGCCGGGTGGAACAGGACATGCGCATCCTGGCTTTCCTGGTCCGCGTGATGCTGCTGGTTGCGCCGAGCCTGCGCCGCTTCGACCCGGTGGGCCTGGTGCAAGAGGTGCTGCACAACCTGCGCAAGGAAATGGACTTTCGCCAGGAAGCGCGCAACATCCGCCGCTTCGCCGAGATATTCAAGGATTCGACGACGGTCTTCGTGCCGCCCGCCATCGAAGGGATGCAGACCGAGTGGGTCTCCGTGCAGCACATGAGCGGCGGCCCGAAAATTGACGACCCCGGACTGCGCAGCCGCGGCCTCCTGCTCGCGCAGGCATTCGTGGACGCATACCTCGTCCAGTTTTTCTCGGCCGGCGTCTTCCACGGGGACCCGCATCCGGGAAATCTTTTCGTCCTGGAGGACGGTCGTATCTGCTTCCACGATTTCGGGCTGGTCGGATTCCTGGACCAGGAGACACGGTTCAATCTCGCCGCCTTCATGCAGGCCTTCGTGTCGCAGGACGCCGGCTGGATGCTCGACGCGGCGCTCGATCTCGGCGTCCTGGCGGGAACGATGGAGCGCGCCGAATTTCGCCGGGGACTCGCGGAACTGATCCAGGATTACGCGCGCCTGCCGTTGCGAGAATGGTCGTTCGCCGAGGCCCTGCTGCGCATCGCGCGCATGGGAGGCGGACGCAACATACGCGTTCCGCACAATGTGCTGGTTCTGATGCGAACGGTCTTCCTCATGGAAAGTTCGGTACGCATGCTGGATCCCGATTTCAACCTGATCGACGGCCTGCTCGCCAAGGCGCCGATGTTCGTGAAACAGGTCACCGGCACCGCGGAAGCCGGCGGCAGCCGGCGCCTGGAGTACGAAGCCACGCTTGCCCTGAAACGGCTGCCCGAAGAACTGGGCGCCCTGGTCCGGCAGGTGCGCAGAGGCGGTCTCGGAATCCCTCTCGAACATCGCGGCCTCGAAACACTGATCCGGCAGATCGAGCTGGCAAGCAGGCGCGTGTCCTTGTCGCTGGTGGCGCTCGGCCTCTACATCGCCTCGTCGCTGCTCATGCAGCACAGCATCGGTCCGAAGCTCTACGACTTCCCTCTTTTCGCGGCGATCGGTTATGCGCTCGCCCTGTGGCTGACCGTGCACCTGATGAAACATGCACGCAGCATCGACGACACGTAAAGCGGGCACGCCGCGCCGGCGCCCATATCGTCCGTGCCTGCCGGCTGCGGCGCGCGAAAGATTGACCCAGGTCAATGCATGTTCGGCCGCCGGATATAACCTTGACATTGTCTCTGTCTGTCTGGGCGGCTATCTTCGGGCCGCGCGGAACTTCGTTCGCATTGCGCAGACAGAGGATGAAGGAGCTTGCTGGAGCAGTGCCGAACCCGACCCCGGCGCCCGCCGGGCTTTCTCACGACAGGAGACTCGAAATGAACAGACTCGCTACCTCGCTGACGATCGGACTGCTGCTGGGCATGCCGCTCGCGGCGACCGCGCAGGACGACCATGCCAGCCATCACCCGCAGGGCGACCAGGCCGCAGCACCGCCCGCCGCGCAGGGCAAGGAAGGCGGCATGGCGATGATGAAGATGGACCGGCAGATGGAAAAGATGCGAGATCTGATGAAGCGCATCCACACGACCCAGGATCCGCAGGAGCGCCAGCGCCTGATGCAGGAACACATGCAGGCGATGCAGGAAGGCATGAAGATGATGCGCGGCATGGGCGGGATGGGAATGATGGGCGGGAAGAAATCCGCGGCTGCCGGCAGCGACGGGCATCAGCACGGCGAGGCCGCACCAGGTTCAAGGGCAGAGGGTCAGGAGGACGAGAACACGGCGCCTGCCATGGGAGGCGACAAGCCAGGGCAGGGCGGCGGAGACATGATGGGCGGCGGCATGATGGGCGGTCACATGATGATGGGCATGATGAAGATGCACAAAATGATGATGATGAAGCGCATGGACATGATGCAGTCGATGATGGAGCAGATGCTCGAGCACGAGGCCGCCGAGCAGGAAATCGAGGGCAGGAAGTAAACATCCCCGGCAAAGCCGGGGCTCTCAATTTTTGGCTGAATGCCTTCGAGGATCCGGGCGCCGATCTCGGGGTGACGGCGCATCACCTCCCATTCCCCTGCGCTGAGACTGCCCGGCTTGTTCGGGATCGCGTCGGGGATACCGATCTTCCCGATGTCGTGCAGCAGCGCCGCGCTGCAGATGTGCAGGCAGGCATCGGGCGCTAAGCCGAGAAGGCGGCCGAGCAAATGCGTTTAGCGCGCCACGCGCTGGGAGTGTTCGCGGTATCGCTCTCGCGGGCGTCGAGCGAGCGCACCAACGCCCCGATCAGTTGCCGGGGGACGCGCTCGGCATAGGCTTCCTCCAGCTGCGTGCGAGCGAGAAAGCAAAGCTCGCAACAGTAGACCTTGCCGTCCGCGACGTACGGGCGGTCTTCCACCACGATGTCGCAATGTGCGCACTGCATCATCGGTTGCCCCCCGGTGCATCGGCCTCTCAGCCCGCGCAGCACGACAGTTGCTTCACGTCCTTGGTGAAGGTCTGGGCGGCGAGCTTGAGTCCTTCGACCATGGTGAGATAAGGGAAGAGCTGATCCGCCAGGTCCCGAATCGTCATGCGGGCGCGCAGCGCGAGCGCCGCCGTCTGGATGATCTCGCCGGCCTCGGCGGCCAGCACCTGGGCGCCGAGCAGTCGCCCGGTTTGCTTCTCCGCCACGAGCTTGATGAAGCCGCGCGTGTCGAAATTGGCGAGCGCGCGCGGGACGTTGTCGAGGGTGAGCGTGCGGCTCTCGGCTGCGAGCCCTTGCTCCTTCGCCTGTTGCTCGGTCAAGCCCACCGTGGCGACCTGCGGATCGGTGAACACAACGGCCGGCATGGTCGTGAGATCGAGTGCGACGTCGCCGCCCAACATGTTGATCGCCGCGCGCGTGCCGGCGGCGGCAGCGACATAGACGAATTGCGGCTGGTTGGTGCAGTCGCCGGCGGCGTAGATGTTCTCCACCGCGGTGCGCATGTGGTCGTCAATGACGATGGCACCGTTCTTCTCGGTCGGAATGCCGGCCTCGTCGAGACCAAGCTCCGCCGTGTTCGGCCTCCGGCCGGTGGCGACCAACAGCGCATCGGCCTCGAGCGTCTCGGCCCCGAGCTTCACCTGGAATCTGCCGTGCCGGTGATGGACCGACTCGGCCTTCGCACCGGTCAGGAGACGCATGTCCTCCTGCGCGAGGATCGCCTTCAGCGTCTCGCCGATCGCCTCGTCATCGCGCGGCAGCAGCCGCGGCAAGAGTTCGATGACCGTTACTCTTGCCCCGAGCCGCAAGAACGCCTGCCCGAGCTCGAGGCCAACGGCGGAGCCGCCGAGCACGATGAGATGCTCGGGAAGACGCTCGGCAACCAGCGCCTCGGTCGAGGTCCAGTAGGGTGTGTCCTTCAGGCCCGGCACGGGGGGTACGGCGGCGGCGCCGGTGGCGATCAGGAAGCGATCGGCGCTGACGACCTTCTCCGTTCCGTCGGCGCGGGTCACGATCAGCGTGTGCTGATCGCGGAAGCGCGCGGTTCCCTTGAGCAGACCGATCTCCGGGTTGGTATCCAGAATCGACTGGTACTTCGCCTGGCGTAGCTCCCCGACCCGCACCTGTTGCTGGGCGACGAGCTTGGCGCGGTCGAGCTTCGGGGTGAGATGCGCGATGCCATGGAATGGATGGTCGTGCATGAGATGCGCGATGTGCGCGCCGCGGATCAGGATCTTCGACGGCACGCAGCCGACGTTCACGCAAGTGCCGCCCAAGGTACCGGCTTCGATCATCGTCACGCGCGCGCCTTCCTCGGCTGCGCGGATCGCCCCGGCAAAAGCCGCTGAGCCGGAACCGACGATCACGACGCGCAGGCCGCCGTTATCTTTGTCTGCCTTTAGCGCACCGGCTCGTTCGAGCAAGCTGGCGCCGTAGCCCTTGGCCTGCACTGCCTTGATGAGTTCCTCCGCCGCGATAGCATGCGGGATTTCGATCTCGGCGCGCGCGTCGCGATAGGAGACTGTGGCCCTGACTTGCGGCAGGGCGTTGAGTGCGCCTTCCACGGTGCGTGCGCAACGGTCGCAGGTCATGCCCGTGATGCGAAGTTCGAGTGTCGTCATGATGGGATCTCTCCGATTGCCTGTAATACATCTCGGTAACGCGCCGCATTCACGCGCCGACCGATGTCAAAGGCCTCCTCGAGCGTCAACAAAAACATCCCCGGATGGCGAGCCACCCAGCGCTTACCCGCCTCGTGATCGCGGAAGAAGTGCACGAAGTGGCAGAAGCTTTTCGTCACGTTCTCGCGCAGCTCGCTTTCATCGGGCTCGAGAAACGAGACCACCACCGAAGCCGGATCGACTGACTCGATGCGCCCCGGCGAGACGGTGAGCCGCACCGGCTCCCCAGTCTGCGCGCATCGTGAAGCGATATTCGCTGTTGCGTCGAGCAGCGCGGGCAGGAACAAGGTATCCCACGCGCACCAGGCGTAGACGGTGTTTCCGTTCAGCTCCAGGCGCTGCCGCATCTCCTTTACGGTGAGACCCCAGAAGCCGATCACTGCACCGGCATCGTCATAAAAGACACCGGGCCACCGTCCGAGCACGCGTTGGATGTCTTCGACTGGACGATTCAGGGAACTCGCCAGGCGGGCCGGGGAAACCGATCGGCCTCCCGCGAGCAGTCTGTAGAGCACCAGCGCGAGCCGCTGGTCGCCGGCACCCATGGCGGGAAAGGCATTGATGAACAGGCGCGCGAGCGCGCCGCGGTTCACCGCAGGTCGCGCGGATCGTTCGTTGTGCGTCGTTGTAGTTCCCACCGCGGGGCCACTCGCGGTCATCGCATGAAGTCGCGCTACTTCGCTTTCACGCTGGCCGGATAACCCGCGTTGGTCGTGGCCTTGATGAGCGATTCGACGTCGGTCTTGGCATCGTCGTAAGTCACGACCGCTTCCTTGCGTTCGTAACTCACTTCGGTCTTGCTAACGCCGGCCACACTATTGAGCGCCTTCTTGACCGTGATTGGGCAGACGGCGCAGGTCATGTTCTCGACCGCGAGCGTCACGGTCTTGTTCGCGGCGGCGGCCGCGCCGGTGAGCACGAGAAGCGCGGTGGCGGATAGGACGGTAATGAGCTTCTTCATGGCGGGTCTCCATGGGATGAATATCAGTAAAAGAAGGGAGCCACATAAGGAAAGCCGAGCCCCACGCCGGCAAGCGCCGAGACTACCCAGAAGACGATCTTGTAGGCCCGACGTGTCGCGGGCACGGCGCACGCCTCGCCGGGCTTACAGGCAGCGGCTGGCCGGAAGATGCGCCGGTAGGCGAGCGCGAGCGCGACGAGGGCAGCGCCCAGGAACCAGGGCCGGAACGGTTCGAGCGCCGTCAGATTCGACATCCATGCGCCGCCCAAGCCCAGCGATACGAGCACCAGCGGGCCAAGGCAGCAGGCCGAAGCGAGGACGGCGGCGAGCCCGCCCGCGGCGAGCGTGCCGGTGCCGATCCGGTCTTGGAACATACCGATCTCCTTTCACGGTGGCTGCCGATGTCGTAACCTTAGCTCCGTACTAGAGTACGGAGTCAAGGGCGGAGCGAGGATATTCACGGATGCACTTGAACGTCCGTCCGCACCGCTGAGCGCCCGCGCCGGGACGCGCGGGCGGGGGGTTCATCGAAGGGGCAAGAGTCTCGCCAAGGAAGGCGTGTGACGCGTCTCTGTGCAGGAGGGCTGCATGGTTGAAAAAGGCTACACCATCGGGCGGCTCGCGGCGACCGCCGGGGTCAACGTCGAGACCGTGCGCTACTACCAGCGCATCCGGCTCATGCCAGTGCCGAAGAAAGCGCCGGGCGGCATCCGCCGCTACGACGCGCCCGAGCTGTCGCGGCTGCGGTTCATCAAGACCGCCCAGGGGCTCGGGTTCACGCTCGAGGAGATCGCCGACCTCGTCAAGCTCGACGACGGTACCCACTGCACGGAGGCGCACGACATTGCCGCGCACAAGCTTGCGGCGGTGCGCGCGCGGTTACGCGATCTCAAGAGGATTGAACAGGTGCTCTCGCGTCTCGTGCGTCGGTGCGAGACGGGCCGGGGTGCCATCCGCTGCCCTCTCATCGACAGTCTGATCAGAGACGGCGAGCCCGAAGGCCTGAGCGGATAGGCGCAAGCTATTCCCATAGCCTGTTAATTGCCAGGCCGGATTGAGCCAATTCATCAAAATCTTTCCAGGAACTTTTCACCCACAAAAAAATGGGGAAAGCCCATTTTCACAAGGGAGGCCAATGCCGGAACCGACGAGGGACAAAGCGGGTCGGCGCAATCTCGGGACGCGGGATCCCGCCGATCCGCTTCGGAAGCTTACCTGCGGCCGAGCGTGTCGACGCAGTCCTTCTCGGTCATCATGACAAATCCCTTGCCCTTGCAGGAATTACGGCCCTTGTCGCTCATGCTCGTCTTGCATTCCGACTGGCCCTTGCACTGATTGGCGCCGTAACACCTGATCTTGACCGCCGACGGCTCGTCGGCCGTCGCGGCGGGCATGTTGGCGAGAAACAGCGAAGCGGCCGCTGTGGCCAAAGCCGCTCCCACCAGTCTACGACTCGTATTCATCGGTGCTCCTCCTTCATCAGGTCGATCGGTCCGAGCGCTGGCGCGCCCGATGCTGGAAAGCCCGGTCTGGCGTTCAAACGCTTCCCGCTCTCGCCAATCCGGGGATTCCCAGGAGAATTTACGGGGCGACGGCGCGCGCGGATTCACGCCGGGCGGGGAAATTGCCGGGTTGGATTCCAGGCGCCTGACCTCAGCCAGGTCGCGGTAATCCCGAATTGACTCTATCCTTGGGTATAGGGTCGATACTTTCAGCGTCGGGCACCAACATGGATACGGCGGCAGAGAATTTCACGATCGGCAAGCTGGCGGCCCGCTGCGGCATGAGTGTGCAGGCAATCCGCTACTACGAGCGACGCGGTCTGCTTCCGACCCCGGCACGGGCCGCGTCGGGCTATCGTCTCTACTCCGAGCCGGTCGCCCGCCGACTGCACTTCATCCACCGGGCCCAGGCGCTCGGGTTCTCGCTGGAAGAAGTGAAGGAACTTCTGGCGTTGAGCGTTCGACCGGGCACCACCTGCGCAGACATCCGCCGCCGAGCCAGCGACAAGATCGATTCGATTGACCGCAAAGTCACGGATCTGCGGCGAATCAGGGACGTGCTCGCGAAGCTCGCGACGTCGTGCCGAGCCCAGGGGCCCACCAGTGAATGCCCAATCCTGGAAGCGCTGGACGGAGGTCCCAGCCAAGATGAACGTTGAACTGGTCTACGACGCCGACTGCCCGAACGTCGCGCGAGCACTTTCCCTGCTGATCCGCGCCTTCGCCAGCACCGGGGTTTCGGCCCGCTGGCGAGAGTGGGAGCGCTCTTCCGGCGCCAGCCCGGCGTACGTGCGCGGGTACGGATCGCCCACCGTTCTGGTCGACGGCCGCGACGTCGCGGGTCTCGCGCCACAGCCGGAAACGCGCACCTGCAGACTCTATTCGGACGAACGAGGCGGGCTGAGCCCGGTCCCGTCACTCGAGTCGATTTGCACCGCGTTGCGCAGCGCCGCGCCAGCGCAATCCAAATCGCGGTGGCGGACGGCGCTCGCTCCACTTCCCGCGATCGGCGCTGCTCTCCTGCCCAAGCTTACATGTCCCCTCTGCTTCCCCGCCTACGCCGCCCTCCTCGGCGCGTTCGGACTGGGATTCGTCAATTACACCCCCTATCTGGTCCCGCTCACAGCGGTGTTCCTCTTCGTCGCGCTGGGGTCACTCGGGCTGCGGGTACGACGCAGCGGCAATTTTGCGGCACTGGTTCTCGGGATCGCAGCGTCGATCCTGATCATGCTGGCCAAGTTCCGAACGCAATCGGACTGGCTGACGGCCGCGGGAGCAGCGCTCCTGATCGTTGCGGTGGTATTCGGGGGACGTAACAAGGCGCACCGCCCTGCGTTTTGTCCCGGCTGTACGGAACGAAGCGAAGCGCGGTCCACTATGTTGAGGAGGTACCAATGGCAGGAACCAGAAAGATCCAGGTCTTCAGCGCGGGTTGCGCGATCTGCGAGGAAACGATTGCGCTGATCAATCGAATCGCCTGTCCATCGTGCGAGGTCGAGATTCTCGACATGCACCGCGCCGATGTCGAACGACGGGCCAGGCAGTACGGCGTTCGCGGCGTCCCCGCGGTGGTGGTGGATGGCAAACTCGCGGACTGTTGCGCGGACCGTGGCCCGGATGAAAGGCAGCTGCGGGCCGCGGGCATCGGTACACCCTTGTAACCAGGGACCGGCTGCGGGTGGTCACCTCCATGCTCGGTACAGGCTCGCCACGACGAGGACGACGGCGATCACCGCCAGCGAGACCGTAGCCAGGCGCAACGCGAGCCTGCGATTTTGTACCGCCAGAGGAGGTTCGGATCCGCCGACGCGCAGCGCCGCGCGCGGGCCGCGCGGCATTTCGGCATGGCGCCTGCGTTCGGGAAGTTCCATCTTTTCCTCCTGCGCGCCCCACAGGCGAATTACGGCAAGCATCGCGACGACGTACATCATGCCGCCCGGAATCCAGATGATCAGGCCGCCGTAGCGCTCGTCCGATATTGCGCTGACGCCCCAGATTCGCCCTGACACGTCGTACGCCTGGTAGAGCACCGACGACTTCAGCGCGATGAAGGCGCCGATCAGGATTGTTGCGACGATACTCGCCCAGACCATCGCCAGGCGCACGCCGAAGCTCGCGCCGAGCGGTGCCGGGCGCGGGTCGAACACCCGCCAGAAGAACACGAGGCCGGCGAACAGCATACTCACGTGCATCAGGTAATGGAGCGGCTCATCCAGCAATGCCCGGTCGTGGTAGCCGGGGATTTGCCAGAAGTACACCGAGGCGACGAACAGTATCGTCGCGACGGCGGGGCGCGCGAGGAAGCCGAAGACCGCTCTTATCACGGGATTGGTCATGACCGGCTTCAGGGCGAATCTTCGCAGCCACTGCGGCATGCCGGCGACGAGCGGACCTTGGGGCGTCGCCAGCATGATGAACATCGGTCCTGCCGTGTGCAGCAGCAGATGCTGGATCTGGTGCACGAAGAACAAATGCTCGGCAACCGCATCGACCGGCGACTGTAGAGCGAGGATCACTGCCGCGAGGCCGCCAAAAAAGCATGCCTGAGCCCAGGCTCGCGTCGCCATGGTTCTGCCGCCGAGACGCAGCACCCCAGCCAGGTACAAGATGGCGGCGACTGCCGTCGTGACGATGACGTCCGGCGCAAGCTGCCAAGCCGTCCATGGGTTATCTCGTAATGCATGGAGGTCGTGGGCGAACGACACGGACGGGGCCGCCGCCAGGACCATGCTTTTCATCCAGGTGCGGCGGAGCAATTGGATGCTTCGCGCGCACAGGCCAGGTTTTGCCGGGCGCCGCGTATCGTTCGCCATCGGCGATTCGAACCGGGCCGCCGTCAGCTCGGCTGTTCGCCTTTGTGCGCCTCCATACGTCTCCTCGGGGATTTTCATGGCATGCAGTTCACCCGTCCCGGGGAGAACACCGCGTGTTAATGCAAACGAACAAAGATGCGCAGAGGCCCGTGAGGCACGGATCATCCGATGCGTCCGAGCGCCGGAAAGGTGTCCAGGAGCCAGTAGCTGAACGCCGCCAATTTCCCGGTCACCATGGCCACGCCCATGAGAATAAGAACGACGCCGGCAACGACTTGCAGCGTCCGCCCGGCATGACGCAAGGTCTTCAGCCGTCCCGCAACCTCCCGCAGGAACACCGCGACCAGCAGAAACGGCACTCCCAGTCCGAGCGCGTAGGCCGACAGCAGGCCGATGCCGCTGCCTGTCGACTCCTGGACTGCGCTGACCGTCAGGATCGCGCCCAATACGGGGCCGATGCAGGGCGTCCAGCCGAAACCGAATGCGACGCCGAGAATAAATGCCACCAGCGGATTGGTGCCGGCGAGATGCGGGTGAAAGCGAAGGTCGCGGTAAAACCATGGGACACGACGCATGAACCCCAGCATGAGCAATCCGAATATCATCACGACGATCCCGCCGACGATATTCGCCTCGTAGCGGTACTGCAGCAGCAGCCTGCCCAGCGCGGTGGCGCTGGCGCCGAGCGCGATGAATACGGTGCTGAAGCCCAACACGAAGAACAAACTCATCAGCAGCGCGGCCAGGCGCGTGTTGGCGTTTATATCGCGCGCGCTAACGTGCAGCGGCTGCCCGGCGACATAAGACACGTAGGCCGGCACGAGCGGCAGCACGCAGGGCGACAGAAACGAGACCACCCCCGCGGAGAAGGCCGCCGCCATTCCGAAAGCAGACGGCTCAACCATGCGCTTCCCGGTTTCGCACTTCGACCAGGCGATCAGATTCACGATTCATGCTTGCCACCCGGGATCGAGCGTCTGGTCGCCGCCAGCAGGCGTTGTATGGTGTCGTCGAACAGTCCGAACAAGTCTTTTGCTTCCGCCGTGCCTCCCACCGTCGTCGGCAGCACGACGACCGGAATCTTGGTGCGCTCCGCCAGCCAATCGGCAGCATCGAAGTAATTGTAAGGCGCGAGGACAATCGCGTTGGCCGGTTCCCGCTGCACTGTCGCGAGCACCTCCCGCAGATGGGCTACGGTCGGCTCGATCCCCGGTCTGGGTTCGAGCGTGGCGATCTCCCGCATTCCCAGCCAGCGACAGAGATAGGTCCATGCTTTGTGATGCTCCACGATCGCCAATCCCCTGAGCGGAGCCGCCTGTTTTTCCCACCGCCTGATCGCTTCGTTCCAACGCGCCGAAAACGCCTTGCGTCGCGCCTCGTAGTGGGCGCCATGCGGTGGATCGATCTCGGCAAGACGCTCGGCGAGGGCATCGGCAATCAGCAGGATGTTGTACGGATCGTTCTGAATGTGGTGGTTCCCGGAGGGATGCACGTCGCCCTGGGCACGGTCCAGGCTCGTGGGCACATCGAGCTTGCGCACGTAGTCTCCGGCTGCGAGGAATCCAGCCCGGCCGGGCTGGATTTTCGGATTCCCGGAGCGGGAAAGCAGGATCGGAAGCCATCCCGCTTCGACTTCCATCCCGGTGCAGACGAGCAAGTCGGCATTGCGCACCATGGCGATCAGGCGCGGTCGCGCCTCCAGGCGATGCGGATCCTGCAATCCCGTCGTCGCGCTCTCGACGATGACCGCGTCGCCGCCGAGTTCCTTGGCCAGAGCCGCCCATTCCGGCTCGCAGGCGACGATTCGATGTGCGATCGCGCCCTGCGAATAGAGCAGCGCCAGGATCCCGAAGAGGAGCGCCCGCCGAATCCTGGCTGCAGCGATCGCGACAGTTGGCGGGTTCAAGGCTGCGGCGAGGCAGACTTATTTTCCGGCGTCAAGCATGGGCTGGATTGCTCCGGCGATCTCCTCTTGCAGCAACGCGCCGACCTTGACCTCCGTGGCACCGGTGCGGTTGTTGCGAATGACGCTGGTGGGCGTTCCCTGGATGCCGATCGCCGATCCGTCCGCGACGTCCTCGTCGATCCGCTTCGCGATCTTGTCGTCCCGAAGGCAACGGCCGAACGCGTCCGCATTGAGTCCGAGGGATGCGGCGAGTTTCGACAGGGCATTGTCCTCCGGCAGTCCGCGGCCGTTGGAGCGGGTACGCTGGAAAAGCCCGTCCGAGTATTTCCAGAACGCGTCGTTTCCGCCCAATCGTGCCGCGCATTCGGCGGCCACGGCCTCGTCGCGCGCCGCGGGTTCGTGGAACGGAAGCGGGTAGTGGCGCAGCACCCAATTCACCCGCCCGCCGAACCGCTCCAGCAACCCCTTTGCCGTGGAATGGAATCGCTTGCAGAACGGGCATTCGAAGTCGGTGTATTCGATCAGCGAAACCTCCGCGGACGGATTGCCGCGTACATGGTCTCTGCCGGCCGTGACCGGCCGCGCGGCTTTCCCGCCTTGTTGCAGCTTCGCCAGGTTTTTTGCTTCTTCGGCCTGGCGCGCATCCTCCTGGCGTTTGATGACGCGCAGCAGCGCCCGCTCGACCGCCTGGTCGAGCGCGCCGTCGGCCTCGAGCTTGCGAACAATGGCGTCGACCAATGCCGGATTGGGCTCGCCGATCGGGCAAGTCTCGGGGTCGGCCGCGTAGGTCGCGATGTCAGAACTGCCCGCAAGAAATACCACAAAGAGAAGTCTCTTCACGATCCCTCCTTGCACACGATGCGAGTCCGATGCGTCTCGGGCCGCCGGATGCCCCACCCGCCGCAGTCGTATTCCGCACATGGCCCTAGTCGCTTTCGGGAGTCGATGTCCGAACAATCGATACCCGTCCCGCGGCGCCTGCATTGTCCAAAGGCGGAATGTCTCTTTCGGACGTAGCCGTGTTCACCCGCGAATCATAAGGTTGCGGAGCCGCCGCGGGCGCACCGGATTTACCGCAAGCGTGCTTCTGCCCCATCCGGTTCATGCACAGGCCCGCCGCACACATCGCCGCGCAGGGAAGCAGCCCGAGGACGAGCGAGGACAATCCCGCTGCCGCCACCCAGCGCCAGCCGAAAAGCAACCCCAGCACCCCGCCCGCGACCGCGAGCGCAATAATCGTGGTACGCCGGCTGGGCCTCCAGGTCCGCCAGGCGGGTGCATTGGCACCTCCCGGCTGGACACCGCTGTCGAGCATTTCGAGTTCCTGCATATCGATCTCCTTCCCTGCAAAAATCAGGATCAACCCCCGCGCCCTTCCATCGCTGCTATCGCGCCCCGAAGACGCAGTTGCGCATCATGCCGCCGTCCTCGTGCTCGAGATTGTGGCAGTGGTACATGAACAACCCGGGTTCGGTGGGCGCGACGAGCACCCGGACCCGTTCTCCGGGAAAAAGCGGAAACGTATCCTTGAAACCGGTATCGATGAGTCCTTCACGCAGATCTTCGGGCGCATCGCCGCGGCTGCGCTCCAGTATGCAGAAGCGCACGCCGTGGATATGCATGGGATGCGGCATGGACATCATGCCTCCCCCTTCGTTGGAAAAGGTCCACACCGTGCCGTCGTTGATCGGCAGCCACTCATCGTCGGCGACCGAGGTCATCTCGAATGCGCGTCCGTTGAGCAAGCCCTGCATGTGGCGAAATGCGACCCGGGTATGAAGCCGGGTCTTCCCTTCCCGTGCGGGAGCGGCAGGCTCGGGAAGCTGCAGCGGGCCGCCGCGGATTCGTGGACCGGCCGAGACGGTAAATCGCGCGATCAACAGTTCATCGCCCTGGCCGCCGCCCATCATCCCTTTCATCATGTCGCCCATCCCCCCGCCCATCATGCCCCTACCCATCATCCCGCCCATCATGCCGCCACCCATCATCCCGTTCCCCATCATTCCGCCCATCATGCTTTCGTCGGAGAACGCCTGGCTGACGAGCGCTATTTCGCCGCCGCCGCGCCGCCCGAAGTTTTCGTACAGCTCGACCCTTTCGAAGGGTGCAAGCACGACGTACGGTCGAACCTGCACCCCGTCCGCCCGGCTGAACAGGCCGTTGTCCCCGGCGATGACGTGCATCGGGCGTCCGTCCGACCAGGCGAGCTTGTACATCCTCGCGTTCGAGACATTGGCAAGCCGCAGGCGGTACGGCCGCGGTGCGACGCGGAACGCGGCATCCGGCTTGCCGTTCACCAGCACCCGGTCGCCGAGCACTCCGCTCATGTCGTCCATCATCATCATGCGGCGGAACACGAACTGGTTGTCTTCGCCGACGCGTCGATCCTGGATGATCAGGTTCAACTCCTGATCGCTTCCCGGAAGTCCCGCCGTCCGCTCCGAGTCATCGCGCACGATCAGCAAACCGGCGAGACCCATGTACACCTGCTTCCCGGTCATGCCGTGAGGATGCGGATGATAGAGATAGGTGCCGGCCGGATTGCGAACGGTGAATTCGTAGGTGTAGCGATCCCCCGGGCCGACGGCGAAGCGCGGGTGACCGTCGGCGGAATCGGGCACCAGCATCCCGTGCCAGTGGACAATCGTCGGCTGATCGATGCGGTTGATGAGATGGACTCGAATCCGCTCGCCGCGCCTCAGTTCCAGCACCGGTCCCAGGTAGCCGGGCAGGGGCCGCACGGCGTCCTTTCTGCCCTCGAGCACTTCCGCAGTGAAGCGCAATACGCGCGTTTTGTCCCCGGACCAGATCGGCACGCGGTCCGGTGCCGCAGTCAGCTTCAGCACCAGGTCGGGATCGAACGCGGCGCGAAGCGGCCGGAAGGTTCCGGAAAACGCGGCCACGCCGCCACTCGCCCCGAGGGCCTTGAGAAATTCGCGTCGAGTCCACATCGGGTACCTCCGTGGTCATGGGTGGGGCGCCACGTTTTCAGGGCTTGGCCTTCGGCTCGATGTAGCCGCGGATCAGACTCATCACTTCTGGGCTATCCCATTCCGCAGGTCCGATCACGCGCCCGATTTCTCGTCCGTCGCGGTCGATCAGCAACGTCGTCGGCAGCCCGACGATGCCGAGGTCCCCTCCGACCTGCGCAGTCCTGTCCACGTAGATGGATAACGCACCGACGCCGATTTCATCGAAGAAGCGCTTCACGACGGATGCGCCGTCCCGGTCGATGGACAAGGCGACGACTTCGAAGCCCGGCCCGCCCAGCCGCTTCTGCAACCGATCCAGGGTGGGCATCTCTTTGCGACACGGCGGGCACCAGGTGGCCCATATGTTCAGCAGCACCAGCTTGCCCCTGAAATCCGCGATCGTGCGCTGCCTTCCCTGAGCGTCCTCGAAAACAACGTTCGGCACCGGGCGCGGCGCGGCGTAGGGTTGAAAGGCGAAACCCCGCTGCGCCGCGGGCACGAGATGCGCAGCAGGCTCCGGATGCGCCGCGCGGTACGCGCCTAGGCCGGAGACGACCAGCACGACGCTCCCCAGCAGCCCGCAAATGACGCGCAGCGGGACCCGGACGTTGCGCAGCCGATCGCCGCGCAGCAGGCGCGTCACTTGTCTTGCCTCCGCAGCTTGTCGATGAATGGCCGCAGGTCTTCTTTGAGTACCTCGGGCGTGATCGGTCCGATCTGCTTGTACCGGATCCGGCCCTCGCGATCGACGACGAACGTCTCGGGGACGCCGTAGACGCCCCAGTCGATCGCAACCCTGCCGTCGCGGTCGGCGCCGGTGCGCGTGTACGGATCGCCCATCTCGTCCAGCCATCGCGCCGCGTCCTCCGGACGATCCTTGTAGTTGAGCCCATGAATCGGGACGAAATTCTCGCGCTCGAGCTGCATGAGTAGCGGATGTTCTTCCCGGCAAGCGACGCACCAGGACGCGAAAACATTCACCAGCGACACCTCCCCCCTGAGATCCGCGCTGGAGAGTCCGAGCTCGCGACCCTTCACCGGGGGCAGGCTGAACTCGGGCACGGGTTTGCCGATGAGTGGCGACGGCACCTTGCCCGGATCGCGCGTCAATCCGACGGCCAGCGCCGCAACGAGCGCCAGGAAAACGACCAGCGGCGCG
>DASRFY010000212.1:0-29566 GCA_035651315.1 Burkholderiales bacterium
ACGCGCTGGTCGCCGCGGCGCTGCGGGAGGGCGGGCGGGACAATGCGACCGCACTGGTGGTAAGAGTGGACGCGATCGCGAAGCCCGGCTGGCGCGATGCGCTCGGCGCCGGGCTGCGGCTGCCGGTGCCGGCGCGGCTCAAGCCCGGACAGCGCATCGACGAGTTCGAAGTGCTGTCACTGCTGCACGAGTCGCGCGCCACGCTGCTGTACACGGTGCGCTCGCTGCGTTCCGGCCAGGTCCTGGCGTTGAAGACGCTGCACCCGCGGCTCGCGGAAGATCGGGAGAGCTGCGAAGGACTGCTCGCCGAGGAGTGGCTCGCCAAGCGCCTGGTCTCGCCGCATTTTCCGCAGATCGTTCCGCTGTCGCCCGCGGCGCGCCATTTCCTCTACTACGTGATGACGTATCACGAGGGCGCGACACTGCAGCGCCAGCTCGACCGCGGCAGGCATTTCACCGCCGCCGAGGTCGCGCAGATCGGCATGAGGCTGGCGAAGGGACTCGGCGCGCTGCACCGGCTGTGCATCCTGCACCGGGACATCAAGCCGGCGAACCTGCTCGAAGAGCCCGGCGGCGGGCTGCGCATTCTCGACATGGGGGTCGCGCTCGCCGCCGGCGTGCCGTACCCCGAGCTGCAGGGAAACCCCGGCACGCCGAGCTTCATGGCGCCGGAGCTGTTCGAGGGCGGCCAGGCGAGCCCGCAAAGCGATCTCTACGCCGCGGGCGTGACGCTCTATCACCTGCTCACCCGCAAGTACCCGTACGGCGAGATCGAGCCCTTCCAGCGGCCCGCCTTCGGCGCGCCGGTGGCGCCGACGCGCTATCGCCCCGACGTGCCGCGCTGGCTGGAAAACCTGCTGCTGCGCGCCTGCGCGAGGGACCCCGGCCTGCGTTTCGAGACCGCGGAAGAAATGCTGCTCGCCTTCGAGCGGGCGGATTCGCAACCGCTTTCCGCGCCGCGCGCGGCGCCGCTGCTGGCGCAAGGGCCCGCCGCCATCTGGCGCGCGCTCGCGATCGTGTCGCTGGTCGTCAACGTGCTGCTGATCTATTACCTGCTGGTGAGTTGAACGCCGGCCGCGGACGCCGTCGTCGCGTTTCGGGTCCGCGCAATAAAGAAAATTTATTGCACTTTTTTCGAGAGGGAGAAAATGAGAAACGGAGTCTTGGGTGCCTTACTGCTTGTTTTCGGGGGCGCCGCGAATGCGCCGGCATTTGCCGAGGGGACGGACGCCGCCTCGCCGCTGGAGGCGGTCGAGGCGGGCAAGCCGCTCATCACGTTGCGCCCGCGCTACGAGCACGTCGATCAGGACGGCAAGCCGTTCGACGCCAACGCGCTCACGATGCGCACGCTGCTCGGCTGGCAGACCGGCAGCTACGCCGGCTTCAGCGGCGTCGCGCAGGCCATCAACGTGGGCCGCCTGAACGACAACTACAACGACACGAAGAACGGCAGGACCCAGTTCCCGGTCGTCGCCGATCCCGACGTCACCGACGTGAATCAGCTCTATCTCGACTACGCCGGCATTCCCGATACCCGGGTGCGGGCCGGCAAGCAGATCATCAACCTGGATAACGTGCGGTTCATCGGCAACGTCGATTTCCGGCAGATCATGCAGGTGTTCACGGGGGCAACGGTGGAGAACAAGAGCCTGCCGGATACCGCGCTCTACGCCGGACACCTGACGCGGCTGCGGACGGTATTCGGCGACCAGCAGGACATCGAGCTCGAAATCCTGCACGCCGCCTACGAGTGGTCGCCGGGCAACAAGCTGGTCGGCTACGGCTACTTCGACGACTCGCCGAAAACCGCCTCGGCGACCGGGTTTGCGGACAACTCCAACCGCATTGCCGGGCTGCGCGCCGACGGCGCCTATCCGGTGGGCGACAAGGCGAGGCTGTTCTACACCGCCGAGTACGCCAGGCAGACTGCCTATGCCGACGGCGACTCGCGCATCGACGCGCACTATATGCACCTCGGCGCGGGCGGCGGGGCCGCGGCGTTCTATGCGCGGTTCGACTATGAACTGCTGTCCAGCAACAACGGCGTCTACGGCTTCCAGACGCCGCTGGGAACCAACCACCTTTTCCAGGGCTGGGCGGACCAGTTTCTGACCACGCCGCCGCAGGGTATCCGCGACCGCTACGTCGTGGTCGGCGGCACGCTCTGGCAGGCGAACCTGACCGCGGAAGCGCACGACTTCCGCTCCGACTACGGCAACATCCATTACGGCCAGGAAATCGACTTCGGCGTGAGCTATCCGCTGCGCAAGGACCTGCTCGCGAAGCTGGAGTACGCGAACTTCAACGAGAAGGACGTGTTGAGCGGGGCGGCGCGCAAGCCCGACACCGAGAAGCTCTGGCTGACCCTGGTGTACAACTTCCAGTGAGACGGGCGGCGCGTAGAATCGCCGTTCGATGAAGGGCAAGACCGTCGCGATCCTGGAGAGCCGTCTCGGCGAGCAGCTCGTCTCGCTGATCAGCCGGCGCGGCTGGCAGCCGCTGCACGCCCCGGCGCTGTCCGAGCAGCCGGACGTCGATCCGGACGCGATCCGTGCCTTGGTCGAGCAATGGCCGGCACGCGCGCCCCGGCTGGTGATCTTCCAGACCGGGGTCGGCGTGCGGGCGCTGTTCGAAGCGACCGACACGCTCGGGCTGAGCGCGCGCTTCCTGGAGCAGATCGCGGGATCGACGGTGGTCGTGCGTGGGCCGAAGCCGACCGCGGTGCTGCGCGCGCGAGGCGTGCGCATCGACCGCAACGCCGCCGGGCCTTACACCACCCGCGAAGTGCTGGATGCGATCGAGGACGTGCCGCTGCAAGGCGAGCGCGTGCTGGTGCAGCGCTACGGCGACACCAATATCGAGCTCGAGCGGGCGTTGACGCTGCGCGGCGCCACGGTCATCGAGATTCCGACTTATCGCTGGTCGCTGCCGGCGGACACCGCGCCGCTGGTGCGGCTGATGGATGCGCTCGGCCGCGGCGAGGTCGACGCAGCGGTCTTCACCAGCGCGTCCCAGGTGCTCAACCTGTTCGGGCACGCAGTCAAACTCGGCCGCGCCGAGGAGGTACGCATAGGGCTCGGGCGCGTGACCGTCGCCTCCATCGGGCCGGTGTGCAGCGATGCCCTGCGGCGCGCCGGGGTGCCGGTCGCCCTGGAGGCGAGCCCGCCCAAGCTGGGGCCGCTGATCACTGCGTTGGCGCAACACCTCGGCTACTGCCCACCTCACCCCGGCCCTCTCCCCCCGCACGCGGGCGGAGAGGGAGAGGAAAACCATTGATCGTGGCAATACCTTGGATGCTTCGATGTCTTGTCACTCTCTCCCCCTGAAGGGCGGAGAGGGCCGGGGTGAGGTGGGTGCGGTGGTCAATCGATCGCCTTGTACTCGACTCGGACGATCTCGAGGCGCTCCTCGCCGGCGGGGGTGCGCAGCGTAACCGTGTCGCCTTCGTAGGCCTTGAGCAGCGCCCTGGCGAGCGGAGAGATCCAGCTGATGCGGCCGCGGGTGGCGTCGGCTTCGTCGATGCCGACGATGGCGTACGTCTTTTCTTCGCCCGATGGGTCGGCGACGGTGACCGTCGCGCCGAAGAACACCTGGTCGGTTTCCTCGCGCGTGGCGGGATCGACCACCACGGCGGCATCGAGCCGCTTGGTGAGGAAGCGGATGCGCCGGTCGATCTCGCGCAGCCGGCGCTTGCCGTAGATGTAGTCCGCGTTTTCCGAGCGATCGCCGTTCGACGCCGCCCACTGGATTACCTTCACCAGCTCCGGGCGCTCCTTGTCGAGCAGTTGCAGCGCCTCGTCCTTGAGCCGCTTGTAGCCGGCCGGGGTGACGTAGTTCTTCACGCCCGCGGGCAGGGCGGGAACGGAGTCTTCCCGGTCCTCGTCGTCGCGTTCGGCGTCCCTGGTAAACGCTTTGCTCATGTGTTGATTCGCATCGAGGGCGCACAGTCTAAGCCCGGCGCCGGCGGTGTCAACCTCGCCTAGACCGCATCGAAAGACCGCTCCCGCGGCGGAGTAGAATCGTCGCCGCAGACCTATCGACACAAGGAGACAAGAATGACGATCAAAGTCGGCGACCGGCTGCCCGCCGGTGTGTTGTGGGAATTCATCGACGAAGAGCAGCCCGGATGCAGCCTCGGGCCGAACGAGTTCAAGGTCGAGGAGATGGTGAAGGGCAAGCGCATCGCGATCTTCGGCCTGCCCGGCGCGTTCACGCCGACCTGCTCGGCCAAGCACCTGCCCGGGTTCGTGCAGAACGCGCAGCGCCTGCGCAAGCTGGTGGACGAGATCTGGTGCCTGTCGGTCAACGATGCGTTCGTGATGGGCGCCTGGGGAAAAGAGCAGGGCGTGAAAGGCAAGGTGCGCATGATGGCCGACGGCAGCGGGATCTACACCCAGGCGCTCGGCCTGGAGCTCGACCTGGTGCTGCGCGGCCTAGGCGTGCGCTCGCAGCGTTACTCGATGCTGGTGGTGGACGGCGTGGTGAAGGCGCTCAACATCGAGCAGCCGGGCAAGTTCGAGGTGAGCGACGCCGAGACGCTCCTCAAGCAGGCCGAGAAAGTGATCCAGTACGTCCCGTAGCGCCTCGCGCCGCGCTCGTCCGCCTCGGCCTCCACTTCCACGCTTTCGCCCCTGCGCCTTCAGGGGGAGAGGTTCCGCCGACCCGGTAGTGGCGGAGCCATCACGGTGCGGGAGGCGGAACGCGGCGCGCTGCCCGCAATCGGCCGACTTCGTCGGTAACGTGTCCGCGCGCCGGGGTGAGGTGGGAGGGTCAGGTGGGTAAGGTAGGTGGGCGGATGCCGTGGTGGGCGAATCAGGTTAGAAACTCCATCAGCGCATCCAGCACTTCGTCCGGCCTCTCCGCCATCAGCGAGTGGCCCGCGCCGGGCAGCGTGATCGTCTTTGCATCCCTGAGCTTCGCGGCAACGTCGCGCGCCGCGCGCGCGGGAGTCATCAGGTCGCGCTGGCCGAGCACGAGCAGCGCCGGGCATTGCACCTTGCCGGCGGCTTCCAGCCCGGAGGCATAGCCGTTGCACGCGCTGAAATCCGCATACAGCGCGCCCGGCGCGGCGCGCTCCATCAGGCGCATGTTGTTGCCCAGCATCCACATCCCCGGCACGCGATTGCCGCCGATCTGGGCGGCGTTGCCGTGTGCGAAGACGTTGATCATCTCGTAGGCGAGGTGGTCGTTCGCCCGGGAGGCGTCGAGCAGCGGCTCCGACACGGGCATCGGCACGGCGATGCCGATGAGCGCGATTTTCGAGACGCGGTCGGCATGGGCCGCCGCCGTTTCCAGCACGATCAGCGAGCCCATGCTGTGCCCTACCAGCGCGGCGCGGGCTGTCGACGAGGCGTCCATCACCCGCGCCAGCCAGTCCGCCAGCTCGCGCACCGAAGACCGCGCGGCGCCGCCGGAGCGGCCGTGCCCGGGCAGATCCAGCGCGAGCGCGTTCCAGCCATGGTAGGCGAAATAACGGCTCTGCAGCGCCCAGACGCCGTGATCGTTGGCCGCGCCGTGAACGAAGATCACGGTCGGCCGCGCGGCATCGAGGCCGCGGTTGGCCGTATATGCGTAGACTCGATGGCCGTCGACGTTGAGGTACACTCCGAAGGCTCCTTTGGTTCGCCGGCGTTACGGCCGGCATTCTAATCGCCTGCGCGTCGCGCCGGCGCATCGAGGGGAAACGAGCGATGAATACCGTGATCGTCCGAGTCGAGTCCGGGCATTACCTCATTCCGCTGCCTGCCGTGCTCTCCGACAGCATGCACGGTGAAATGGCGCGCTTCGAGCTTGTCACCGTGCGCATCACGGACGCGGACGGCGCGGAAGGCGTGGGCTACACCTTCACCGTGGGCACCAACGGCGCGGCGATCCACGCCACCGTCGAACGGGACCTGAAGCCGATGCTCGTCGGCGCCGAATCGGACCGCATCGAGGCGCTGTGGCGGAAGATGTGGTGGCGGTTGCACTACGGCGGACGCGGCGGCGCCGCCGCGATGGCGATCTCCGCGATCGACATCGCGCTCTGGGACCTGAAGGCGCGGCGCCACGGCACGGCGTTGTGGCGGCTGCTCGGCGGCACCGATCCGCGCGTGCCCTGCTATGCAGGCGGCATCGACCTGCAGTTTCCGCTCGAAAAGCTGCTACGGCAGACCGACGACAATCTGCGCAGAGGTTTCCGCGCCATCAAGATGAAGGTCGGGCGGGAGAAGGTCTCCGAGGACGCGGCGCGGGTGAAGGCGATGCGCGAGCACCTCGGGCCGGATTTTCCGCTCATGGTGGACGCCAACATGCGCTGGAGCGCCGACGAGGCGATCCGCGCCGCGCGCGCCTTTCAGCCCTTCAATCCGGTATGGCTGGAAGAGCCCACGATCCCGGACGACATCGAAGGCCACGTTCGCATCGTGCGCGAGGGCGGGCTGCCGGTGGCCACCGGAGAGAACCTGCACACGCTCTACGAGTTCGCCAACATGATCCGCGCCGGCGGCGTGACCTATCCCGAGCCGGACGTCACCAACTGCGGCGGGGTCAGCGTGTTCATGAAAGTGGCGCATCTCGCCGAATCGATGAACCTGCCGGTCACCTCGCACGGGGCGCACGACGTCACGGTCCATCTGCTCGCGGCGGCGCCCAATCGCTCGTATCTGGAGGCGCACGGCTTCGGCCTGGAACGCTTCGTCGCGCCGCAACTGAAGATCGAGGACGGTTTCGCGATTGCGCCCGACACCCCGGGCCACGGGCTCACCTTCGACTGGCGGGGGTTGGAACTCGTCAAGGCTTAACATCAACATCCAACGCAGAGGCGCAGAGGACGCAGAGTTCGCAGAGAAAACACGAGATAGAAATAGTTGGCTCGATCTATTATGAGTTGACATGGACAGCACCCGACAATTCGCGCCGCGCTGCTATCGATCATTCCCATTCGCTTTCCCTTTGCGACCTTTGCGGCCCTTTGGCGATCTTTGCGTCTCGATTCTCATTTTGGCTTTTCTCTGCGCCCTCTGCGTTCTCTGCGCCTCTGCGTTGAGATTTTGATGTTCGCCGGCCTGGCGGCGTATGGCACGCTTGCCGACGCCGACAGTTACCCGGCGAAGTACATCCGCATCATCGTGCCGTACACGCCGGGAGGGACGTCGGACGTCCTTGCACAGGCGATCGGGCAGAAGATGCACGAGGCCTGGGCCCAGCCCGTTGTGGTCGAAAACCGCCCCGGTGCCAACGGCAACATCGGCGCGAACCTCGTCGCCAAGGCTCGGGCGGACGGCCACACGCTGCTGCTGACCGACATCCTCGCGCTTTGCATCAGCGCGAGCGTTTTCCCCGACCTGCCGTTCGATCCCGGAAAGGACTTCGAGCCGGTGATGATGATCAGCTACTCGCCGCATGTTCTGGGCGTGCATCCGTCAGTTCCCGCCAGAACAGTAAAGGAGCTTGTCGATCTGGCGAAATCGAAGCCAGGCAAACTGAACTTCGCTACTGCCGGCGCAGGCAGCGCACCGCATCTTGCCGCAGTCGAGTTCGCGCTTCGCACCGGTGTCGAATGGACCTATATCCACTACAAGGGCGGCTCGCAGGCGATCGCCGACGTGGTCGCCGGCCACGCGGACGTGCTGTTCAATGGGATGCTGCCGACTTATCCCCACGTCAAGGGCGGCAGGCTCAGAGCGCTCGCGGTGTCCTCGCCGAAACGCGCTGCCGCGGCACCGGACATTCCCACGGTTGCAGAATCGGGATTGCTTGGATTCGAGACCGGCTCGTGGCAGGGCATCCTGGCACCGGCGGGAACGCCACGAGAGATCGTGCAGAAGCTCAACACGGAAATTCGGCGAATCCTCGCGCTCCCCGAGATTCAGGCGCAGCTCGCGGCGCAGGGTACCGAAGTGCGCGCCGATACGCCCGAGTCGCTCGGCAACTTCATGCGCTCCGAAATCGCCCGCTGGGCCAATGTTGTCAAGCGCTCCGGCGTCAAGGTCGAATAGCGGCGGCATTAAGCTCTCAACGCAGAGGACGCGGAGGAACACAGAGAGAAAGAGATTCTCGACCCAGAGAGCCTGCCTCCGAAACAGGTTGATGGGGTGCGCAACCCGCGAAGTTGAACGGGGCACGAGAAACCCAGAACGAGATTTCTTCGTGCCCCTTCGTGTCTTCGTGCCTTCGTGGTTCGCTTTTCTACTGACGGGTCACGATCTCGGGCTTGGTGGAACCCACGATCGCCAGCAACTCCTGCTGTTCCGGCTTCGGCACCTTGAAGTAGTCCAGCGATTTGATGAAGTCGGCGACCAACGCCTGCCACTCGCGTTCGCCGATGTTGAGGTGCGCGTGCGCGCTGCGCATGTCGCGCCCGGTGTAGACGCAGGGCCCGCCGGTGACCTGGCATACCAGCGCGGTGACCTGGAACTTCAAGCCGGCCTTCGGAACCCGGTGGCGCGCTTCATCGATTCGCGGATTGGCGTTGAGCGTCTGGTTGACGAGCAGCCGCTCGATGAAGTCGTCGACGACCGTGGCGATCGGATAGATGCCTCCGAGCCGCTCGTAGAGTGTGGGTTTCGTCGCATCCTGCTGGCTCCACGCGGCAGTGCTCGCGGCTGCCAAAGTCACAACCATAAGCGAACGGCCGATGATTCGATAAATTGCGTTCATATCTCCCTCCTTGGTGTCATGCTGGGTCGATCCTGATTTCGAAATTCCCTTGCGTCCTTGCGCCCTCCGCGTTGAGAGGCTTTTCCGTTAACGCGCGCCGGCCTGCGCGAGCAGGGCGACGGCCTCCGAGCGGTTCTTCTTTCTGGCCCAGGAAAGCGCGCTGCCGCCGTCCTTCATGGCGACGTTGACGTTCGCGCCGGCGTCGATCAGCGCCTTGAGCGTTTCCGGCTTGCCCCGGCCGTAACGGACGGCGCAGATCAATGCCGTTTCGCCGATGTCGCTCTGTGCGTTCACATCCGCATCGCGCCGGATCAGCAGCTCGATCGCCGGGACGCGGTCGTTTGCGGCTGCATACATCAGCGGCGTGAAGCCGCGCTTGTCCCGGCCGTCGACATCCACCCCGGCGGCAAGGAGCGCCTCGATCCTGGCGGTGTCGCCGGCTTCCGCCGCCTTGAGCAACTTCTCTGTGTCGGAGGGCGCGGCGTTCACAGTCCAGGCGATGCACGCTCCCAACACCAAACTCAGCAGATTTTTCATCGATGGCCTCCTCTTGATGCGTGGTGGAAAAACGCGGCGTCAGCAAAGGCCGGCGGCGCGTGCGTGCGCGGCCAGTCGCGCCGTCACCAGCGCCAGCAACGCCATGCCGGCGATGACCGGCGCCGCGTGGAAGAAGATGCCCCCGCCCGCGAGCAGCACGGACACCGCGAGATAGATGTGGGCGCGCCGGCGTCCGGTCCGGTGCGCCAGCAGCGCGGCGCTGCCGGTAGCGAGGAGGAGCATCACTTCGAACACCGGGATTAACAGCCCGTGCTCGGAGGCAAAGGCCCCGGCTCCGATTGCCGTCAGCGCTGCTACGCCGAAGGGGAGCCCAAGGCAGGACGCCGCCGCGACAAGGCCGGCAAACCAGGTCAGCACAGCGGCGGCAAACACGCTGCGCCCGACTGTTCTTGCGTCAGTCATGAATGCCTCCGCTTCAGCTCTTGGTCGCCACGAGCGACACGCTCTTCACACCGTACTTGCGGGCCGCATTCGTGGCATTCGGGGACAGGAACCGGTACTGTGGATTCTCGCGGACCTGCCGCACGCGCAGCCCCGCGGCCGTAATGGCGGCGAGGTATGCGTCCTGCTGCATTGCTCCGCCGATGCACGCGGCCCACAGGGTGGCGTTGCACGTCACGCCTTCGGGAAGAGGCTTGTCGGTGACGATGTCGGAGATCGCCAGTCTGCCGCCCGGCTTCAGCACCCGCGCCGCCTCGCGAAACACCTGCAGCTTGTCGGCGGACAGGTTTATGACGCCGTTGCTGATCACCGCATCGAAAGCCTCCGATCGGAACGGGAGGTCCTCGATATAGCCCTTGCGGAACGAGACTCGAGCGAAGTTCCCTCGCGTGCGCAGCCGCTCGGCTTTCGCGAGCTGCGCGTCCGTCATGTCGAGCCCGGTTACGCGCCCGGCGGCGCCGGTCTTGAGAGCCGCCACGAAACTGTCCATTCCGCTTCCGCTGCCCAGATCGAGAATCTCATCTCCGGCGCGAATATCCGCGAGATCCACATGGAATCCGACGCCGGCGAAAGACTCCGCTGCCTCTGGGGGAACGCGATCGAGATCGGCCGGGGCATAGCCCAGCCGCTCGGCAAGCCCTCGCCCCATCTCGAAGTGGAATTCGCCAGAAGGGGCGTCTGCAACCTGCCGATACATCTCTTTGACTTTGGATTCGAGTTCTGCGCGATCTACTGCAAGTGCAGTCGTCATTGGATTCCTCCGCTCGAGTGAATGGTGCCTGCACTCAGGAAGGATGAAAGGGAACCAGCCAAAGTTCCCGGGGAACAGAAGCCAGAAGACAGAGGACGGAAGACAGAGGACAAATTCCAGAGGACGGAGGACAGAAAACTGAAGACTGTTAAAGGCGCGGCAGCGCCGCACACAGTCTTCCGTCCTCTGTCCTCTGGATCAGGGAAAATCCCGCCAGGCCAGCCGCAGGAATGCGAGGATGCGACCGCCGATGCCATCGGCCCTGTTGTCTGGCTTGCGCGCGCGAAGCACGATGCTGTGGGCGTTCAGGCCTTCGGCCACGTGCCGGGTCTCGGCATTGGAGCTGCGGGAGAAGTAGTCCAGGCGCGCCAGCACTTCGACTCCGACAAAGCCCACGGCGCGAAGGGTGTCGAGATAGTCGTCCTCGGCAAGCGCGCCCACGATGCATTCCGCCCACAACCGTGGATTCTCGCGGCACTCGCGGGACGCTGGCAGCCCGACCGCGATGTCCGCGATCTGAAGCCTGCCGCCCGGCGCAAGAACCCGAAATAATTCGCTGAATGCCTTGCGCTTGTCGGGAACCAGATTGAGCACACCGTTGCTGGTTACATAGGTGACGCTCGCATCCGGCAAGGGGATCTCCTCGGCATTTCCGCTCAGACCAAGGACGTTGTCCGCGCCCATCCTGCGCGCGTTGTCGCGGAGCCGGTCGAGCATCGCGTCGGTCATGTCCAGGGCGTAGACCTTGCCCTGGGGCCCCACGAAATGCGACGCGATCAACGCATCGGTTCCGCTGCCCGAGCCAACGTCGAGCACGATATCTCCCGGTTCGATGGTGCCCGCCAGAAACGGGTAGCCTACGCCGGCAAAACACTCCACCGCGACTGGCGGAATGCGGTTCAGCAGCGATTCCGGGTAGCCGACAAACAGGCAGGCCGATCGCCCGGTCGGGAAGTGGAAAAGCTTGCCGGGGTGCGCCGCCACGTCGGTGTACATGGCGCGCACCGCCTCCAGGATGTGATCGCGCTGATAGCGGAGGATCGCAACCATTGACAGTCTGCGACTACGCTGCTTTGCAGGTCAGAAGCGGCGAAGCAGGTCGCGGACCCGCTTCTGCAGTGCCTCTGGAGCCTGCTCGCGACCGATCGAGGCCAGGCGTTCCTTGAGCCGTTTCTCGAATTCCGCCCGGGAAAAGCAGGCACGGCAGGTTTTCAGATGATATTCCACCTCTGCCGCGTCGTTGGCGGTCAGAGCGTGGTCCAGATGCTCATAGAGGTGCTGAAGCGCCTCTTCGCAGGAGATCTTACGTACGTCCGGCATTTGAGCTTACGCTCCTTTCATAGTGGCGCGCGGCACGGATCTCGCCGACGCTCATGGCGTGGCCGCCTGGGCCGACTCGTCGCTTGGCGGAACAGCCCCCGATTTCAGGATGCCGGCGGCTTGCGCGTCTTCCCAAAGCGCACGCTGCAGCATCGAGCGCGCGCGTGCCAGCCTCGAGCGCACAGTCCCCACCGGCACGGCGAGCATTTCGGCGATTTCCTGATAGCTGAAGCCCTGCAGTTCGCACAGGACGAACACCGTGCGAAATACCTCAGGCAGCGCGGCTATCGCCCGGTCCAGGTGTTCGCGCAGCAGGCCGTTGAGAAATTCCTGCTCGGGCGCACCCCACCACAGCAGGAACGGCTGATGCAGCTTCTCGAAAATGGAAAACGGCGCCTCTGCCTCGGCGTCTTCCTCGGCCATCGCCTCGAGGCTCGCCGGATTGGAGGAGGCGGACTGACGCCTGCACTCCTCGAAGAAGACGTTGGTGAGGATCTTGAACAGCCAGGCGCGGAAACACTGCCGGTCGCGCAGCGCGCCAAAGTGGCTCCACGCGCGCACGACGGTCTCAGCCACCAGGTCCTGGGCCCGGGAATCGTCGCGGCACATGCGTAGCGCCGCCCCGTACAGGGCATCGAGCGCTTCGCCGACCGCGCGCTCGAAGTACTCCCGATCAGCAGCGGATGGCTCCATCCGGCCCCCCTTTACCCCGAGGATGCAAATGCTAGCCCGAAAGTTCCCGGCCGGGGCCTCCCCACCCCCGCTTCCCGGGGGAATGTCCTACTAAGAAAAAGCAAAACGCAAAGGCCACAAAGGAGCGCAAAGGACCCAAAGAGAGACATGAATATCTGAACTTCGGTGTTTGTGCGATGGCGTTTTCGATGTACCCCGCTGGCTGCTTTGATGCCGATGACGCTGTTTGCTCTTCCGAGAAGCAACAAACTTTCTCTTTCCTGCTCAGGCTCAACGCCGCGGAATATCCGATCAATACTTTCCTTTTCTCCTTTGCTCTTCTTTGCGCTCCTTTGCGACCTTTGCGTCGTGAATTTCTTTAGAGCGCGTGTCAGGCCTTTTGCGACGCGTGCAGCGCGCGCGGAATCAGGGAGAACGCCGCCGTGCACTTGGCGCTGGACGACCTACTTGTAGACGTTCTGATCGAAGAATACGTTCACGACGTTGGCCGGATCGACTGACCGGTCATACACCACGTGCAGTTCGCGATTCGCGCGTTCGGGAATTCTCCCTACCGCGTGCACAAGGCTCGGGTTCTCGGCGTCGTTCTCTGTCCTTTCCGGGTTCTTCAATACCCGCTCCATCCATGCTCGATGGATCGAACGCGTCCGCATGAGCGTGAGCACTGAGCTGCCGAGATCATAGTTTTTCATGAGCAGATCCGTCTCGAGGATCATACGGGGCGCAGCAGCCAGCCAATGCCGGCACAGTCCGGACATTGCTTCGCGTCGACAAAGCCGGTCGCCCGGCATGAGGCACACCGCAGCCAGGCATCCGGGTTCGAGATCCACGTGATCCGGCCGCCGCAGATCTTGCCGCCTGGTTGGGGCTCGAGGCAGATCGCCGTCCTGTCAGGCGGGCCACGATGGGCTTTACCGCACCTTACGCACATTGAGGATGGACGGGGAAGGCTTGGGCGCATCGACTCCGTACCGGATAAACGTTTTCTGGAGTCTACCATTCGGTCCACAAACCGGAATTCAATGAGGCTTTGCATAAAGACCAAGTTTCCCGTTGGCGTCGCAAACGCGATGCTTTCGCCGCAAGGAAACTGCGGCATGTTATGTGTTTCGTCTTTTCTTTGCGCCCTCTGCGATCCTTTGCGCCCTTTGCGTCACGCCTTTCTTTTGAAGTTGACGCTTCAGATCTTCTGCGAGGCGTACAGCGCGCGCGACAGGTCCTCGATCAGATCGTCGGGATTCTCGAGCCCGATCGACAGCCGCACGGTGCCTTCGGTGATGCCCGCCGCGCGCAATGCCGTTTCATCCATGCGGTAGTGCGTCGTCGTCGCCGGGTGGATGACCAGCGACTTCGCGTCGCCCACGTTGGCCAGGTGCGAGAACAGCCTCAGCGACCCGATGAAGCGACGCCCTGCCGCGCGGCCACCTTTCAGTTCGAAGCTGAACACCGCGCCGCAGCCCTTCGGGAGCAGTTTCATCGCGAGGGCATGGTCGCGGTGCGAGGGCAGTTCCGGGTACAGCACTTTCGCCACGGCTTCATGCCTGTCGAGGAACGCCACGACCTTTCTGGTGTTGTCGATGTGGCGCTGCATGCGCAGCCCCAGCGTCTCCAGCCCCTGCAGGATCTGGAACGCGTTCATCGGGCTCATGCAGGCGCCGAAATCGCGGATGCCCTCGCGCCTCGCGCGCAGCAGGAAGGCCGCGGTGGTCGACTCCTCGGTGAACACCATCCCGTGGAAGCCCTCGTACGGCTCGGTCAGCGTCGGAAATTTCCCCGATCCGTCCCAGTCGAATTTGCCGCCGTCCACGAGCAGCCCGCCGATGGCGACGCCGTGGCCGCCGAGGAACTTGGTCGCGGAGTGAAAGACGAGGTCGGCGCCGAGATCGAACGGCCGCATCAGGTACGGAGTGGTGAAGGTGGAGTCCAGCAGCAACGGAAGCCCGGCCTGGTGCGCTATGTCCGCCACGCGCGGCAGATCGAGCACGTCCAGCCCGGGGTTGCCGAGCGTCTCGCCGAAGATCAGCCGCGTATTCGGGCGGATCGCCGCGCGAAATGCGTCGACGTCGCGCGGATCGACGAAGGTTGTCTCGATGCCGAAACGCGGCAGCGTGTACTGCAGCAGATTGTGCGAGCCGCCGTAGAGCGAGCGCGAGGCGACGATATGCGAGCCGGCGCCCATCAGGGTGGCGATCGCCAGGTGCAGCGCCGCCTGGCCGCTGGCGGTGGCGATCGCGCCCACGCCGCCTTCCAGCGCCGCGATGCGTTCCTCGAGCGCGGCATTGGTCGGATTGGATATGCGCGTGTAGACGTGGCCGGCGCGCTCCATGTTGAACAGCGAAGCCGCCTGCTCGGTGTCCTTGAACACGTACGACGTCGTGAAGTAGATCGGCTGCGCCCGCGCGCCGAACTGCGGGTCGGGCTGCTGGCCGGCGTGCAGGGAGAGCGTGTCGAACTGGTAGGTCTTGGGCCCGGGCATGGTCTTTTCACCCTCAAGGAGGGAACCACAGAAGACACGGAGGAAATCAGGAAAGGGCGAGAGACGAAACTCCGCATCCGACTCAAACGACACGCTCGCAGACGCCGGAAATGCCGGGAGCTCTGTCAGGTTTCTTTGCGTCCTTTGCGCTTCTTTGCGACCTTTGCGTTGAGATTCTCCTTTCTCTTTTCCTCCGTGCCCTCCGTGGTTCACTGTGTTGGAGATCAATAGAAAGCCCCGCGGGCGGCGATGGGCCAGACGGCTTCGACCTCCTCGCCGCGATAGCAGACGATCCAGTCGTACAGGTTCACCGTCGGGTCGCAGTGGCCAGGGACCAGGCGGATCTTTTCGCCGAGCCTGAATTCGCGCCCGGAAATCGTTCCGAGCACGCCGTGCTCGTCGGAAGCCCTGAGGAATTCCGCGCCGCCGCCTGCCACCAGCGGCATGCCGGAGTCCACCGATACGGCTTTCAATCCCGCGTCCACGATCGCCCGCTCCGACGTGGCCCGGCTCATCACCGTGGCCCAGACGTACAGGCTCTGCTCGAAGTCGTGCACCGGCTTGCCGTCCTCGCCGAGATTGCGACCGTAATCCGCGTCCATGAAGATGTAGGAGCCGGGCTGGATCTCGTTGTAGACCCGGCTGCCGGCCTCGAGCAGGTACGTGCCGGTGCCGGCGCCGGTGACGGTTTCGCACCGGATGCCGTGCTCGTGGAGCAGCTCGAGCGTGGCGCGCACCTGCTGCACGGCGCGGTCGATGAGCGTGCGGCGCTCCGCGGGCAGGCGCACGTGCTGCGCCGCGCCCTGATACGCGTGCAGCCCGGCGAAGCGCAGGTTGTCGAGGGAGAGGATGCGGTTGGCGAGCGCCACGACCGGCTGGCCGGGGGCGATGCCGCAGCGGTTCGCGCCGACGTTCACTTCGATGAGCACTTCCAGCGCGATGCCGGCGCGCCGCGCCGCCTCGTCCAGCTCGGCCGCATTGCCGGCGTCGTCGACCAGCACGGCGACCCGCGCCCGCTTCGCGAGCGCTGCCAAGCGGGCGATCTTTGGCGCGCCGACCACTTCGTTGCTGACCAGCACGTCGGGCACGCCGCCTTCGACCATCGCTTCCGCCTCGGAGACCTTCTGGCAGCACACGCCGACGGCGCCGCGGGCGAGCTGGCGTAATGCGATCTCGGGACACTTGTGCGACTTGGAATGAGGCCGCACGCGCACCGGCACGCCGCGCAGCGTGGCGTCCAGGCGATCAAGATTGCGCTCGAAGGCGTCGAGGTCGAGCAGCAACGCCGGGGTGTCGATGTCGGCGAGCCGCATGCCCGGCTGCGCTGGCGGCGGCAGGGCGCGCAGCGCAACCGCGCTCACTTCTGCTCCCGGCCGGTCATGCAATCGGTCTTGAGCACGTTGCCGGCGCTCTCCACGCCCCAGTTGCGCCCGTACGGACCGTAGACCAGATCGACTACCGCGATCAGGTTCTTCTTCTCCACCGGGTCGCCGTACTGGCGCTGGTCGAGGCGGGCCATCGCCTGCTCGCGCGGCACGCCCGCTTTCCGCCATCCCATGGCTTCGGAGGCGAACGCGCCGATGTCGTCGCAGGTCATGGTGCCGAGCGGGTAGGGGGCGGCCTGCGCCGCGGCGGCGCAGGCCATCAGCACCAGCGAAAACAGCGGTTTCATGGACGGGATCTTCCGATTCACGTGCGGGGAGAATGAGTCGTGAGTGTGCGATTCGAGCGCCCGCCGCATTGTAACCGCATTCGCCGGGATCCCCGCAGGCCGCGGGCGGGGCGCTGCCGCTGCGTTCGGGTCGCGTCCGCCGGCCCGCGCGTTACTCGGGCATCCCGGCCTCGCGCCAAGCCTGCGCGAACTCCGAGAACACTTCGGGATTGACGCCGACCGTGACCCGGTACCGCCGAATGGTGAAGCCGGGGTCGAGCGCGAGCATCGTCCGGACCGCCGATTTCGCCTCCTCGGCGCATCCCAGCCGGACCAGCGCGGCCGTGAGGTACGCATACGGCACGCTGAAATCCGGGTTCGCCTCCACCGCCCGTCGCGCCCATTGGTGGGCGAGGTCGTAGCGCTTGCATTGAAAGTTCGCGCCGGAAAGGGCCACGTAGGAAAGATAGTTGAACGCATCGAACGGGCTGAGCTGGAGCGCGCGCTCGGCTCGTTCGATGGCGAGCTGCGTCTGCCCCGTCCAGGCGAGCGCCACCGCGCTGGTGCAAAGGGCGACGACGTTCGAGGCGCTGATCGCCAGCGCGCGATCGAAAAGATCGAACGCGGTGGCCACGTCGTGCTGGTCGAACCAGATCACGAAGGCGGCGATCGCGAGCGTCAGCGCGTCGTCGCTGGCGCCGGCCACGGCGGCCCGCGCGTGGCGAATCGAGGCCTGAAGATCCTCTTCGCGCAGGCCTCGGCGGCTGTATCGGACGTGGAAGCACAAGGCGAGCATCGCGTGCGCCACCGGGTAGTCCGGCTCGAGTTCCAGCGCCCTCTGCAACAGGGGGATCGCGGGAGCGGAGCCTTCCGGCATGACCTTGTAGACGAAGGGCAGCGCCCGCAGCAACAGGTCGTAGGCGTCGAGCGTTTCGGGCCGCTTGCGCCGCACCCGTTCGACCTCGATCTTCCTCATGCCCGGCTCGATGGCGCCGACCACGCTCATGGCGATCTCGTCCTGGACCTCGAACAGATTGCCGAGCATCCGGTCGTAACGCTCGGCCCAGACCTGGGTTGCGCCCTGCGCTTCGACGAGCTGCGTGGCGATGCGGACGCGCTGCGCGAAGCGGCGGACGCTGCCCTGGAGCACGTAGCGCACGGCAAGTTCCCGCCCCACCTGGCGCACGTCTACGTCCTTGCCCCGGTACACGAAGCTCGAATTGCGGGCGATGACCGACAGCCACTTGATGCGCGACAGACCGGTGATGATGTCTTCGACGACGCCGTCGGCGAAGTAGGACTGCGCGGGGTCGTCGCTCAGGTTCTGGAACGGCAGAACCGCGATCGACGGGCGATCCGCGGGCGCAGACGCTCCGCCGCGCGCGGCATCCAGCGCGCCGCGCGGCGCGACTTCCTCCACGCCGACCAGCCGGTAACCCCGGCCGGGAATGGTGACCAGATGCACGGGCGAATCCCTTTCCTCGCCCAGCGCCTTGCGCAGCGCGGACACATGCACCTGGATGTTGTTCTCCTCGACCACGAGCCCCGGCCATACCTTCGCCATCAGTTGGTCCTTGGTGACGACTTCGCCGCGCGCGCAGGCCAGCACGCAGAGGATGTCGAATGCCCTGCTCTTGAGCTCGAGCGGTGCGCCGTCGCCGAAGAGCCGGCGCCGGCGCAGATCGAGGCGGAATTTTCCGAAGCGGAGTTCGTCCGGCGTCATGCGATTTACCCAGAGCGGAAATTCAGAACGATTAAGCTCCTGAACCAAGGACTTCCCGGTACCCGCCCGCTACGATTCGGCACGACGGATCGGGCGCGCCGCCCGGAGCGCGAGCGCAGGCCGCCGTAGCGGCATGTGAACCGTCTGCGCGGGGAGCGGCCGATCGCCGCGCCCTGCGTCGCGGGCGCTGACACGCCGACGCCGTCTTGCCGTTGGAATATTACCCGGGAGCCACGATCATGAGAAAAAGTCTGCCCGTCCTGCTTCTGACGCTCGCGTTTTCCTGCCTGCACGCGCCACAGGCGCGCGCCGGCAAGGCGTATGGTCCGGGGGTCACGGACGCCGAGATCCGCATCGGCCAGACCATTCCCTACAGCGGTCCGGTATCGGCCTATGCCACCGTCGGCAAGGCCATGGCCGCCTATTTCGCCAAGGTCAACGACGAGGGCGGAGTCAACGGCAGAAAGCTCAGGCTGATCAGCCTGGACGACGGGTTCAGTCCGCCGAAGACCGTGGAGCAGACTCGCAAGCTCATCGAGCAGGAGAACGTTCTGCTCATCTTCGGCACCGTGGGCACGCCTACCAACGCGGCCATCTCCCGGTATCTCAATGCGCGACGCATTCCCCAGCTGTTCATCCTGACGGGAAATCCGAAGCTCGGGGACGCCGAGGCCCTGCCCTGGACCATCCCGCTGCATTACAGCTTCGAGCAGGAGGCGGCCGTGTACGCGAAATACCTGCTCGACAGCCGTCCCGCCGCCAGGGTCGCCGTCCTGTACCAGAACGACGACTACGGGAAGAGCCTCCTCGGCGCGTTCCGGCGCACGCTCGGCGAACGCGGCGCCGGCATGGTCGTCGCGGAAGCGAGCTACGAGCTGACCGACCCGACCGTCGATCAGCAGATCATCAGTCTTCAGTCTTCCGGTGCCGACACGCTGGTGGATTTCTCCACCACCCGGGCCGCGGCCCAGGCCATCCGCAAGGCCTACGACATCGGCTGGCGGCCGCTGCACATCGTCACCATGCCCGCGTCATCGACGTCCATAACGCTGCGCGCCGCCGGGCTGGAGAAATCGGTCGGGCTGATCAGCGCCACCTTCATGAAGGATGTCAACGACGCGAGATGGGCCGCCGATCCGGGCGTGCGGGATTACCGGACCTGGTTGTCGAAGTATTACCCGCAGGGCGACATCGACGACGAGAGAAACGTGCAGGGCTACATCACGGCGCAGGCGATGATCCATGTGCTGGCGCAGTGCGGCGACGAACTGACGCGAGAAAACCTCATGCGCCAGGCGAACCGGCTCGACGGCCTGCGCCTGCCGATGCTGCTGCCAGGCATCGCGCTGCGCACGCGTCCCACCGATCATTTCCCCATCAAGCAGCTGCAACTGGTCCGTTTCGACGGGCGGCGCTGGGTGCCGTTCGGCGGCCTGGTCGGTCGCTGACGCACGCGCAGGATGCACAGGGTGCGGCGCAGCGCCTCGCGTAGCGGCGGGCGCGGGCAGGCTTGGGCCGTCGCGGGGCACGCGGTACATTGCAATCGGGGAGGCGGACTGTCATGGCGAACGAGTCGCGAGACGAGAATCATCGTGCGGCGCTGGATCTGCTGATACGCGGGTTCCAGGTATCCCGGCTCCTGCGGCTGGTCGCCGATCTCGATGTCGCCGACCGGATCTCGCGGGAAGGAAGCCGAAGCGTGGAGGAACTTGCCGCGGCGTGCGGCGTGCAGGCCGCGCCGCTGCTGCGCGCGCTGCGCGCGCTGTCGGCGTTCGGGATCTTCCGGATCCGCGACGGGATGATCGCGCATACGCCGCGCTCCCTGTTGCTGCGCACGGATACGGCGGACAGCCTGCATTACGCGGCGCGGTTCTGGACCGCGCCCGGCTCCTGGCAAGCCTGGGGAGCGCTGGATGCGGCGCTGCGCGGGGGCAACCCGCACCAGGCCGCCTGGGGTGTGAGCCGCTTCGACTATCTGCGCCGCCATCCGGACGAAGCGCGGATCTTCGACGCGTTCATGGCGCACTTTACCGACGATCGGCACCACTCGATCGCGCAGAGCTATGACTTCTCGCGCGCCGCCCTGATCGCGGACATCGGCGGCGGCAACGGCGAAACGCTGCGAAGGGTCCTGGCGCTGTTTCCCGCGCCCCGGGGAGTGGTGTACGACCGCGAGGACGTCATCGACGCCATACCGCCCGAAGCTCTCCTGTCGGGTCGAATGACCGCCGAGGGCGGCGACTTCTTCGAACGCGTGCCGCAAGGAGCGGATCTGTATCTGCTGATCCGGGTGCTGCACAACTGGTCCGACGAGGATTGCCTGCGCATCCTGCGTACGTGCCGGCGGGCGATGAGGCCCGACGCCCGCCTGCTGATCGGGGAACAGATCCTCGAGGTCGATCCCTCGCGCGGGCGGGCGACCGACTATCTGGTCGACCTGCAGATGATGGCCATGTATGGTTGCGCGCGCGAGCGAACGGAAGCCGAGTTTCGGAGCCTGCTGGCCGCATCGGGCTTTTCGCTCGTTCGCCTCATCCCGACCGGCTCTCCGGTCTCGATCCTCGAAATCGCGCCGGCGTAAACCATGCCCTGGGGAACAAGCCCTGTTTCAGGCCCGCCAGACGACGGGATCTTGTTTTCCATGGGTTGCGTCGCGCCCGCGGCGGCCGCACACTGGAACCCCGCGGTCGCTGGGCGCGTCGAAGAGGATGGGTGGGCGCATGACTCGATTGCGAATCCGTGTTTTTTCCGCGGCCTTGATCCTGGGCTGCGCGGCCACGCTCGCGGCGGCGGCGGATTGGTCGCCGATCTCCCGGGATGAGGCGCTGACGCGGCTGAACAGCGCGCAGCCGGATCAGAGGCGTGCCGCGCTCGCGCGCCTGGCGGAGGTCGGCACGCAGCAGGACGTGCCGCGCATGCTCCAGATGCTGTGGGACGACGACGAACTGGTCCGCGGAATGGCGGAGCAGGCGCTCTGGGGGCTGTGGATGCGTGCCGACGACACCACCGCCGACGCGCTGTTCCAGCAGGGGATCGAGCTCATCCACGAGAACGAAATCGATTCCGCGATCGAGAAGTTCAACCAGGTCGTCGCGCTGAAGCCGGAATTCGCCGAAGTCTGGAACCGGCTCGGCGACGCCTACTACGATCTCGGCGACACGGACCGCGCGCTCGCCGAATACGCGCACGCGCTCAGGCTCAATCCCTACCACTTCGGCGTGCTGGAGAGCTGCGGCGGAATCTGGCTCGAGCGCCGCGATGCCCGCAAGGCGGCGGAATATTTCCGCCGCGCCCTCGACCTCAACCCGAACCTGATCGAAGCGGCCCAGGTCCTGCGCGAGCTGGAAGAGAAGCTCGACAACGACCGGATTTAGGAAGGATTCACCACAGAGACACGGAGGCACAGAGGAAAACCAGATTCACCACCAAGACACCAAGGCACCAAGAAAGACAGTGTCGGATAAACACCTTGCGGGTTGATCAATGCCTGCTTATTGGCGACCAACGCAGGGCAAGCCAATTCCGCTTGGCCACCCCGGACGCAGCCCATCTTTCTCGGTGGCCTCACTTTGTGCCTTGGTGGCGATATTCGATCCTGGACGTTCTCTGTGCCTCTGTGGTGAGTTTTAGCTCTTCTTTGCAGCGGTTTTTTTCTTCTCCGGCAGCTTGATGCCGGAGAGCTGCTGGTAGACCTTGACCACCGCGGAGTCGTCCTCGCCGGCGAGGCCGGCGCCGGCGGCGGCGAGATAGAGCTGGTGCGCGGCCGCGGTGAGCGGCAGCGGGAAAGACATCTTTTTCGCCGAGTCCAGCACGATGCCGAGGTCCTTGACGAAGATGGCGACCGCCGACAGCGGCGTGTAGTCGCCCTCGAGAATGTGCGGCACGCGGTTCTGGAACATCCACGACGAGCCGGCGCTGTTCGAGATCACCTCGTAGAGTACGTTCGGGTCCGCGCCGGCGCGGATGCCGAGCGCGATCGCCTCGCAGGCGGAGGCGATATGCACGCCTGCCAGCAGTTGGTTGATCATCTTCACCTTCGAGCCCATTCCCGGCTCGTCGCCGAGCCGGTAAACCTTGGTCGCGATCGCGGCGAGCACCGCGTCGGCTTTCTTGAACGCGTCCCGCGAGCCGGAGGCCATGATGGAGAGCTCCCCCTTTGCGGCGCGCGCCGCGCCGCCGGAAACCGGCGCGTCGATCATGTGGATGCCCTTCGAGGCCAGGCGTTCGCCGAGGTCGATCGCGAACTCCGGCGCCACCGTCGCGCTCGCGACCACGACGCTGCCTTTCGCCAGCGCCGCCGCGGCGCCGTCTTTGCCGAACAGCGCGGCGCTGGTCTGGTCCGCGTTCACCACCAGGACGACAATCACGTCGGCGGCGCGGCCCACCTCCGCCGGGCTTTCGTGCGCGACGCCGCCTTCGTTGACGAATGCCTTGAGCACTTCCGGGCGCACATCGAATGCATGCGTCTCGAAGCCCTTGCGCGCCAGCGTGCACGCCACTCCCATGCCCATCGAGCCGAGTCCGATGACGCCGACCCGGAATTTCGCTTTGCCAGCCATTGGTTGGTGTTCTCCTTGTGGAAACTTGCGCCGAGAAAATTTTGCATCGGGAAGGACGGACGTCTACACTGCGCCGGTTCTCCCCCATCGAAAGAATGCGCACCCTCGTTCTTGCGCTGCCGGTCGCCGTTCTGCTGGCGGCGTGCTCCAGCAGCGCGAATTATAGTCCCGTGACATCGCATCACACCGCGGAAGGTTTTCGCAACATCTATCCGCATCCGCCCAAGCCGAGCTTCTGGAAATGGCAGTGGGAGCGGCTGCGCTACGGCGTTCCCCCCGACCCGCCGGACGGGTACAACTTTCCGACCGTCCAACCCGACATCGGCTTCCTGCGCGCCAACCGCACCGAGCCCACCATGACCTGGCTCGGTCACGACACCTTCCTGCTGCAGCTCGGCGGCCTGAATATTCTCACCGACCCGCAACTGTCCGAGCGCGCCTCGCCGCTCGCCTTCGCCGGACCGAAACGCGTCGTTCCGCCGCCGCTGCGCTTCGACACGCTGCCGCACATCGACATCGCGCTGATCTCCCACAGCCATTACGACCATCTCGACCTGCCCACGGTGCAGGGGCTCGCGCGCCAGGCGGGCGGAGCGCCGAAGTATCTGGTCGGGCTGGGGCTCAAGTCCTGGTTCGCGGACAACGGCATGACGAGCGTGCAGGAGTTCGACTGGGGGGAATCGATCGACATCGACGGGCTGCGCTTTTACTTCGTACCGGTGCAACACTGGAGCCAGCGCACGCCCTGGGATCGCGATCGCACGCTGTGGGGCGCCTGGGTCATCGAGTACGCGGGCCACCGGATCTTCTTCGGCGGCGACTTCGGTTATTCGAAGGATCTCGCCGACGCCGCGGAACGATTCGGCGGTTTCGATCTGGCGATGGTCCCCGTCGGGTCGTACGAGCCCCGCTGGTTCATGAAAACCATGCACGTGGACCCGGCGGAGGCGGTGCAGGCCCAACTCGATCTGAAGGCGCGCTATTGCGTGGGGATGCACTGGGGCACCTTCCGCCTCACCGACGAGCGGCTCGACGAGCCGCCGGTGAAGCTTGCGCAGGCGCTGCGCGCGGCCCACGTGTCGTCCGAGCGTTTCTTCCTGATGAAGCACGGCGAGACGCGCAAGCTCGCGCCGCTGTTTGCGACGCGAGAGACGATCGAAGGCGTCGAACCGGTTCCCGCCCGCGCGGCAGGGCGCTAGTCGTCGCGTTCCGTCGGGTCGCGCCAGAGCAGGTGCGCCTCGATGAGCAGCCGGTAGCGCGACTCCGCGGCCTCGAGCGCCGCGAGTGCGGCGACCACTCCCGCCAGTCCTGCCTCCTTCAGCTCGTAGGCGCGCATCGTGGTCTGCGCGTGCCGGCGCATGCCCTCCGCGGTGTCGCGCGCGCGCAGCCACGCGGCGTAGGCGTCCTGCGCCGAAGCGTGCATCGCCGCCACCTCGCCGCTCATCCTGCGTACCGCCGCCGCCTCGCCCCTGGCGCTGCCGGGCAGCGGCGCGGCGACGATCTGCTGCTGGCTGTGGGGAATGGCGACCATCGCCGCCAGGCCGGCGAGCGGCGCGCCGGCGGCGGATTCCACCTTCGCCACGGTAATGCCGAGCGCGCGCATCTGGTCGGCATTCAGCGCGATCTCGGCGGCGTGGACGAGGCTCGGCGCAATCAGGTCCGAGACCATCGCGGCAAGAGCGCCCGCACGGCGTAACGGTTGCATGCATATTCCTTCCCGGCGCAGCGCGGCACCCTTTCATTCAACGGGACGAATGCTGCCAGCGCCGGCCGGCAGGGAAGTTGATCCAGGTCAACCGGGCACCTCCCGGTGCCGCGAGGAGTACCATTTCGGCATGCAGATGTTGCAAGCTCCCGCAAGCGACGCGGTCGACCTGACCGCGCTGGCCGCGCGTATCCGCGACTGGGGCGCGGAGCTGGGCTTCGACGAGGTTCGCATCACCGATACCGTGCTCGGCGCGGCGGAGAGCCGGCTGATGGACTGGCTGGCGAGCGGCTGGCACGGCGAGATGGAGTACATGGCGGCGCACGGTGCGAAGCGCGCGCGTCCTGCGGAGCTCGTTCCGGGCACCGTGCGCGTGATCTGCGCGCGCATGAATTACCTGCCTCCGGAGGCGCGCGACGCGGAGGATGTCCTTGCCGACCCGGAATCGGCGTACGTCGCGCGGTATGCGCTCGGGCGCGACTATCACAAGGTCCTGCGCCGTCGCCTGCAGAAGCTCGCCGATCGGATCGGCGAGGCGGTGGGCGAGTTCGCCTGCCGGGTATTCACCGACAGCGCGCCGGTGATGGAGGTGGAGCTTGCCGTCAGGGCCGGACTCGGCTGGCGCGGCAAGCACACGCTACTGCTCGACCGCAAGGCGGGCTCCTGGTTTTTCCTCGGCGAGATCTACACCGACCTGCCGCTGCCGGTGGACGCGCCGACCGGCGAGCACTGCGGCACCTGCGCGCGCTGCATCGACGTGTGCCCGACGCGGGCGATCGTCGCGCCGTACCGGCTCGATGCGCGGCGCTGCATTTCCTACCTCACCATCGAGCACAAGGGCCCGATACCCGAGGCGTTGCGGCCGCTAATGGGCAACCGCATCTACGGCTGCGACGACTGCCAGCTCGTCTGCCCCTGGAACCGCTTCGCCGTCCATGCCGAGCTGCCGGACTTCGCGCCGAGAAACGGGCTCGACGCCGCGACGCTCACCGAGCTGTTCGGCTGGAGCGAGGAGGAATTCGAGAGCCGGCTCGAGGGCAGCGCCATCCGCCGCATCGGATACGAGCGCTGGCTGCGCAATATTGCGGTTGCGCTCGGCAACGCGCCGACGACGCCGCGGGTCGTCGCCGCGCTCGAAGCGCGCCGCGACCACGCCTCTGCCCTGGTGCGCGAACACGTCGGCTGGGCGCTCGCGCGGCATGCGAGCGCCGGCAAAGGAGCGGCGGCATGAAACGAACCCTGATCGGCTTGTGTCTGATAATGGCGAGCGGCGCGCTTGCGAAGGAGGAAACCATGACCATGACGCTTACGTCCACGGCGTTCAAGCATCAGGGCGCAATCCCGAAGCAATACACCTGCGACGGCGGCGATACTTCGCCGCCGCTTGCGTGGAGCGGCGTGCCGGCGGGCGCGAAGAGCCTGGTGCTGATCGTCGACGATCCCGATGCGCCGGACCCGGCGGCGCCGAAGATGACCTGGGTGCACTGGGTGCTGTACGACATTCCCGTCTCGGCGACGGGATTGAAGGAAGGCATTTCCCCGCGCGAACTTCCCGCCGGCACGCGCGACGGTCTCAACGACTGGGGGCGCACCGGCTACGGCGGACCCTGTCCGCCGATCGGCAGGCATCGCTATTTCCACAAGCTCTTTGCGCTGGACCGGGCGTTTTCCGACCTCGGGCGTCCGCGCAAGGCCGATGTCGAACGCGCGATGAAAGGCCACGTGCTGGCCGAGGCGGTGCTGATCGGCACCTACCAGCGCGGCCAATGACCGGAGCGCGGAGGGCAGGCATATCGAACCACCAAGTGCACCAAGAGCACCAAGAAATGCAAGACGAGTGCAACGATTTCGTTTTGACGTCGAGCTTCGAAAAGTATGATGGCTGCACTCCCTGCGATTGCTTCGCGGCGAGTGGATACAGCTACTGGACAGGCTGAAGGACAGGAACCGCTGCGCGGGCGCAGGAAATCCGTGATGGACGATAGACGACTGGAACTTGTTTTCTTGATGTCCTTGGTGCGCTTGGTGGTTCGGCCTTCTGGATTTCAAGGTTTATGCAACGCTGGTTGATCGCGATCGGGATCGTCCTGCTGCTGGCGGGGCTGCTGTGGCCGTGGCTCGCGAGGCTCGGGCTCGGCCGCCTGCCGGGCGACATCCGCATCGAGCGCGACGGCTTCGGCTTCTACTTTCCGATCACCACCGGCCTCATCGTCTCGATCGTGTTGAGCATCATCCTCTGGATCTTCCGGCGCTGACGGCCGGCGAACCCGCGGTGCTAGAATCGCGCGGGGCCAATCATGATGAGGAGGGAAGGATGAAAAGCACGCTGTTCGCGCTTGTTCTCGCTTCGCTGTTCCTTGCATGTCAGGGCGCGTCGGCCGCGAAGCCGGAAGATGCGATCAAGTATCGCAGAGGGGTGATGGCGGTGATCGGCTGGAACTTCGGCTCGATGGCCGCGATGGCGAAGGGGGACATCCCATATGACGCCGCCACGTTCGCGCGCAATGCGGAGATCGTCGCGTTCATGAGCAAACTTCCGCTGGAAGGATTCACGCCGGGCTCCGAGACGGGAGATACGAAGGCGAAACCGGAGATCTGGCTCGAGATGGACGAATTCAAGGCCAAGCTCGAGAAAATGCAGAACGAGGTCGCCAAGCTCGCCGAAGTGGCGAAAGGCGGCGATCCGGGCGCCTCCAAAGCCCAGCTCGGCGAGGCCGGCAAGGCCTGCAAGTCGTGTCATGACAAGTACAGGAGCAAATGACCCACCTCACTCCAATGCGCGGACACGTTAGTGCCAAAGGCACCCGTTTGCGGGTAGCGCATTTGTTTCGCCTCCCGCCCAAGGTTGCTGCGCAATCGCCGGGTCGGCGAAACCTCTCCCCCCGCAAGCGGGCGGAGAGGGAGTGGAAGGTCACGGGCGCCAACGATCGCCTCCTGTTGTTAGCTCCCTCTCCACGCAGTGAAGAGGGCGGGGGGTGAGGAGATGTCTGATGACCTTCAATCCAGCCGCACCAGGCTCAACCGCTATCCGGCGCGGGGGCGCTACGACTTCGAGACGATCGCCGCGATTCTCGACGAAGGGTTTTTCTGCCATGTCGGTTTCGTCGTCAACGGCCAGCCGTACGTGATTCCCACCGGCTACGGTCGTGAGGGCCGCACGCTGTACGTGCACGGCTCGTCTTCGAGCCGCATGCTGAACGAGACGGCGAAGGGGATTCCGGTGTGCGTGACCGTGACGCTGGTGGACGGGCTGGTACTCGCGCGCGCCGCCTTTCATTCCTCGGTCAACTACCGCTCGGTGGTCGTGCTCGGTACCGCGGAGAGGGTCGCCGCCGCGGACAAGGCGCGCGCGCTCAAGGTGATCTCCGACCATATCATTCCCGGGCGGTGGGAGACGCAACGCCCGCCGCGGCAGCACGAGCTGGAGCAGACCGCAGTGCTCGCGATCGACATTGCGGAGGCTTCGGCGAAGCTGCGGCAGGGGCCGCCGCTCGACGACGAGGAGGACTACCGGCTCCCGATCTGGGCGGGCACGCTGGATTTTGCGTCGTTCGCCGCGCAGCCGAATCCCGACCCGAGGCTCGCCGCGGGGATCGCCGTTCCGCCGCACGCGATCGAATGGCAGCGCCCGCGCCGACTCAAAGATTGACGATAAGGTAAACCAGGCCCACGGCCGTGAGCAGCAATACGGCCGCCCGCCACAGCGCAGGGCGCGTTGCGGCGGGTGGCGCTCCGTCCCAGGTCTTGTTTCCCGTCAGCATCGGCCGGATCAGGTTTTCGCGCCGGGCGAGCAGATAGTAGAGCACCGCGGCGACGTGAACGCAGACCAGCGTGAGCAGCACGACGGCGTTGACGTCGTGCACTCGCGTGACCGCGTCGCTCACCGCCTTCGAGACGTGCTTGGCGAGCGGCCCTTCCAGCATCACGTCGTCGTTCGCGAACAGCCCGGTGGAGGCCTGCAGCAGCAGCGAAGCGAGCATGGCGATGACCGACCAGCCGCCGAGCGGATTGTGGCCGGCGTAAGGCTGCGCCTCGCCCCGCAGCAGGTTCTTCGCATAGGCGCTCACCGCGGCGGGACCGCGCACGAAGTCGGAAAAGCGCGCGTGCCGGCTGCCCAGGAATCCCCAGGCGATGCGGAACAGCACCAGCGCGAGGATCGTGTAGCCGCCGCGCTCGTGGTAGTACATCGCATTGCCGCCGATGCTCGCGGTGATGATTTGGGAGATCACCAAAGCCACCAGCAGCCAGTGGAACAGCCGTACCGGCAGGTCCCACACGCGGACCGGATGCCGCGGGCCGGGCGCCATCGGCGTCAGGCGCCGAGCTGGTCGGCGAGATCGAGAAAGCTCGCCGCGTTGTAGTCGAATGCCGGCTCCGGCGAGACGTCGATCCCGGCCTTGGGCCCTCTTTCCCTCGGCCGGGCGATGAAAGCGGTGCGCAGGCCGGCCCGCTTCGCGGCAAACAGGTCGTCCTTGTGCGCGGCGACCAGCATTACCCGGTCCGGCGGCAGGTCGAGCAGGCGCGCCGCTCCCTGATAGGTCTCGGGGTCGGGCTTGTAGTGCTGAAACAGCTCGGCGGAGAAGATGCAGTCCCAGGGCAGGCCTGCGTTCTTCGCCATGTCTACGAGCAGCGAGACGTTGCCGTTGGACAGCGTGGCAACAACGTGCCGGCGCTTGAGGCGCTTGAGGCCGCGCACCGAATCGGGCCAGGGCTTGAGCCGGTGCCAGACGCGGTTCAGGTCCGCCTTGTCATCCTCGGTGAGCCCCGCGATGCGGAACTGCTCGATCAGCTCGTCGAGGATCATCCGGTGCAGCTTGTCGATATGCAGCCAGGGAAGCTCCCCGCGCCGTACCCGGTCCATCGCCGGCCGGTAGCCCGCGCGCCAGGCATCGGCGAACTTCGGCCAGTTGACGCGCAGCCCCTTTGTTTTTCCCAGCGTGCGTCCTTCGCGGATGATGCTGCCGCGCCAGTCGACGACGGTGCCGAAGACATCGAAGACGAGTGCCTTGACCGTGGGTTGTTCGCTTGTCATGGCGGCGATTATAGGGG
>DASRFY010000213.1:0-28403 GCA_035651315.1 Burkholderiales bacterium
ACAGCAGCGGCACCCAGGCGCCGTGATCCAGTCCGCGTCGCGGATCGATCTTCGCCGGCAGCGCGGCCGCGTCGAGCAGGTCTTTGACGCGACGGGCGAGCGCGGGCGCGCCGGGCGCGCGATACTGAATCGAATACAGCGGGCGCGGGAAACCCCAGAAGTCGTGGATCGTCTCGGGTGAGTTCGCGGCGGAGACCTCCGGCGCCGCGGTCTCCCAGTGGGCGGATACCACCAGGATGGCCTTCGGCAGCGGCAGCTCGCGCCCGAGCGCGCCGAGCATCGGGCCGGTGGAACCCGGCTCGATCGCGAGCGTCGGCGCGCCATGCGAAACGAACAATGTGGGCAGGCGGGACATGGGTAAACTCCTTCCGCGACGGCGGTGGCGGGCCTCAGGCGGGAGTGTGAACCATGCGCCGCCGGAGATAAACGCCCGCACCGGATTCGGCACCTGTCCCGTTGCGCAGGAGTCGGCCGAGGGAGATCAACGCGAGAAGACCAGGCAGGTCGTCGAGCCGTGCGCGTACATCCGCCCGTCGTGGCCGATCAGCCTGCCTTCGGCGGTGGCGACTTGGCGGCCGGCGTGAATGACCCTTCCTTCCGCGCGCACCGGCCCGCTCCCGGGCAGGAGGGCGCGCACATAATTCAGTTTCAGCTCGATGGTGGTGTAGCCCTGCCCCGCTTCCAGCGTCGAATGCACCGCGCAGCCCATGCACGAGTCGAGCAGCGCAGCGGCCCAGCCGCCGTGGATGCTGCCGATCGGATTGTAGAACTCGGGTTGCGGCGTGCCCTGGAACACCACCCTGCCCTTTTCCACCTCGATCGGCACGAAGTTAAGCGTCCTGCCGATGGGCGGCGACGGCAGCTCGCCGTCGAGGATCGCCCGGAGGAACGCCAGCCCGGAGCGGCTGCGCAACTCGTCCACGGAACTCACGCCCGGCGCGGCCATCTTCTCCGCCGCCGCCTTCGCCTGCTCGATCCAGGTCCGCTCGCTCACCCGCGATTCTCCTTCGCCCGTCCGGATTTTCGATAATCGCAAGCATACCGTCTCGCTGTGCCGCGGCCGGGCATCGTATGATTTGCGGTGCGGCCGCGTACCGGCCGCACCGCAGGTAAACCAACTCATGTCGAAGCCGCTTTCCGATCTCGCGCGCAGCAAAGCCGCCGAGTCTGCCACCTTCCGCCCGGAGGGAAAATGATCCGGCGCCGCCGCACCCGTCGCGCCCGCCGTCCGCGGCGCGAGCCGGATGCCGCGCCGCTTCGCCCCATGCCGGCGCCGCCGGCCGCTCCCCGCCCCTGGACGATGCGCACCGTGCGCACGCTGAAGCTCCTCTGGTGGGCGCTGTGTTTCGGCGTGCTGCTGTGGTGGGTGGTCTCGATCGGACCTTCGCACTACATCGATGCGCACTGGTCCGGCGAGCACGACGAGCGCACGCTGTACGGGGTGATGGGATTCCTCGCCTTTCCCGCCGGCTTCGTGTGGGTCTTCGCGCTCTCGCACCTGGAGCCGCTGCTGCATCTGCCGGGCTGGGACCCGGCGCTATTGCCCTGGTACGCGCGGGGCATCCTCGCCTGGCTGGGTTGCGCGCTGCTCGGCCACCTGCAATGGTTCGTGCTGGTGCCGCACTCGTTCTCGATGACTCACCGATGACGAGCGTGCGCTCCGTGCCACAGGCCGCCGACCCGAGCCTGGCTCTCGACGGGAGCGAACCAGACTCGCCGAGGCGGCCTGGCTGCCTGCGCCAGGCTGGACTGCTTCAGTCGCGCCTCTTCCCGCCCTGCGCCATCTTTTCCTGGCAGGCGGGCGAGAGTTCGCTCTTGTGCTCGTCGAGGCAGCGGACGATGCGGCCGCCGCCGGGCTGCACGCCCTGGCAGAGTTTCTGCGCGTCCGCCTTGCAGGCAGCCATGAACTCGTGCGCCTTCTCCTTGCCCTCGGCGATCCGGTCGCGGCATGCCTCCGACAGCTCCGACTGGTGCTGCCCCAGGCACTTCATGATGCGGCCGCCGCCCGGCTGGACATCCTTGCAGAATTTCTCCACGTCGGCGCGGCACGCGCCGCGTCCCTCGTTCTCCGCCGCCGGTGCGGAGAGCGCGATCAGCGCCGACACCGCGGCGCAAGCCATAGCCATGGACTTCATGATAGTTTTCTCCTTGAGTGGGTGTCGCCCCCGGCCTGTCGGCGCCGAGACGAGTCAGAATAACGGCCCGGCCCCCGCGTCCGTTTACCGTCCGCATTGGCGGCCGTGGGGCGCATCGGATGCCGTGTGGCCGCTATGAACATGACGCGCAAATATATTTTCGTGCTCGCCCTGCTTGCCCCGGTTCTCGCCGCCGGCGCCGAGCCGCGCCCGATCGAAGTGCATCAGGTGCTCTCGCTGCCGGCAGGGGAAGACAAAATCGTCGCCCTGACGCTGGATGCCTGCGGCGGCGGCTATGACGCGGAACTGGTGCGCTTCCTGGTCGAGCATCACATCCCCGCCACCGTGTTCGCCACCCGCAGATGGATCGAAAGGCATCCGCAGGGCATGGCGGTTTTCATGGCGCATCCCGAGCTGTTCGACATCGAGGACCACGGCGACCGGCACGTGCCCGCGATCATCGGTCCGGAGCGCGAGGTGTACGGCATCCGCGGCAATCCCGATCTCGCGCACCTGAAGCGCGAAGTGCTCGGCGGCGCCCGCGCGGTGGAAAAGGCCACCGGCATCGCGCCGCGCTGGTACCGGGCGGCGACCGCAGAATACGACCCCGAAGCGCTGCAAGCGATCGCGGCGCTCGGCTACCGGGTCGCGGGATTTTCGGTGAACGCCGACGACGGCGCCACGCTGTCGCGCACGCAGGTGGCCGCGCGGCTGCAGCGCGTGAAGAGCGGGGACATCATCATCGCGCACGTGAATCGGCCGACGTCCCAAACCGCGGCCGGACTGTCCGTCGGTTTGCAGAAAATTCTGGACGGCGGTTTCCGCTTCGTACCGCTGCGCGACGCCGAGGTGCGCGCATTGCCGGACACCGAAAGAGAACTCTCCCGCGCAGTTCGGGCCGCCAAGCCGGGTTGACTTGCGAGACGCCGCCGCGGCGTGCGTCATCGAGAGCGTGCGCCAAAAAAAAAAATGAGAGGCGGCTCTGCCTTTCGATCCGCCCCCCGCCAAACGATGCGACGCGCCTGCAGTTTCACTGATCCAGAAAGACCTTGGTGTTTTCCAGCCAGATCGCATCCTGGCCGGAGAGCGGCAACTGGGTCGGATCAGGGCTCACCGGGTCCTGGCGGGAATCACCGACCGTGGAGAAAGACAGCATCACCGGATCGGCCCGGTCGGAATCGTCGAATCGCCCTTTCTCTTCGCCCGCATCCGCGAAGGCCGAAGGGGCGGGAAGCAAGCTGATCGTCAACAGGAGGGAGGCGATGACGCAGGTCGGTCTGCGCCCTAAAACCGGGGTCGAACGTTGCATTGGGTTTTTCCTCGCATGGTCTGGGATATTTCCGCCGGCAGATCCGCCGGCGGCGTCTGCCGCACGCGAAAACTACCCATCGCGCATTGCAAGCTCGTGACCCGGGGATGAAATCTTTTGCATCGGCTTCGGCCAACGCCCGCGCATGAGACGCCAGGACTGGACCATCCGCCCGATCGCGCCCGAGGAGGTGGAGCGCTGCGCGCGCCTCATGGAGCGCTCCGAGCCGTGGCTCACGCTGGGGCGCGGCTACGAGTCCGGCATCGCGGTGCTGGAAGACAGCACGCGCGAGCGCCATGTGGCGGTCGTCGGAGACGAGATCGCCGGCTTCGTCGTGCTGGTGATGAGCGGCGCGCTGACCGGCTACCTGCAGACGATCTGCGTTGCGCCGGCTTTCCGCGGGCAGGGCGTCGGCCGCGCGCTCATGGCCCACGCCGAGTCGCTGGTTTTCGCGCGCTACGCGAATCTGTTCCTCACCGTGTCGGACTTCAACAGCGGGGCGCAGCAGTTCTATCGGCGCCTGGGCTACGAGGTCGTCGGTGAATTGCGCGATTACCTGATAGCGGGCCACAGCGAGATCCTGCTGCGCAAGACGCGCGGGCCGATCCGGGGTTACCGGCCGCAGTCGAGCGGCGCGTCGTAGCAGGACAGGCGAGACGGCGCAGGCTCGGACCGGCTCCCCGAAAAACAGTTCTCTCGGTCGGTCGTTGACCGAATGAAGGATCGCCGATGAAGGTATTCCAGGTCGACTTCTCCAGGCGCGATACGGACGCGCTTTCGATGCAAGAGCTGCCCGCTCCCAAACCGGCACGCGGCGAGGTCCTGGTGCGCATGCGCGCGGCGTCGCTCAACTACCGCGACCTGCTGGTCACGCGCGGGCTGTATCCCGCGCAGCCCGGCGCGCAGAAGGTCGTGCCCTTGTCGGACGGCGCGGGCGAAGTCGTCGAAATCGGCGAAGGCGTCACCCGCTTCCGCAGCGGCGACCGGGTAGTGAGCAGCTTTTTCCAGGGCTGGATCGATGGCGTGTTCCGTCCCGCGCACATGGCGACCGCGCTCGGCGGCGCGATCGACGGCGTACTTGCGCAGTACGCGAAGTTCTCCGAGCACGGGCTCGCGCCTCTGCCGGACTGCCTTTCCTTCGAGCAGGGCGCGACGCTGCCCTGCGCCGCCCTCACCGCCTGGCATGCCTTGTTCGAAAAGGGCGTGCTGCTTCCGGGCGAGAGCGTGCTGGTGCTGGGCACCGGCGGCGTGTCGATCTTCGCGCTGCAGTTCGGGCGAATGGCGGGGGCGCGCGTGATCGCGATCTCCTCGAGCGAAGCCAAGCTCGCGCGAGCCAAGGCGCTCGGCGCGGACGGCCTGATCAACTACACGACGCATCCCGACTGGGAGAAGGAAGTCCTGGCGCTGACCGGCGGCGCCGGAGTGGATCACGTAGTCGAGGTCGGGGGCGCCGGGACTCTGCCGCGCTCCCTGGAAGCGGTGCGCGCCGCGGGACGGGTGAGCCTGATCGGCGTCCTCACCGGCTTGCAGGACAAGATCAATCCGCGCCCGATTCTCACCAAGAGCCTCACCGTCCAGGGGATCTATGTCGGCAGCCGCGCGATGCTGGAGCGCATGATTGCCGCGGTCGAGGCGAACCGGATCGAGCCGGTCATCGATCGCGTCTTCCCGTTCGACACCGCGCCGGACGCCTACCGGTATCTTGCCTCGGCGCAGCATCTGGGCAAGGTGGTGATCCGTTTCTAGCGCTGCAATGGGCAAGGGAACCCGCCTGCGACCGCGCGGTCTGTTCAGCCGAAGGAGGCAGACACCATGAAGGCTTCAAGATGCAAGCGCGGATTCGCGCCGCTGATCTTCATTGCGCTGTTCACTCTCGCCGGCGTGTCTTTCGCCGACGCGCCGAAGGACAAGCCGACCGCCAAGGACGTTTCGCAAAAAGCGGCCGATGCGGCGCTCGCGATCAAGGACTACTCCGCCGCCCAGCGCGACGAGGCGATCAAGAAAACCAAGGCCGCGCTGGAGGAACTGGATGCGCGCATCGAGCGGCTCGAAAACCACGTCGAGAAGAACTGGGACAAGATGGACCACGAGACGCGCAAGAAGGCGAGCGCGACGCTGCGCAAGCTGCGAAGGGAGCGCAACGAGGTCGCGGAATGGTACGGCGGCCTCGAGCACGGCTCGGCAGAGGCCTGGGAAGAGGTGAAGTCCGGGTTTCTGAAAAGCTATAAGGCGCTCCACGACTCCTTCGCCAGGGCGGCGAAGGACTTCTGAGCTTCCTGTCCCGTGCAGTGCGCCCGCGCGAGCTCGGGCGCACCACCCTGAGGAAACATGAGCCAGCCCGGCGCAAAGACCTATGCCTTCGCAAAACAGGACGGCCTGGCGGTTACCGCTTATCCGGGAGACGGGTGCATGCTGCTCGCGATGGACCTCGAACAGCCGCCGCGGCCGGGTTTCGCCGGCTTCGCGATCCGGCGCGTCGCGCCCGACGGCAAGGCAGAGTGGCTGCCCAACCGCTTGAACTTCGTCAAGGCGCTGTCGCCGGATACCGCGCCGGAGAGGCACGTATGGACGCCTTCGAACGAGGCGCCGTTCGCGAAGTTCCGCTGGATCGACTTTCCTTCGCGACCGCAACCCGGCCGCTACCGCTATGAAGTCAGCGCCATGCGGCGGCGCGCCGACGGCAAGTTCGAAGCGCTGCAGTCCGTCTCGCTGGCGCTGCCGCTCGAGGCGGAGAAGTACCGCAATTTCGGGTTCGGCTTCACCCGCGGCTATCTTTCCTCGCAGGCCTACGCCACCGAATTCAAGAACGCGCCGGTGCGCCCCGGCGGGAGAAAGACGCTCGAGTTCGACACCGGATCGTTCGCAAAGCGCTATGCGTGGCTCGGCTATAGCGCGCGGCGCATGGTTTTCGACTTCCTCGACGAGGCGATCCGCACCGGGGGCGCGACGCTGGATCTGTTCGCCTACGATCTGGACGAGCCGGATTTCGTGCGCGGCCTGGTCCGGCTGAAAAAGCGGCTGCGCGCATTTCTCGACGACGCCAGGCTGCACACTGCGCCGTCCTCGCTGGAGCCCAAGGCGTGCCGGATGCTGGTCGCCTCGGCCGGCACGGAAAACATCCGTCGCGGCCACTTCAGGCGCTTCGCGCACGACAAAGTGATGGTGCTGCGCGTGAACGGCACGCCCGTCAAGGTGCTGACCGGCTCGGCGAATTTTTCGGTGCGCGGCCTGTACGTGCAGGCGAACAACGTGCTGGTGTTCGACGACGCCGAAGTGGCGAAGCTCTACGCGCAAGCCTTTGACGAGGCGTTCGACGACCCGAGCAAGGTTCAGGCCGCATTCTCCAGGGCGCAGATCGCCGCGAAGTGGTTCGACCTCGATCGCGCCGGTTTGCCGGGCTGCGGCTTCTGCTTTTCGCCGCACCGGGATGCGGACATATCGCTGCACCGCGTCGCGGACGCGATCCGGGGCGCGAAAAGCTCGGTAATGTTCGCGATCATGAGCATCGGCCGCAGCGGCGGTCCGGTCATGGATTGCGTGCGCGGCCTAGACAAGCTCAAGGTGTTCAGCTACGGCGTCACCCAGGACAGCGCCTCGCTGAAGATCTTCCCGCCCGGCAGCGACAAGGGGCTTGCGATGCCCTTCGACTATCTCGACACCAAGGTGCCGAAACCCTTCGTCAAGGAATGGCGTGGCGGACCGGGACAAGTCGTGCACCACAAATTCGTCGTCGTCGATTTCAATGCGCAGGACGCGGCCGTCTTCACCGGCTCCTCGAATCTCGCCTCCGGCGGGGAGACTTCCAATGGCGACAATCTGGTCGCCATCCGCGATCGCGGAGTCGCGTGCGCCTACGCGATCGAGGCGGTGCGGTTGCTCGATCACTACCACTTCCGCCACGTCTGGAAGACGGGAACCCGCACCAGACCGCTGATCCTCAGCGTCGAGAAACGAAACGGCAGATACTGGTGGGAACCGTACTTCGACATCCGCGACGTGCACTACCGCGACCGGCTTACCTTCTCTCGCATGCAGGAGGAATCCTAGAACAACTTCACAGCCGCCGGCGCGCAGGCAACCTTCTCTCTCACGGACGCCCCGCCGCGTCGGCCGGAGGCGACATCGGGCACCCGCGGCGGGCACAGGGGGGTGACCTCGGCGGAAACCCGCACTAGTATTGCATTTCATACGGCGTGAGCCGCCCGAACCAGACGGCATCGCCGAAGAGGAGAGAGGAATGAGCATCACTTTTCACAGCAAGGACCTGTCGCCAGCGGAAGTTTCCTTCCTGAAGTGGCAGTACGGCTTCGAGGAGGAGGACGATCCGTTCGAGCGCTCGCTCTGGCATACCATCATGCGCGCGTGGGAGGCGGATCACGAGCGCACGGCGCGCGGCAAGTCGGGAACGAACCATCTGCTGCGCCTGGGCTCGCACCAAGCCTATCCCGAAGAAGTCGCGCTCTACGTGAAGTTCAAGTCCGACCACAGCGATCGGTTCTGGCGCGAGCTGATCAGCCGCGCCGGCCTCTCCGACCGCCGCCAGCGGCAACTCAGCCCCGTGATCGAACGCCGTCGCGCCGCGGAAGCGCGGCGCTGACTCGCCGGGAACCGGAAACAAAAAAGCCCGGGCATGCCCGGGCTTTCCTGTTTCGGCGGCCGACTATCAGTCGATAGGCCGGATGTTGATCGCCTGGTCGCCTTTCGGGCCGGTGGTCACATCGAAGGAAACCTTCTGGTTTTCCTTGAGGGTCTTGAAGCCGTTGCCCTGGATCGCGGAGAAATGGGCAAAGAGATCCTTGCCGCCGCCGTCCGGGGTGATGAAACCGAACCCCTTGGAATCGTTGAACCACTTAACGGTACCGGTACTCATGTCTGTATGTCTTCCTGAGAAAAGTTAACTAGAGGGCCTTCGCCCGTATGACAAAACTTCAAGGGGAGAGATACGACAACCTGATGAGCACCGCGATCAGCGGCCCGAACTGGCTAACGAATTCCCGGCTTGAGAATCTTGCCGGACACCTTATACGCGGATTTGCCCGCTGCGTCAAAGCATTCCGGCCGCGACCACGCGCGCGACTTTCTTCCCCAGCGCGCGCGAGGTCGTCCACTTTCCGCCGAACACGGTAATGAGCCTGCCGTTGCGCTCGAGCGCGTACTCGCGGCTGACCTCGGAGGCCGAAACCGAGTTACCCGCGATCAATGGACGCACGCCGGCAAAGGTATCGCGCACCTCGCCCGTTCCCAGCGCCGGTTCGAAGTGCGCGTTGAATAGTCGCAGCAGGTAGTCCCGCTCGGCTGCGCTGCTAACGGCCGGCTCGTCCAGCGACTGACGAACCTCGGTCGTTCCGATCAGCGTGCGTCCTTTGTACGGCAGCACGAAACAGACTCTCCCGTCGTCCGGCGACTGCAGCAGGAATCCCTGTCCCAGCTGCCGGTCGACCACGAGGTGACTGCCCCGCACCAGATCGAGCCTGTGGCGCGATCGAATGCCGCTTTGTTCGAGCAGACGGCCGGCCCAGGGCCCCGCGGCGTTGACGACGAAATCGAACGTCTCGCGTTGTCCGCCCACCGCCACTCCGCCCCGGGTATCGACGTTATCGACCGGCGTGTGCTGCCGGATCGCAACGCCTCTCGCCTTCGCTTGATCCAGCGCCCAGAGCCCCAGCGCGCGATCGTCCATCTGGCCGTCGAAATAGAGAAAGCCGCCGAGCAGCGCTTCCCCGCGCAACGCCGGCGCACGCGCCTCGAGTTCGCGAACCCCCAGCCATCGATGCCAGCCGAGGCGCCGCTTGCCCGCCAGCAGGTCGTAGGCGAGCAACCCGAGTTTCAGCATCAGACGCCGGCGCGGCGAGTGCCGATAGACAGGGATGACGATCTCTAGCTTGTGGGCGAGTTGCGGCACGGCATCGAGCCACCACCCGCGCTCGCGCAAGCCTTCGTACACCAGACGGAAGTCGCCGTGCTCGAGATACCGCAACCCGCCGTGCAGCATCTTGCTCGACCGGCTGCTGGTTTCTCCCATCGCGGCGCCGCGCTCGAACAGCACGACGCGATGCCCCGCGTCTGCCAGCGCCCAGGCACTCATGATCCCGTTGATTCCCCCCCCGACGACCGCGACTCTCATCCGATCTCATCCGAATCCCGGATACCCGACACTATATAATATGCGTCCGGCCAACCGGGGGTTCGGGCGCACTCGGCCCAGCTTGCGTGCTGCACATCGATCGTGCCGCATCAACAAGATGCGATTCGATTGCCGCGATCGGCGGGAGCAGGCAACTTCTGGAAATTCGATGCGCAGCCCGCGCTCGCCGCCGAGCAGTTGGAAGAGATGAATCGCGGGGCGGGACTTGCTTTGACGGCAAGGTCCGGGAGGCACAAACGGCTGCGGTGCGCCGCAAGCGCCTACGCACGCACCCGCAGAAGACGAACTTTTCCCTCAGTGCTGCGTCATGAATCGGCCGCGGGGCGCGCTGCCTGCCAGCTCGACGAACTGCGCCGGCGTCATTCGCACCAGGTCGGTATGATTGCCCGCCTCGAAATAGATTTCCGGCTGTTCCAGGAGGCTTTCATCGATCAGGGTTTCGACACCGTACGGCTCGCCGAAGGCGGGAAAGGCGCCCGGCTCACAGTCGTCGAACAGCCGCTCCGCCTCCACCTCGTTCGCCATCCGCAACGCACGCCCGGTACGGCGACCGAGCGCATCCAGGTCGACATGACCCGTCACCGGCAGCACCACCATCACGTAGCCGCGTTCGTCGCAGAGAACGACGGACTTCGCAAGTCGCTCCGGTGCGATGCGCGTCACGCGGGCAGTGTGAACGCAGCTCACCGTGCGGGGATGCGCCACCAGTTCGAAATGGACCTGGTGCAAGCCGAGATAGTTTTTGAGTTTTCCCGGCAGGTTCATTCTGGATTCCCTCCCGCAACTTTGAACGTGCGATCCCGCAGCCGCTAGTGACTGGTCACGAAATGCATGTGGGGCACGCCGGCCATCAGACCGACGAACTGCTCTGCGCTCATGTGGATGACCTCGGTATGGTCGCCCGCTTCGAAATAGACGTCGGGTTGTTCGAGCAGGCTCTCCTCGATCATCGTCTGCAGGCCATAGGCCGGACCGACCGGCGGTACCGCGCCGGGCTCGCAGTCGTCGAAGATCCTGGCGATCTCCGTTTCCGTGGCAAGACGCAGCTTGCGCCCGGTCTGCCTGCTCAACTCGCCGAGGTGAACCCTGCCGTTCGCCGGCAGGACCGCCATCAGGTAGCCGTCGTCGTCCTCGAGAATCACCGATTTAGCGAGTCGTTCCGGCGGAATGTGCACAGCGTGGGCAGTCTGCGCGCTGTTCATGGTAAGCGGATGCTCGAAGACGTCGAACATCGCATGATGCTCGACGATGTAGTTTCTGACTCTGGCAGGTATCGTCATTTCCCTCTCCTTTTCATGTCTGGCGACTGGTGATTGGCTCCGGCGTCGCGTTGGCTGCACAAACGCGAGCCTGCACCCAAACAAACTGCTTCCGCTCAAGCCTCCTGCGGCGGCACGTAGCCGTGTCGCAGTGTGTTTTCAGAAACTACTCTGGTCCACATGAACTGTTTCACGTAATCCGGCCCGCCGGCCTGCACGCCGGTGCCGGAATGCCCCATCCCGCCGAAGGGCTGCACGCCGACGCGCGCGCCGGTGATGCGGCGGTTGATGTACAGGTCGCCGACACGGAAACGGTTTCTTGCCAGCTCGATGTGCTTCGGCAGGCGCGAGAACACGCCGCCGGTCAGCGCGTAATCGCAGTCGAGCGCGAGGTCGAGCGCCTGCTCGAAGGAGCGCGCGCGCAGCACGGACAGCACCGGGCCGAAGATTTCCTCGCGTGCAATGCGCGCCGACGGATCCACGTCGATGAAAATCGCCGGCGCGACGTAGAAACCCTCCGCGGGCACGCGGCCGCGGTAGTAGAGCTTCGCCTCCGCGCGGCCGGTCTCGATCCAACGCTCGATGCGCGTCTTCGCCTGCGCGCTGATCACCGGCCCGAAGACGAACCGCGGATCCTCCGGGGGGCCGTAGTCCCAGGCGTCGAGCGCCTGGGCAAGCCGCGCGACGAAGGCGTCGTGTATCTCGTCCACCGCGATCACTCGAGAGGCGGCGGAGCACTTCTGTCCCTGATAGCCGAAGGCGGAGGAGAGCGTATCTGCGACTGCGTCGTCCAGATCCGCGTCGCCATCCACGATGATCGCGTTCTTGCCTCCCAACTCGCAGACCACGCGCTTGATCTGCCGCTGCCCCGGGCGCATCGCACTCGCGCGCCGCAGGATGTCGAACCCCACTTCGCGCGAGCCGGTAAAGGCGATCGCCGCCACCGCGGGATGCTCGACCAGAAATTCGCCGATCGTGCCGCCGCTGCCTGCGACGAGCTGACAGACGGTCGCCGGCAAGCCGGCTTCTCGCAGCAGCGCGGCAAAACGGTGCGCCACGATCTGCGCGGCTTGCGCGGGCTTCATGATCACCGCATTGCCAGCCGCGAGCGCCGCGGACGTCATGCCGGCAAGAATGGCAAGCGGGAAATTCCACGGCGCGATGACCACGGTCACGCCGCGCGGTTCGTAGCGCAGATCGTTGCGCTCGCCGGGAAACGAATGCGTGGTCCTCCAGTCCCCGATCTCCAGCGCCTGCGCGGCGTAATAGCGCAGATGGTCGATCGCCTCGGCCACGTCGGCGTCGGCTTCGCGCCAGTTCTTGGCGGCCTCGAACACTTCCCACGCCGCCAGCTCGTGCCGCCGCCTATCCATCAGATCGGCGGCAATGCGGAGCAGCGCCGCGCGCTCCTCGGCCGGAACCGTTCTCCATTTGTCGAATGCGGCGATCGCGTTTTCCACCGCCCGCGCCGCTTGCGGCACCGATGCCTGCTCGACTCGGCCGAGAATCGTCGACGGATGTGCCGGGCTCGCGCTTTCCTGCACGTCCGGATGTCCGCGCTGCGCGCCCGCGATCTGCAGCGGGTAGGAGGCGCCGAACTGCGCGCGCACGGTATCGAGGGCGGCGGCGAAGGCCTCGCGCGCTTCGGGGCGGCTGAAATCGAGCGCGGGCACGTTGAAGAATCCATCGCGGGAAACGGGTTCCTCGGCGCTCGCCGCGCCCGGCCAGGGAGGCGCAAGCAACTCGGCGGGATCGCGCCGCTCGAGCCAGGTCTGGCGCACGATCGAGGTGTTGGCGGTGTTTTCCACCAAGCGCCGGATGAGATAGGCGATGCCGCACAGCAGGTCTCCGGTGGGTACGTAGACGCGGATCCGCACGCCGGTCGCCGCAACCGCGTGCATGAGCGGCTCCGCCATGCCATGGAGCATCTGCACTTCCCACGCGCGCAGGTTGTGCATGCGCGCGCGCGCGATCGCGTAGGCGAGGCTGCGCACGTTGTGGCTTGCGATCGCGGGGTAGATCCGCTCGCCGGCATAGAACAGCAGATCCACCATTCTCTCGAATTGCGCATCGGTTTGCGCCTTGTCGAGCAGCACCGGCTCGGGCCAGCCGCGCTGCGCGGCAGCCGCAAGCTCGGTGTCCCAGTACGCGCCCTTGACCAGACGGATGCAGATCCTGCGCTCGCGCCGCCGCGCCTCGTCGATCAGCTCACCGAGTTCTTCCGGCGCGCCCTTGAGATAGGCCTGCTGGACGATCCCGGGCAGCCAGTCCCGGCCGGGAAACCGGTCCAGCAGCGCGCGAAACGTATCCAGCACGAGCGGCTTGAGATCGTGTTGCTCCATGTCGACCATGAGCGTCGCGCCGAGCGCCTGTATGTGCGGCATCAACTGCTCCAGCCGCGCCATGACGCGCCGGCACGAGCCTTCGGGATCGATCCGATCGAAGCGCGGCGTGAGCGCGGAGAGCTTGATGGAGAGATTCGGCGCGGCGACGCGATCCCGCGCCAGGCAGTCGAGCAGCAGCAGATTGCGCTCGAGATAGCGGTCCGCCTCGGCTTCGCTCAGTACCGCCTCGCCGACCGCGTCGAAGCTCGCCACCGCCGGCACGCGGGACAGCCCGGCCAGCGTGCGGCGGATCGCCGGCGGCGTCTCCTCGACCAGGAAGTTGCGCGCCACGCGCTTGACCGATGCGCGCACCGCCGCTGCCAGCGGCACGCTGGCAGCGAGGCGACCCCACGCGCCGGCGAGCGTGTGGCCGCGAAGGTAGGCGCGCAGATGCTCGGCAATCTCGCCGTTGGTGCGCAGCTGCGGCAGGGTATCGACGAACCGGAACAGCGCGGCGCGCAGCTGTTCGTCCTGCATGGCGCGCGCCAGCGCCCTTCCCCGCAGCCCGCGCGCATCGAAGAGGGAAGGCCTGGCTTGTGCCGCGCGACGGAGCAACTCGGCCCCGACCTCATGCACCAGCCCTTCGAAGTCAGGCTTGCGCGCCGGATCGCCCATTTGCTACGCCCTCTGCGAGGAGCAGTCGATTCAAGTATAGGCGTTCGCCCGCGGCATGCAGCACGTGATTGCACGATGTGAAATTTCGCACCGCATCGTAACAATTTGCGCGTCCGCGAGTATGATCGACGTCAATGCCGAACATATAAATCTGTCGAGGAGCGAGTGTATGACCAGCAGTCCTTTGGAAATCGCGGCGATTGAATACCACGAGCTGCCCACCCCAGGAAAAATCTCCGTCGTCCCCACCAAGGGGCTGACCAATCAGCGCGATCTGGCGCTCGCCTACTCGCCGGGCGTGGCCTATGCCTGCAAGGCGATCGAAGCCGACCCCGCGCGCGCCGCCCGGCTCACCTCGCGCGGCAATCTGGTCGGCGTGGTGACCAACGGCACCGCGGTGCTGGGCCTGGGAAACATCGGGCCGCTCGCCGGCAAGCCGGTGATGGAAGGCAAGGGTTGCCTGTTCAAGAAATTCGCCGGCATCGACGTGTTCGACATCGAGCTCGCGGAGACCGATCCCGACAAGCTGGTAGACATCATCGCCGCGCTGGAGCCGACGCTGGGCGGCATCAACATGGAGGACATCAAGGCGCCGGAGTGCTTCTACATCGAGCGCAAGCTGCGTGAACGGATGAAGATTCCGGTGTTCCACGACGACCAGCACGGCACCGCCATCATCGTCGGCGCGGCGGTGACCAACGCGCTCAAGGTGGTCGGTAAGCAGATCGGCAAGGTGAAGCTGGTGTGCTCGGGCGCGGGCGCCTCCGCGATCGCCTGCCTCGACCTGCTGGTCCGGCTCGGCCTGACGCACGAGAACATCTACGTCTGCGACACCAAGGGCGTGATCTACGAAGGCCGCGACAAGAACATGGAACCGAACAAGGCGCGCTACGCGCGCAAGACCGACGCGCGCACGCTGGCCGATGCCATCCCGGGCGCGGACATCTTTCTCGGTCTTTCCGGTCCCGGCGCGATGAAGCAGGAATGGGTCAAGAAGATGGCCGACCGGCCGCTGGTGCTCGCGCTCGCCAATCCGACACCCGAGATCCTGCCCGAGGAGGTGAAGGCGGTGCGGCCCGACGCGATCATCGCCACCGGCCGCTCGGACTACCCGAACCAGGTCAACAACGTGCTCTGTTTCCCCTTCATCTTCCGCGGCGCGCTCGACGTGGGCGCGACCAAGATCACCGAGGAGATGAAGCTCGCCTGCGTGCAGGCGATCGCGGAGCTTGCCCAGGCGGAGCAGTCGGACGTGGTCGCGATGGCCTACGAGGGGCAGGATCTTACCTTCGGCCCGGAGTACATCATCCCCACGCCCTTCGATCCGCGGCTCATCGTGCGCATCGCGCCGGCGGTCGCGAAGGCCGCGATGGACAGCGGCGTGGCGACCCGGCCGATCGTCGACTTCGACGCCTACCGCGACCAGCTCACGAACTTCGTCTATCACTCCGGCTTCGTGATGAAGCCGGTGTTCGCCGGCGCGAAAAAGGCGCCGCGGCGCGTGATCTACTCCGAAGGCGAGGACGAGCGCGTGCTGCGCGCGGTGCAGGTGGTGGTGGACGAGAAGATCGCGAAGCCGATTCTCATCGGCCGGCCGGAGGTGGTCGAGATGCGCCTGAAGCGCTTCGGGCTGCGCATCGCGCCGGGCAGGGATTTCGAGCTGGTGAACCCGGAGAGCGATCCGCGCTACAAGGAAGTGTGGACCGAGTACTACCAGATCATGCGGCGCAAGGGCGTGTCGCCTGACGACGCCAAGGTCCATGTCCGGCAGTCCACCACGCTGATCGGCGCGATGCTGCTGCGGCGCGGAGACGGCGACGCCCTGCTGTGCGGCACCTTCGGCCGGCACAAGGACCACCTGCGCCACATCAGCAACGTGATCGGCCTCAAGGCCGGCGCTTCGACCTTCGCGGCGATGAACCTGCTGATGCTGCCCAATCGCACGCTGTTCATCACCGACACCTACGTGAACCAGGACCCGGACCCCAAGCAGCTCGCCGAAATGACGTTGATGGCCGCCGAGGAGGTGCGCCGCTTCGGCATCGTTCCCAAGGTCGCGCTGCTGTCGCACTCGAATTTCGGCAGCGACGATTCGCCCGCCGCGGCCAAGCTCTGGAAGGCGCGCGAGTCGATCGAGAAGATGTCGCCCGAGCTCGAGATCGACGGCGAGATGCACGGCGACGCTGCGCTGTCGGAAGCGATACGCAGGCACGCGCATCCGGACTCGACGCTCAAGGGCGAAGCGAACCTGCTCATCATGCCCAACCTCGACGCGGCCAACATCGCGTTCAATCTGCTGAAGATGGTGGGCGGCGAAGGGGTGACCATCGGCCCGATCCTGCTCGGCGCGGCGAAGCCGGTGCACATTCTCACCCCCACCGCGACGGTGCGGCGCCTGGTGAACATGACCGCTCTGTGCTCGGTGGACGCCAGCGCGCAGCAGCGAATCTGAAGCCCGGGTTGCGCCGGCTCGACGATTCCGTCGCGGCGCCTCGCGCAGGATTCGGTGAACGAACTCGGGCGCGGCACCGCGTCGGTACGCAACCACGGCGGCTCGCGTGACGCGAAATCCGCCTTCGATGCATGCTCGCCGAATTGGTCACGCTGCTGTAAAGTTTCCAAGAAGAAAGTGCAATCTCCTCTGCCTACGATGGCCGCTTCCGTTCAACATGGTCCAGAGGAGAAGCCGAAGATGCGTCCCGAAAGATGGCAGACTGAACCCGGCCGGCTTGCGCTGATGCTCGCCGTGGGTGCCGCGCTCGGCGCAGCCGCCCACGCGCAGGCAGCCGACACCGCAACGCCGATCCAGCACCTGGTGGTGATCTACCAGGAAAACGTTTCCTTCGATCACTACTTCGCGACTTACCCGCGGGCGGCCAACCCGCCCGGCGAGCCCGCCTTCCACGCCAGGCCCGGCACGCCCAGCGTCAACGGGCTGACGGCGGCGCTGCTGACCAACAACCCGAATGCCGCGCAGCCGTTTCGCCTCGACCGCTCGCGGGCGGCGACCTGCGACCAGGATCACAACTACAAGGCCGAGCAGCAGGGCTACAACGCCGGCCTGGTCAACAAGGCGGTCGAATCGATGGGCACCGGCGCGGCGTCGCGCAGCGGCAATACGCCGTGCAGCCCCACCGACGTGATGGGCTACTTCGACGGCAACACCGTCACCGCGCTGTGGAACTACGCGCAGTATTTCGCGATGAACGACAACCATTTCGGCACCACTTTCGGCCCTTCGACGCCCGGTGCGCTCAATCTCGTGTCCGGCCAGACGCACGGCGCGACGCCGAGCTGCGCGCTTGTGGCCTCGGGCTGCACCGCGACTTCGGATTTCCTTTCCGTCGGCGGCAGCGTCGACGTGATCCAGGGCACGGTAATCAGCGACGCCCAGCCCGCGTTCGACGATTGCTCGTCGCGCGAGACGGTGGCGATGAGCGGTCCGAACGTGGGCGACCTGCTCAACCGGCAAGGCATCACCTGGGGCTTTTTCCAGGGCGGCTTCAAGCCCACCGCGATGAAAAACGGCAAGGCGGTTTGCGGCGCCTCGCATACCGGCAGCGACGGCCGGCCCAAGGGCGATTACATCCCGCATCACCAGCCCTTCCAGTACTACCGGTCCACTTCCAACCCGCATCATCTGCCGCCGACTTCGCCGGCAATGGTGGGGCGCAGCGATCAGGCCAACCATCAGTACGATCTTTCCGATTTCTGGACGGCGGTGGCGGCGGGCAATCTCCCCGCGGTCTCCTTCCTCAAGGCGGCGGCTTTCCAGGACGGACACGCGGGCTACTCCGATCCGCTCGCCGAGCAGCGCTTCATCGTGGACACGATCAATCGCCTGCAGCAACTTCCGCAGTGGAAGGACACCGCGGTCGTGATCGCCTACGACGACTCCGACGGCTGGTACGACCACGTGATGCCGCCGATCGTGAATACTTCCGCCACGAGCGAGGACGCGCTGACGAGCGAAGGCGCCTGCGGCGGCTCCAATCCGGACGGCATCCAGGGACGCTGCGGCTACGGCCCGCGCCTGCCGCTGCTCGTGATTTCGCCGTGGGCAAATCAGAACTTCGTCGACCATTCGCTCACCGACCAGTCCTCGATCCTGCGCTTCATCGAGGACAACTGGCGGCTCGGCAGACTGGGCGGCGGCTCCTTCGACGCGCTCGCCGGCTCGATCGAGAACATGTTCGACTTCCGGCACCCCCTTCCGCGGCGCGTATTCCTCGACCCCAACACCGGTCTCGTAACCGGCCTGGACGACGAGGGCAATGTCAGTCATTGACAAGGCGTCCTGAGCGCGTCGCATTTCCCGCGCCGCGCAGAGTAGACGGCGGCCGTTGAGCCGCCGTTTTTCCATCCCCGTTCGATTAGCTGCGCTCCGCCGATGCCGCGCTCGCCAGGCGCGGTTGCTGGTCGCTCCCGCATGCAGCCGTCGCCGACGCCTGCCACGATTCCGACATCGACGCGAAGCATTCGGGTCACGACGATGCAAACTCCGGCGCGAACAATGCGCGGCAGCCGACCGCGAAGCGCACATCGTCCGCGCAACAAGGAGGGTAAGGGCGTCTTCTGGCCGGCGAACGTCAACGTCTCAATCGACAATCCACCTAAGGAATCTCGACCATGAAACTTCGCACCGTACTGAAGCGAAGCGTCGTCGCGGCAAGCATCGGCACCCTGCTGTGGGGTTCGATGCAAACTGCTTATGCCGCAACCACGACGCCCATCCAGCACCTGATCGTCGTGATCGGCGAGAACCATTCGTTCGACAATATTTTCGGCGGCTATCGTCCGCAGAACGGCCAGGGCATCCTGAACCTGCTTTCGCAGGGAATCATCGACGACAAGGGCAATCCGGGGCCGCGCTTCGACCGCGCCGCGCAGCAGATTGCGATGCAGAACGGCAGCTATTCGATCGATCCGTCGCGAGCCGGTCTGTACGCGAGCCTGCCGCAGCCCGACACCACCTACGCGACAGGGCAGCCGCAGGGCGCGCCCGATCCGCGCTTCGCCGCGGATCTCAGGAACGGCCCGTTCCAGATCACCCGCTACGTCTCCTACAGCGCCTTCGTCGGCGATCCCGTGCACCGTTTCTTCCAGATGTGGCAGCAGGCGGGCTCGGGCCGCAACGACCTGTTCGTGTGGGTCGCGCAGACTGCCGGCACCGGCAATCACACCGCGGGAGAAAGCCCCGAGGACACCCACCAGGGCGGGTTGGCGATGGGCTTCTACAACATGAGCACCGGCGATGCGCCCCTGTTCGCCGAAATGGCCCGCAACTACGCAATCGGCGACAACTATCACCAGGCGATCATGGGCGGCACGGGCGCGAACTTTCTCGCGCTCGTCACCGGCGATGCGGCGTTCTACAACGTGAGCGGCGTGCCGAGCATGCCGCCCTCGGCGGTGAGCGTCGGCGGCACCACGGTGAGCCAGATAGAAAACCCCGATCCTCAGCCGGTGGGAAGCAACACCAACTGGTACACCGAGGACGGCTACAGCGGCGGCTCCTACGTGAACTGCGCCGACCCCTCGCAGCCGGGCGTCGGCGTGATCCTGCAGCATCTCTCGGCGCTGCACGTCAGATCCAACTGCGAGTCAAATCGCTACTACCTCGTCAATAACTACGGGCTCGGCTACAAGGCGGACGGCACGCCGGTGGATATTGCAGCAAAACCGTTCACGCTTCCGCCCCAACCCGCGACCCTGGTGACGATCGCCGATGCGCTGAGCGCGAGGGGCGTGTCCTGGAAGTGGTATTCCGGCGGCCGCGGCGACGGCTCGAACCCGAGCGCCGACTACTGCGGCATCTGCGATCCGCTGACCGCATTCACCTCGGTGATGACCAATCCGGCGCTGCGCGCGAACCTGCAGGACACGCAGATTCTCTACAGCGATATCGCCGGCGGCACGCTGCCGGCGGTCGCTTTCGTGCGTCCCCCGGAAACGATGGCTGGCCATCCGGCGAACTCGAACATCGCGGCGTACGAAAATTTCGTCACCGATCTGGTGAACATGGTGCACAGCCAAGCCGATCTGTGGAAGTCCACCGCGATCGTCATCACCACCGACGAAGGCGGCGGCTACTACGATTCCGGGTACGTGCAGCCGGTCGACTTCTTCGGCGACGGAACGCGCATTCCGCTGATCGTGGTGTCGCCGTACGCCAGGGAAGGGTTCGTCGATCACACCTACTACGATCACGTCTCGATCCTGAAATTCATCGAGCGCAACTGGCAGGTCGCGCCGCTGACTTCCCGCAGCCGCGACAACCTGCCCAACCCGGTCCAGGCAAGCCGGCGGTACCAGCCGCAGAACCCTCCGGCGATCGGCGATCTGATGGGAGTCTTCGACTTCTCGAACTTCCGCGCCGACGCGCCCTCGATCCGGGTGCCGCGTCCGCGCCTCGTCGACGCAGGCCGCGGCGGAGACGACTGATCGCCCGAGGACGATGAACAAACGGCGGCCGAATGGCCGCCGTTTCGCTTGATTCGACGATCGGGCCGCCGCGGACGCCAGCGGCAGGCTCAGCCGTCAGCGCGGCGTGACCGCGACGTTGACGCGCACCTGGGAGCCTGGGTTGTAGGGCATCCTGGCCGTATAGCGCTGGCCGTTGTATTCGTAGGTCACCAAGTAACCCGTGGTGACCGGTTGGAAGTTGTCGACCTGCCGGCAGCGCTGCACCGGGGCCGCAGTAGTATAGGGAGTCCTGGCATCCTGGTTTGCGATGCGATCCCCGGTAAGCGCGCCGACACCGGCACCGACCGCCGCCGCGGCGATCCGGCCGTTTCCTCTGCCGACCGTGGCGCCGAGCAGCCCCCCGGCCACACCGCCGAGGATGGCGCCCGCATAGTTGCGATCCGGCTCGCTGTAATGCGTCGTCTGCCGGGTCTCCGTCCAACATTGCTGCGAGGGACGGTTCACCATTTCGGTTACCGGGGAGACGCTGATCACATTCGCGATCGCCTCGAACGCGTGCGCGTTCCCGCCGGCAATCCACACCGGTATTGCGATGAGGGCCGAGAGTTTTTTCATGGTTGCCTCCTTTCCAGCATCAGTGCCTGATTGCGATCGGACACCGTTTGCTTTAACGCAAGGAGCGGAAGCGCGGTTCACATGTAGCGTGTATAGGAGCACGAAGTCCCTGGTGCGTTCGCCCGCGGCCGGCCGGGAGTTTCCGCGACGTGAAAGCCGCAGACGTCACCCGCCAGCGACAACTGGCTCCGCACCGAGTAAGCCGTCACCCACCCGCGCAACAATCGAGACCGGCCATCGAATCGCCCCGAATTTTCATTCATCCGGGCCGTGCGAACCTCACTTCAACTGAAACTCCACCAGCTCGATCGCGTCCGGCCCCGGATTGGAAATCGCAATCCGGGTCGTCTGCGGGCGGAACACGAACTGCGCCGGTGCTAGATCGAAGCTCGCCTCGCGGCCGCCTTCTTTTTCCTCCAGCCGGCTTCCGGTCACCGCGACGCGAACGCTCGGACCGGAAACGGCGCACGGTCCGAGACTCTGCCCCGGCCGGAGCCGGATGTGGTACGCGCCACGCGGCGGCTTTTGGACAAGGTGGCGAAGACTCCGAAGAGAACGGCAGCCGCCGGCTCGTACCGGAAAGATCCGGAATGAAGCGCTCCCACGTTCTGCACGGCCGGCGTTTTGTTTGATGAAGCAAGCAGCTATCCTCCAGTATGTTTGCAGCACATATAACAGTCTTGCAATATGTATTACAATAAAATACGATACCGTATCGGATGCAGGTTTCAACGAGGCAGCGCAGACCGACGCCCCGTGTCCATGGACGTTTTGTTTGAAGGAACTCTCAGATGAATGCCTTCTATCGAATGATGCTTATGGCGCTCTTGCTCGGCGCTCTATTTCTTTTCAAGGTGGCTTACGCGGAGCAAGAAGGCGAGGAAGAATACAAGTTCACTGATTACTCCGCGCTGCTGGCGCTCCTGCCCAACAGCAAGCTGAGTCTTGCAGAGGGGATCAAGCAGAGCACAAAAGGCACGGAGACGCCGATCTCCGCCAAATTCGAGCTGGATGACAGCGGCAAACTTTCGCTGTCAATCTATACCGCGGAAAAGGGACTTTCCGTGGAGCCCGAAAAGAACGTCCTCAAGGAACTCGCCGGCAGCCCCGAGCAGGCCAGCTGGACCCCCGAGACCGAGGTCTTCAAGGACGTGGAGCACGTCGCGCGATCGTCCGAACATCTCGTCCTCACCGCGCTTTCGCGTCGATCGCTCCTCGCAGTCGTGAACGATGCTGCCGCCCGTTCGGGCGGCACGGTCTATTCGATCACGCCCGCTCTGGAAGGCCGCAAACCCGTCTTCGTGGTCCTCGTCGCCCAAGACGACAAGGTATCGAAGCTGACTTACGACATCCCGAGCGGCAAATTCCTCGCGCGTAAGTAGGGACGGACCGGGTTGTCGAAATCAATCCGGGACTCGAGCGCTAGTTCGAGGAGGACTTCAAGATGATGAGGAACAGTGCTGTAGATTGGTTGCTCACTTTGTCGATGCTGGTGGTGTTGAGCGTATTGACTTATCAGGTTGCTTGCGGTCAGGAAGAGGAGGAGGAGAAAGAGTACGAGCCCGCGGGCCAGGCAGTGTTGCTTGCCCTGCTTCCTCACAGCAAGCTCAGCTTGGCAGATGGCGTGAAGTTGGCCCATAAGGGAGCGGAGACCCCCATCTCGGCAAAATTCGAACTCGATGACAGCAAGAAGCTTTCACTCTCTGTCTATACAGCAGAGAAAGGCCTGTCTCTCGAACCGGAGGACAACGTGCTCAAGGAGTTGAGCGGGAGCCCGGAAGAGAGCACCTGGACCCCAGAAGTCGAGGTGTTCAAGGACAAGCACCATCTGACCCGCGCTTCCGAGCAGCTGGTTCTGGTGTCACTCTCGCCGCGATCATTGCTCGACATCGTCAACGACGCCTCCAATCGACAGTCCGGAATGGTCTACTCGATCACACCGCGGCTGCAAGCGCACAAGCCTGTCTTCATTGTGCTTGTGGCAAAGAATGGGAAAGTGACGAGCCTCGCCTACGACGTGCTGACCGGGCGATTTCTCTGGCAGAACGAAAGGCAGTAAATGCGGCAATCGATTTGCGTGCAACGTCCCAAGGAAGGAACAGGTGAACGCAGAATCATCCGGTGAGCTTGGTAGATGACCCTCATACCGGCTCGCTGAACTGGTCGCCTATGCGGCAAAGCTTGAATCGGTGGGCTTCGGCGGGCCGGTAGTGCTGATGGGCTACATGCACCGGGATCTGGTTGAACAGCTCAAATGGATCTCGGAAGACAAATATCGCGAAGGCCTAGCGCTTGCGCAGCTCGCCCCGGCCCGCTTGCGGCCCAGCTTGCCATTTACCTGGGTTACGTGCACTACCGTACCCTTGGTGCAGGGCTGGTAGGCACTGCATTCGTTTTGCCCTCGTTTCTGATGGTCATGGTGTTCGGCGCCGGGTTGGCGATCGTCCCCTTTCTCCACGGCGGCGTAGTAAACGAATTTCAGTGGCTGGACGACTGGTAGTTCCTGGATGCGGTCGCAGTTGCGATGATCACGCCTGGACCGGTGGGCATTACGGTGGGCTTCATCGGCTACCTCGTGGCTGGGTTCCCGGGCGCAGTGGTGACGGCGCTGGGGACCTTCCTGCCCTGCTACCTGTTCACCGTGATTCCCGCGCCCTACTTTTCAAAGTACGGAAAGCTTCCGGGGATAAAGGCCTTCGTGGACAGCGTGACAGCGGCAGCGATCGGTACCATCACCGGAGCGGTTGTCGTACTCGGCACTCGTTCCATCGTAGACGTGCCCACTGCGGTTATGGCACTCGCATCGCTCCTCGCGTTGTGGCGAATCAGGAAACTTCAGGATATCTACGTGGTTCTGACGGCAGCGGTCATCGGCCTGGCGCTGTATCCGTTTTCCCGGGCCTAAATCCGCGGTTGCTTCGGACAAATGCGGATCGCGACACGAGCGCGGATTCTCGTTGCTGCGTTTCTTTTTCTCGCTGCCGGCCTGGCGCGCGCACAAGCCGGGCCGCCGATGCTTGCCGACGATCCGGATACGCCCGGCGACGGCAGATGGGAGATCAACGTGGCGTACACGCTGGAAAAGAACCGGTCGGAGTCCGAAATGGAGCTTCCGCTGCTGGATCTGAACTACGGTCTGGGCGACCGCATCCAGCTCAAGTACGAGCTGCCGTGGATTGTGGTGAACGAAGCCGGCTCCGGCACGCCCAACGGGTTCGGCAATTCGCTCGCCGTGGTCAAGTGCCGCTTCCGCGACGAGGAAGACACGAGCGTGAACCTTTCCGTCTATCCGCAGATCGAATTCAGCGACCCGACCGGCGCGCGGTGGCGCGGCCTGGTGGACGCGGGACCGAACCTGTGGCTGCCGCTGGAGGTGAGCCGCAGCTTCGGCGCACTGCGCGTGGTCGGCGATGTCGGGCGCTGATTCATGCGCGAGGATCCCGACCGCTGGACCGGCGGGATCGCGATCAACTATGCGCAGTCCGAATCGCTGGAACTGATCGCCGAGCTGCATACGATCGTGGATCCCACTTTTCCGCAGGACGGGCCGGTGCTCAACTTCGGCTTGCGCAAGCAATTGAGCGAACGCTATACGCTGCTCGCCTCGGCGGGCACGGGAGTGGGGAATTCGGAGGACCGCACCGTGCTGATCGCCTACCTCGGCCTGCAGTTGCATTTCCGGTAAGGAGATTTCGATGCGAATCGCCGTGCTGCTGGCACTTTGCGCCTGGGCCTGCGTGCAGTCTTCCTCCGCGGTGGCCGCCGCCGACGCTCCGCTCAGGGAAATAAAGCGAATCGTGCTGCCCGGCGTGCGGGGGCGGATCGACCATATGGCGGTCGACCTAGCCGGCAAGCGGCTCTTTGTCGCCGCGCTCGGCAACAATACTGCGGAAGTGATCGACGTCGACTCGGGCCGGATCGTGCAAAGCATCGGCGGCCTGCAGGAACCGCAAGGCTTGCTGTTCGTTCCGGAGGCCGAGGCCCTCTTCGTCGCGAACGGCGGCAGCAACGCGCTGAAGATTTTCCGGGGCAAAGGCTTTTCATCCTCGACCACGCTCATGCTCGAGGACGACAACGACAACATCCGCTACGACCGGCAGGCACAGCTCGCTTACGTCGGCACCGGCGGCGACCCGGACAGCGCGCTGGCGATCGTGGATGCGCACGGGAGAGAAGTGCCGGGGCGGATCGCGTTGTCCGGTCATCCGGAATCGTTCCAGCTCGAGCGCAACGCAGTGCGCGTGTTCGTCAATGTACCGACCGCCGGCGTGATCGAGGTGGCGGACCGCATACAGCGCAAAGTCGTGGCGCGCTGGAAGGTCGGTGGCCGCGCGAATTTTGCGATGGCGCTGGACGATGAGCATCGGCGGCTGTTCGTGGTGACGCGCCATCCGGCCAAGCTCTGGGTCCTGGATACCCGTGACGGCCGCACCGTCGCGAGCCTGGATACGGTCGGCGATGCGGACGACGTGTTCTACGACGAGGAGCTGCGGCGCATCTACGTCTCCGGCGGCGAAGGCCATGTCGCGGTGGTGCGGCAGGAGAGCGCGGACCGCTACGCCGCTACCGCCAGGATCCAGACCCGGGACGGCGCGCGCACGGCGTATTTCGTCCCGCAGTGGCGCATGCTGTTTGTCGCGCTACCCGCAAAACCGGGTGCAGTCGCGGAGATTCGGGTCTTCGAGACCGTCCCCTGAGCGCCGTGCTTCGGGAGGCGCCGTGAGTGCGGCACCGCATCGGGTTTCACGCGGTAACATTCCCGCACCGCTTCGGTCTTGTAAATGTTTGTTTCACGAACCGGTCGGTTCGGCCGTGTAAGGTCTGCGTAAGCTTGAGAGCGTAGCCTTCCTCTCGGCGTCAAAGGCGCCGTTTCTAATCATTGACTCCGCTTTCCCAGGCCGCCGTGGATCCCTCCCTCGCGGCCTTTTTCTTGTCTTGATCTCGCGGTCGGACCCGCGTTCGCCGACCTGGCCCGCGGGTCCGGTTTTTCCCTGCGACACCCCCGTGCTTCGATCACGCGCATCACGCGGCGCACGCAGCTCAACGGACCACGGTCCGCGCACAGTGCGCGTGATGGAAGAATGTGCCGGCGATCAGCATCGGCACGACCGCGCTGCCGATGACCGCGGCGATCAGGAAGAAGTACTGCGCAGTGTCGATGATGTGGTGGCTGAGCCCGTAGAGCGCGGAAATGCTGCCGAAGGTCAGCCCGGTGGACATGAGCATCGTCGTGTACATCGCTTCCCGGTTCGGCGAGCCGAACACCTTGGTGAACGGGTACACACCGAGGAATTTCGTCACCATCTTTCCGCCCAGGAGAAGGAGGAAGGCGAGCGGCGCGAGTCCCAGCTACAGCGATGCAAGCGCAAACATTTCGGTCATCGTTCTGTCTGCTTATCGCGTCGGCGGTGGAAACTCGTCAGTGCTCGCCCTCGGTCATGAAGTACTCGACCGGCGCCCGGACGTAGACGATGCGGATGCGCGCCTGCTTCACCATTTCCAGGATGCGTTCGGCGTCGGCGTCGCTCACCAGGAATTCGACTTCGATCGGCAGATCGCCCGCCAGCTCGAAGAAGTGCTCCTCGTGGATCACGCCGTGACGGCCGAAACCCGCGATACCGCGGAATACCGACCCGCCGCCGATACCGATCTTTTTCGCCTCCTCGAGCAGCCACTCGTAGAGCAGGATGTGGTGGTACTTGCGGTTCTCGTGCATGTAGAACCTGAGGTAAGTGCCCTTCATGCGGCCTCCGTACCGAAGAGGAACTGAACCAGGTAGATGCCAAGCAGGGTGAGCGCCAGCGACCCGACCAGGTGGGAGGACATGTGAATCACGCCCCACAGAATTTCCCGGCGCAGGAACAGCGTCACCGACTCCGCGGAGAACGTGGAAAAAGTGGACAAGCCGCCGAGAAAACCGGTGGTAATCAGGAGCCGCGCGTCCGGCGGCAGCGACGCATGGCGCGCGCTGAACTCCATCACGAGGCCCATGATCAGACCCGCGATGAGATTGGCGGCGAGAGTACCGAACGGAAGCGTGGGGAATACCGGATTGAGCACGATTCCCAGACCCCAGCGCAACCACGCGCCGAGGGCCGCGCCGCCGCCCACGGCGATCCAACTGACTGCCGACATGCAAACCCCCTTGTTTGCGGTTCTTGGTCGGGGGTTGCTGATGGAATTGCAGGCGCAATGCCTAGCTGTACACCGCGACCCCGGTGAATCCAACAGGCATCAACAGCCTCGCGGCGTTTAAGGAGGAATGCCATCTCCCCGGCCTTCAAGATAACCAATGGACTGCTTCGCTGCAAGCAGGTGTTCGCGGAATCGGGCTCAGGGTTTCGACAGAAATTGCCGCAGTACGCCGACCACCAGCGCATGATCTTCGAGCTGGGGAAGTCCCGACACGGTGACGGTGCCCACCACGCCGACGTTGCGCACGATGACAGGGAAAGCGCCGCCATGCGCCGCGTAGCGGTCGATATCGAGACGCGAGGCATCCTCGAAGGTCGTGCCTCTGGCGCGAAACTCGGTGCCGACGCAGAGCGAGCTGTGGCCGTAGCGGTTCACGACATTGTTCTTGCGCCGGATCCAGGCATCGTTATCGGCCGACGCGCCGGCGAGCGCGCAATGGAAGCGTTGCTGCCCGTTGCGGCAGATGTCGATGGTGACCGCCTTGTGCTGCGTTTTCGCCGCCTCGACCAACGCCATTCCGAGCGCGAGCGCGGTGTCGTTGGTGAATTCTGCAAACTGCAGCTCGGCTTCCTCGCGGAGCAGAGCCTGCAGTTGCTGGACGGCCAGCTCACGCCCCGCCGTCCGTGCCCTGGTCCGCGCGCCGCTCATCCGGCAGGCGGCCCGGAAGACTGGCGTACCACGAGCCTCGGTTCGGCGATATGGCGCAGCGGCGGCGCAGTCGGATCGGCAAGCCGCTTGAGCAGCGCGTCAGCGGCCGTCGCGCCGAGCTCGCCCGGGCGGACATCTACGGTGGTCAGCGGCGGATTCGAATGCGCGGTCGCCGCCACGCCGTCGAAGCCGGTAATCGCAAAGTCCTTGCCGGCAGCGAGTCCCTGCTCGCCCAGTTCGCCGAGCGCTCCGAAGGCGACCACGTCGTTGTAGCAAACCGCTGCAGTCGGCCGGGAATTCATCGTCAATACCTGGCGTATCCCCTCCCGGCCACCCTCCCGCGTGGGCGGGATGCTGACGATCCACTCCGATGCCACCGCCAGTCCATGATCTTGCATTGCCCGCTCGAAACCGATGCGGCGATGTTCATACACCGGACCGCCGCCGATCCGACCCAGGAAGGCGATCCGCCGGTGTCCCCGCTCGATCAGGTGCCGCGTCGCCTCGAAGGTTCCGCGCTCGTGATCTGCGCCCACGTAGTCGAACGCGCCGCCGCCCGAGGGCGGGCGAATCACGATCACCAGCGGGACGCCGGTCCGTTGGATCTGCGCCACGAACTCAGTCGGCGTATCGAATGCCGGGCACAAAATCAATCCCGCCGCGTCGTGCTCT